>JAEUJS010000610.1 GCA_016792935.1 Archangium sp. | reverse complement strand
CAGGTCGGGCGGCAACTTCCGCGATCTGATGCTCGGCATCGTCGAGTCAGACGCCTTCCGACAGAACGCCAACCCGGAGATGGCGCCATGAGCCCGCGACAAACCCGACCGGCGACGCAGGAGCCGTCTTCGCGCGAAGCGCGGAGGGTGTCGCCATGACGCGACTGTCTCGACGCAATGTTCTTCGCGGAGCGGGCGGCATCGTCGTCGCCCTGCCCTTCCTCGAGGCGCTCGCTCCTCGCACCGCGCGTGCGCAGGCGATGCCCAAGAAGCGCTTCATCGGGCTGTACCACCCCAACGGTGTCTTCACGCCGCAGTGGTTCCCGACGGGTGACGAGAACAACTTCACGCTCAGCCCGATTCACCAGTCGCTCGCGCCGTGGAAGAGCAAGGTGCTCTTCACCGGCGGCATCGACATGTCGGTCGCGCTGACCGGTGCTGGAGAGCAGCACCAGCGCGGCGTCGGCGCGTTCCTCACCGGCGCCAAGCTCGACATGGGCACGTTCGTCGGCAACGACGGCTCGCGCGCCGGGTACGCGCTCGGTCCTTCGATCGATCAGACGCTGGTGCCGATCATCGGCAGCGACACGCGCATTCCGTCGCTGCAGCTCGGCGTACATGCGCTGCTCCCCAACGTCGCCGGAGTCGTCTCGTACAAGGGCGCCAACCAGCCGCTCCTTCCGCAGAACGACCCGCGCCTCACCTTCCGCACGCTGTTCATGGACAGCGGCATGCCGCCGACCGAGATGGAGAAGCTGCGCCTGCGCCGCCGCTCCGTGCTCGACACCGTGCAGACGCAGATCGCGGCGCTCAAGAAAGGCGTCAGCAAGTCCGACCAGGCGCGCCTCGATCAACACCTCACGCTGGTGCGCGAGATGGAGACGCGGCTCACCACGTTGCCTCCGGGCACGTGCACCGCGCCGACCGATCCCGGGATGATCGACTTCGAACGCGAGGCCGAGATTCCGACCGTGTCACGCATTCAGATGGATCTGCTGACGCTGGCGATCCGCTGCGATCTCACGCGCGTGGCGACGGTGATGTGGTCCGACGCGATGAACCACATCACGATGCCCCACCTGAACATCAACGCCGACATCCACAACCTCACGCACTACAGCGACGGGGACATGGCGCGGCAGCAGGTGGCGGTGCGCGACACGTGGACGACCGGAATTCTCGCGGCGCTGATGACCGAGCTCGACTCGATTCAGGAAGCGGATGGTTCGAAGGCGCTCGATCACACGCTGATCTTCTGGGGCTCCGACGTTTCGCGCGGCAACGTGCACGCGCACGACGACATGCCTTTCCTGCTCGCGGGCGGTGGTGCTGGCTTCCGCATGGGTCGCTACGTGCGGTGGAACCACAACTCGCACTGCGATCTGCTCGTCTCGATCGTCAACGGCATGGGCGGCAACGTCACCACGTACGGTGATCCGGCGTTCTGCACCGGGCCGCTGCCGAACCTGACCTGAGGTTGTCCCTGCGACTGGGTCGGCGGTGTCGAACGTTCATGTCGAACGCGCGCGCTGCCGTCGTCTCGCTCCTCTGTGGAGTCGCTGGCTGCTCAGCGCCGCAACCAACTTCCGACGCCGGGACAATTCTGATTTCGGACGCAGGAGCAGGAACGTGTCCGACGGGATGCGCTGGCTCATTCGCTGCTGCGATGGACTTCTTGTGCTCCACGCAAGGCTGCGTCGGGGACGGCCCGACGGCGTGTGGAAGCAGCACGCTGGTGTACGGCCAGACGCGTGCGTGCTTGTACGAAGCAGACGGTGGACTCGTCGCCTGGCGCGAATTCCTCAACGGTGACTGGTGCGTGTCTGGCGCGATCGAAGCCTGCCGAGCGCTCCCCGCGGAGACCTTCCAACCCGATCTGATCTGCCCTGGCCGCACATGCACGACGGGTGAGCCGAGCGTGTGTGATCCGACGGTGATGCCCTTCGGCTGCGCGCCGACGTGGGCGGAACAAGAGCAGTCCTTCACCTGTCCGCTCGGACGCAACCGCGCCGTGACGTGCGCAAATGAGGCGCTCACCGACAGGCCTGACATCGGCCGCGGACAACGGTGCCACTACGTCGACGGTGGGCTCGTTGGGTGGTCGTACCTGAGCGACAGCTCGTTCTGTTCGCGTGCCTACGGAAACGTGGCGCTCGGCTGCGTTGGCACGTCGATTTGTGATGGAGGCTGAGCACGGCGACGCCGTATCGTTCGCGCTCCTAAGCTGGTCGGAGGTGGAGCCCATGCGACGCATCGCCTTGCTGTTGGGTCTCGGATTCGCGTTGTGGGCCACGCCCGCTCGCGCTGACCGCCTCTCGATCGGCCTCGATCTCGGTGGCGGCTATTGGTTCATCGAGAACGCCGCGCAGTTCGACTTCCACTTCAAGCTGCAGGTTCGGCTCGGCTCGGTGGTCTCGGTCGGTCTGCGGCCCGGCATCATGTTGAACATCCGCGGCACGCCCGAGTTCGGCATTCCGGTCGACGCGTACTTCCGCTTTCACGTGAGCCGTCTGTACTTCGACATCCTCGGAGGCATCGCGTTTCTCTTCAATCCACAGCCGTTCAGACCTCACGTGGGTGTCGGCATGGGAGTCGTCATCTACAAGGGGCTCGCACTCGGGTTCGAGGGTGGCTACCTGATGAACGGAGCAAACGTTCTTGCCCGACTCTCGTGGCACTTCTGAGGCAGAGCTTCCTCTGCTCCTGCGGCTCCGCACCTCTCAAGGCGGAGCGCTGCTGATCTTGTACGCAGTGCTCAACTTCGGCGCTTCGCTGGCGATGTGGCTCGAGACGCGCGGGCCAGTGCGGCCGCTGACGCACCACCTCTTCTCGCTCGTGCCGTGGAGCAAGGACATCGTCGGTGTGGAGTTCGTCATCGCGCAGGTGATCATCGGCCTGCTGATCATCATGGGCGGCGTGCACTTGCGGCAGTTCGGTGCGCCTTCCACCGTGCGCACCGGAGCGATCCTCGCGATGTTGCCGTTCACTTCGATGTGGCTGCTCGGCGTGCCGCTCGGATTGAACGCGATCTTCGCGCTGCGCGAGCCGCTGGTGCGGGAGCACTTCCACCGCATGCGTCATCGCGGGCTGCGACGCGATCGCGATTGAGGTCCTACTCGTCGTCCTCTTCGACCGCAGGTCGCTGCCAATCGCTGATCTCGGGCAACTGATCGCGCAAGGCGCTCACTGCCTCGTCGCTGAATCGGTTCAACGAAAGGTCGAGCCGCAGACCGCTCAGCTTCGGCGCGAGGCTGAGCACCAAATCGACATCGAGGTCTCCCAGCGAGCCATTCGAGAGATCGAGGCGCGTCAACTGCGAGAACACGCGCGACTCGGCGAGCATCGGCAGCGCGGCCGCGGTGAACTCGCACTCGGTCAGTGCAAAGGTGCGTCAGCCCCGGCATGGGGTTGTCGAGCAGCAGGCGAAACTGGTCGGCCGTGGCCGTCGCGCCATCGCGCGTGCGCCCGCAGCTGAGCTCGAGACGCTCGAGGCGAGGCCACTTCGCTCGAGCGAGCGCGCTGAGTTCCTCGGCGCTCAGCGCGCCAGTGACGCGCTCGAAGCGCTGCAGCGCGGGCAGATCGATTTCGCCGACGTCTCCGTCATTGCCAGCGAGCACCAGCCATTCGAGCCGCGGGAGCCGCTTCCACCAGTCTGAGGCGTCACCGAAAGTCGCCCAGCGCAATTCCTCGCGCGCATCCGCGAGAGCGGCGTCGAACCGGAGCTCCCTCAGGAACGGCGCGCGCGCAGACTTCACGACAGCCGAGGCAGTCAGGCTCCAGTCGTTGTCCCAGATGCTGCGCACGGCAGGACCAAACCGCAGCCGGTCGAGAAAACGCGCGACGGGCAAGTTCAGGAACTGCTCGGTGAGCTGCTCGAGTGAGAGCCCGTTGCCATCGAGGGAGCCCTGCAGCGTGGCCGCCCTCAGAAGCCCGGCGTGCCATTCGAGTCCGTTGATGGTCTTGCCGACCGCGAGGTCGAGCTCTCCGAAGAACGCCTCGCCGTGCTCGGCCAGAAAGCTCTTCGCTGCGCCATCACCCTGCAGGTGCACCGCGAGTTCACCGAGAGGATCGCCCATGGTGAGGAGCCAGTCCGTGTAGACGCGAGCCGCCGCGCCAAAGGAGCGATCGTCAGCGGCGTCGAGCGCCGCTTCGAGTTCGACGTTCGCAGCACCTCGCTGGAGACCGTCCCATCTCGGCGCATCGCGCTCTGAGACCGTGCGGTGGGGCCAGGCGGGATCAGCGCGCGACATCGCGTCGAATTGTTCAGCCGCTGCGCCCTCGCTCGAGAAGGAGAGTCGATCACGCCACGTGAGTTGCGTGTGGAAGCCAGCGCGCACCGAGATCCTAGTGCGATCGAGCACCAGCTCGCGCCAGCCGCCGCCTACGAGCTCGAAACGAACCACGCGCACCTGGCGCATCACTCCCCCACGGCCACGTAGCGGTTGGGCTCGGCGTCACGCTGATCGTGCAGCTGCGCGTTGGGAAACGCCGCCTGCAGGCGCTGCACGCTCGCCCAGCTGAAGACGTTCTCGTTGAGGTCGAGCGACTTCAGCTTGCTCAGCTTCGGAGCCGCCTGAAGCAACAGCTCGACGTTGTCGTCACCAAGCACTCCGCGGGAGAGGTCGAGCGAGTCGAGCTGCGCGAGCAAGGGAGAATCGATCAACATCGGCCACGCCTCGATGACGTACGGACAGTTCACGAGCCCGAAGTGCTTGAGCTTCGAAGGGAAGCCTCCAGACGCGAAGAACGCGCGCCACTGACCGACGTTCGAGTCACCGCCGTAGCCGGGGTGCCCGGTCCACACCTCGAGGCGCTCGAGGTTGGGCCACTTCGCGGTGACGATCTCGTCGAGTTCGTTGGCGTTCAGGCTCCCCGACTCGCGCACGAATTCGCGCAGCGTCGGCAGGTTGAGTTCGCCGAGCGATCCACCGGCTCCCGCCCGCACCTTGAGCCGCTCGAGCGAGGCGAACTGGTGCCAACGGCCACCGAGTGCGCCCACCGAGGTCCACGAGATTTCGCTCTCGTCGCGATCGTAGAAATCGAAAGCCAGCGAGCGAATCGCACCCGCCCGTGAAGAAGCAGCCACTTCGCCGAGCGTCGCTCCCCAGTCGTTGCCGCCTTCGTAGTTCTCGAGCCCGAAGCGCAGCGACGTCACGAAGCGCGCCACCGGCAGCTTCAGGAACGCAGCGGAGAGTGCTTCGAGGTTCCACTCGGAGTCGAGGGATTGCCGCTTGAGCGCCGCTCCACGCAGCAGACCGCCTTGCCACTCGAACTGTGAGATCTCGGCGCCGATCGTGACATCGAGGTCACCGAAGAGCGCTTCGCCGTTCACCGCGAGGAACTCGTCGGGGCTCTTTCCGGCCTGCAGCAGCGCCGCCAGTTCGCCGCGAGGATCGTTCTGCGACACCAGCCAGTCGGCGTACACGCGCCCCGCGGCCTCGAACGCGTCACCTCGCGCTGCATCGAGCACCGCCTCGTGTTCCGCGTTCACCGCAGGCGCCGGAGTGCCCTTCCACTTCGAGTTCGGCACGTCTCGCACCGACTGCGTGGCGCGCATCCAGTTCCCGCGCTCGCGACCGCGCCGATCGAACGCGCCGAGCGCCTCGTCTTCCGTCTCGAACGCGCGCCCCGATCGCTCGTGAACACGAACCTGCCCGGTGTTGGTGTTCGTGAAGCCGTAGCTCTCGCGGTGCTTCCTCCCGTCGAGCACCACCTCGCGCCAGTTCAGTCCCGGTGGGTAGTCGTTCTCGAAGCGCACGACCGACACGCGACGCGTGCCTTCGGCTGGAGGGCCAAGGGGCTGAGGCGGCTTTTCCTCGGCCTTCGGAGGATCGGCCTTCTTCTTTCCGAACAGCGAGCCGAGGAAGCCCATGCGCCGCGCAGACTACGCCGACGCACCTGCGCCTTCACCGCTCGTCACCCATTCTCGACGCGATCGCTGTGGCATCCGACCGTCGTCAGCGCGCACGGTCGTCGCGAGCCCCGGCGCCGTCGTCGCCAACAGTACGGCGACCTCGACCATCACCGTCACCGCTCTCGATGAGAACGGACTCCCCGTTCCGGAGTCACCTTCTCGCTTTCCGCAACCGGCACTTCGCCGAGCAGCCGGTGATCACCACGCGCTCGTCGCCGATCCACCGATCGACGAGAGGCTGCAGCGGCTTGCTCTTGAAGCTCGACGCCGACGGAGCGCGCACTACGCGTCGATCTCTTTGACGTCCTTCGCGTTCTCCATGATGAATTTGAAGCGCGCGCCGACATCCTTGCCCATCAGCTCGTTGATGGTGCGATCGGTCTCGAGCTCGTTGTCGATCGCGACCTTGAGCGACATGCGCGTCTTGCGATCGAGCGTGGTCTCCTTGAGCTCGGTGGCTTCCATCTCACCGAGGCCCTTGAAGCGCATCACGTTGGGCTTGGCGTTGCCCTTCACCTTTTCCTTCACGATCTGATCGCGGTGCTGATCGTCGAGCGCCCAGAACGTCTCCTTGCCGATGTCCACGCGGTACAGCGGAGGCTGCGCGATGAACACGTGCCCGTTCGCGATCAACGGCCGCATGTGCCGGTAGAAGAACGTCAGCAACAACGTCGAGATGTGCAGACCGTCGGCATCGGCATCCATCAAGAGGAAGATCTTCCCGTAGCGAAGGCGCGAGAGATCGATCTCCGGCCCCAGCCCGCAGCCGAGCGCTGAGGCGATGTCTCCGAGCTCCTTGTTGCCGCCGAGCTTGTCGTTCGAAGCCTGTTCCGCGTTCAACACCTTGCCGCGCAGCGGAAGAATCGCCTGCGTCTTGCGATCGCGGCCCTGCTTCGCCGTGCCGCCTGCGGAGTCACCTTCGACGATGAACAACTCGCTCTCGTCAGGATCCGTCGAAGCGCAGTCAGCCAACTTGCCCGGCAGGTTCAGCTTGTGGCTCACCGCCGACTTGCGGCTGATGGCGTTGCTCGCCGCACGCGAAGCCTCACGCGCCCGCGCCGCGAGAATGATGCGCGCCACGACCGCCTCGGCGATCGACTTGTTGTCGTTGAGCCACTTCTCAACGGTCGGCCGAACCACGTTGTCGACCTGGCCCTGCACCTCGGGGTTGTTGAGGCGTTCCTTGGTCTGACCCTGGAACTGCGGATCGACGACATACGCGGAGAGCACGCACACCATGCCCTCGCGAATGTCTTCCGCGGTGAGCGTCACGCCCTTGGGCGTCAGGTTGTGCGTCTCGATGTAGTTGCGCATCGCTTTGACGACGCCCGACTTGAGCCCGTTCTCGTGCGTGCCTCCCATCTTCGTGGGGATGCCGTTGACGTAGCTCTTCACGTACTCGTCAGTGGCTTCGCTCCACGCGAGCGCGAACTCGAGCTTCACGCCGTTCTCGTGCGACTTGTAGAAGGCCGTCGCTCCGGGAGGGACCATGCCCTTGGCGCGATCGACGATCAGCTTCTGGATGTACTCCGCGATGCCGCCGTCGTGTTTGAACGTCAGCTCGACCTTCGGCGACTGGGTCTCGTCGATGAAGGTGATCTCCGCGCCCTTGTGCAGGTAGCTCTTCGACTCCAGCCGCTCCTTGATGAGGTCGGCGTCGAACTTGAGCTTCGCTCCGAAGATCTCGGTGTCGGGCGTGAAGGTGATGATGGTGCCCGTGCCACGCGCATTGCCGATCGCCTTGAGCTTCGAGCTCGCCTTGCCGCGCGAGAACGTCATCTCGTGCAGCTTCCCGTCGCGCTTCACCTGCGCGATGAGTTCCGTCGAGAGCGCGTTCACCACCGACGAACCGACGCCGTGCAGACCGCCGGAGTGCGTGTAGTTCTTCTTCCCGAACTTTCCGCCGGAGTGCAGCGTGGTGAGGATCACCTCGAGCGCCGGCTTCTTGTACTTCGACATCATGTCGACGGGGATGCCGCGACCGTCGTCGAGCACGGTCGCCTTCGTTCCGCTCTTGTGGAGCGTGACCACGATCTTCGAAGCGTGGCCGTTCATCACCTCGTCGACCGAGTTGTCGACGATCTCCCACAAGAGGTGGTGGTAGCCGTCGGCGCCCGTGCCGCCGATGTACATGCCGGGGCGTTGGCGCACCGGCTCGAGGCCTTCGAGAACTTCGATCTCTTGCGCGTCGTATTTCTTGGCCATGGCTTACTTCTTCCCTTCCTTGCCTTCGGGCTTCTTGCCGGGAGCAGCAGCTGCAGGCGGAGGCTCAGGCAGCTTCACGATCTCCAGCTCGCGCGAAACCGACTTGATGGTGTCCTTCTTCGACATCTCGCGGCCCTTTCCGCCGCGGCCGGTGACTTCGTAGGCATCGACCGTCAGCTTCAACGTGCGGCCCTTCTGCGTCTCGAGCGTCAGCACCTTGTCCTTCTTGGTGGTGCACAAGAACGCCATCACGCCGTCGCCGTCGGCCGTCTTGATCACCGTCACGCCACGGCCTGGACCCGCGAGCTCGTTCACCTCGTTCACCTTGCAGACCAGCGCGTTGGTGTTCCTGGTGACGACCGCGAGCAGATCCTTCTCGGTGCACGGAGCGACGCCGATGATCTCGTCTTCCTTGCCCGCCTTCGCGAAGCGACGTCCCGAGCGAGTCGACGCTTCCTTGTGCGGCTCGAGCGAGAAGCGCATGCCGTAGCCGTCCTTGCTGACACCGACCATCTGGTTCGGAATCGGCAACCTGGGGTCGAGCGACAAAGCGCCGATGACGCGTTCCTGATCGTCGAACTTGAAGAGCTTCTGCACCGGGTCGCCGTAACCAGTCGAAGCCGGCACGTCGTTGAAGCGCGTGACGTACGCGGAACCGGCCGACGAGAAGAAGACGATGAGCGACTTGAGCGAACCCTCGACGAGCGTCATCACCTCGTCGCCTTCACGCATGCGCGTGCTGGTCGGATCCTTCAACTCACGAACGCGCTTCACCCAACCATCGCGCGTGACGACGACCTGGCAGTCTTCGTCGGAGATGAACGCCTCTTCGTTGTACTCGACCTCTTCCACCGGGCCGGAGACGCGCGTGCGGCGCTTGTCTTCGTAGGTCTTGCCGACCTCGATCAGCTCTTCCTTCACGATGTTCCAGCGCGCCTTGATGCCGGCCTTGTCTTCTTTCAAGAGCTCGGCGAGGCGCTTGCTCTCCGCGCGCTTCTCCTTGAGCTCCTTCTCGATGACGAGGATCTCGAGGCGAGCGAGCTTGTACAGCTTCATCTCGAGGATCGCGTCGGCCTGCAGGTCGGACAGCTTGAAGCGCGCGATCAACTTCGTCGCCGCGTCTTCTTTGCCGTCCGACTTGCGGATGATTTTGATCATCTCGTCGAGGGCGTCGTAGACCTTCTCGAAGCCCTCGAGGATGTGCAGGCGCGCCTTGATCTGCTCGAGCTGGAAGCGCAGCCGCTTCGTCACCACCTCGTGCCGGAACTCGAGGAAGTGCCACAACATGTCGCGCAGGTTGAGCCGCTTCGGAGTTCCGACCTCCGGGTTCTCGGTCGGCACCAGCGCCGTCAGGTTGACGTTGAAGTTCTGCTGCAGCGGCGTGTGCTTGAACAAATACGTCATCACCAGCTCAGCGTCGGAATCGCGCTTGAGCTCCATGACGATGCGCACGTCGTCGGTCGACTCGTCGCGCACGTCCACCAGCGTGGGCAGCTTGCGCTCGAGGATGATCTCTCCGATGCGTGAGACGAGCGTCGCCTTGTTCACCGCGTAGGGGATCGACGTGATGATGATGTTCTGACCGCCACGCGCGCGCTCTTCGGTCTTCCACTCGCCGCGCATGCGCACCGCGCCCTGACCGGTCTCGTAGATCTCGCGCAGCTCCTTCTTGCTGTTGAGGATCTGGCCGCCGGTCGGGAAGTCGGGACCCTTCACGAACTTGAGCAGGTCCTTGGTCTCGAGCCTGGGGTCCTTGATGAGCTCGATGCACGCCTCGATCAACTCACCGAGGTGGTGCGGCGGAATGTTGGTCGCCATGCCGACCGCGATTCCGGTCGTGCCGTTCATCAACAGCTGCGGAACCTTCGATGGGAGAACCGTCGGTTCCTGTTTCGTGCCGTCGTAGTTCGGGCGGAACTCGACGGTCTTCTGCTGCAGCTCGTTGAGCAATTCATCGGCGAGCCGAGCGAGACGCGCCTCGGTGTAACGCATGGCCGCCGGGGGATCTCCGTCGAGCGAGCCGAAGTTTCCGTGGCCGTCGACCAGCGGGTAGCGCAGCGAGAAGTCCTGCGCGAGCCGAACCATCGCGTCGTAGATCGACGAGTCGCCGTGCGGGTGGAACTGGCCCATCACGGTGCCGACCACGTTCGCGCACTTGCGGTACTTCGCGTCGGCCGTGACGTTCTCGTTCCACATCCCGTAGAGGATGCGGCGCTGCACCGGCTTCAAGCCGTCGCGCACATCGGGCAGCGCGCGCGACGTGATGACCGACAGCGCGTAGTTGAGGTACCGGCGACGCGCTTCATCGGCGAGGTTGATCTGCCGGTCGCCTCCACCGCCACCACCAGTCGCGGTGAGCTTCGGCTTCTTGCCCTTGCCGCCACCTCCGCCACCTGCGATCCCGGGCATGTTCAATTGTTCAGCAGCGCTCACGAAATCCCTCGTTGTTTTGGGTCGTTGCGGGCCTTGTTTCGAGTGCTACAGGCCTGATCGCGCGGACCTTACCAGTCGCGATCGATCGGGCAAGAAATGAACGCAGAGCCATCGACGAAACCGCGCGAGATCGTTGCGATCTGCACCCTCGCATCCGTCAAACGACGGACGTGACGTTTCGAATTTGTTGGGTAGGCTGCCGCGCGAATGCTCCCTCTCGTTCTTCTGGTGTTGGCGGCGCCTCCGAAGGCCGCTGCGGCGCCAGCGAAGCCGCTTCTTCCTTCCAAGGCCGCCGTCTTCGTCTCATCCCCTGACGAAGGTGCCGCCGCCAAAGCCGAGACCGAGCTCACCCAGGCCCTCGAAGGCAACAACGTGCCGCTGGTCGACGTGGCCGGCGAGTTCCCCGTGCCCGCGCCCGATGATGGTGGCGCCAAGCTGATGGCCGCCGCCAAGCAGCTGTACGACGATCTCGATTACGAAGGTGCCGCCGCGAAGTGGAGCGAGGCGCTCGAGTTCTACGTGAAGAACCCCGACGCCGCCGACAGCAAGTCGGTCGCCGACACGCACTTCTTCGTCGCCGTGCTCGCCATTCAGAACGGAGGCAAGAGCCAGGCGAAGAAGGCGCAGGAAGAGTTCGCGCGCGCCCTGCTGTTCAACCCCGACCTGACGTGCGACCCGCAGGTCTACGGCAACGACGTCAAGAAGGCGTTCGACAAGGCGCTCTCCGACGTGAACGGCCGCTCGACCGCGAAGCTCGCCATCGACTCTTCTCCTGCGGGCGCGGAGATCGCGTTGCGCGGCAAGAAGATGGGCCAGACGCCCTTCTCCGAGGGAGCCACCGTTCCCACCGGCCGTCACCTCGTCACGCTCACCAAGCCCGGCTACGGGCAGGTCGGCGTGTTCGTCGACGTCTCGAAGGACGGCGGCAACGTGAAGCCCGAGCTCAAGCCCGCCGCCGGTTACGCCGAAGTGCGTGACGGCGCGACGAACGCGGTCGGCAAGGGCGTCGGTCAGAAGGGTGCGCTCCCGGCGAACGCGAAGAAGCTGGGAGAGGTCGTCAAGGCGCGCTTCCTCGTGATGTCCGACGGCACCACCGCCGAAGTGTGGGACGTCGAGACCGGAAATCGTGTCGCCGGCCTCTCGCTCTCGTCGGAAGAGCTGTCGGTGACGGGAAAGAAGATCGCCGACTTCATCGCCAAGCCCGGCAACGCCGCGGTCGCGTCCGCCAGGAAGTCGGGCGGCGATGACACGCCGGGCGTGAGCGAGGAACCGGGCGCCATGGGCCCCGTGTACAAGCAGTGGTGGTTCTGGACGGCCGTGGGCGTGGTGGCGGTCGGAGCGGGAACGGCAGTCGGCGTGGCAGCCGCGAACAATTCGGGCCCCAGGCCGTTCAACGTCGTGCTGGGCCTGCCGTGAAGGTCTGAAAGAGGTCTCTTTATGAAGCGCTCGCTGCTGCTGGTCTCCCTCGTCGCCTTCTCGGCGTTCGCTGGCGAGAAGTCTGAGAAGCGGGTGTCGGCGCTCATCCTCCCGATGGACAAGGAGGCCGAGGCGCTCACGCTCAAGGTCGAGGGCTACGCCAACGAAGCGCTCGGTGAGTACTCCGGTGTGCTGGTGCGCACTTCCGACGATCTCTTCGGCATCGCGGCCGATGAAGAGGCCGCTGCGTCGTTGAAGCGCGCCGAGACTGGCTACAAGGAAAGCAAGGCGTCGTTCGACGAGCGCAACTACGAAGACGCCGAGCGCAAGCTGCGCGCGACCATCAAGGAATACGGTCGCGCCGTCGCTGCGATGAAGAACTGCGGCAACCTGTGTGACGCAGTCGCGATGTACGGAGCGGTGCTGCAGGCCCGCGGTGACGTCGAAGAGTCGAAGATCGCGATCCTCGATCTCCTCGCGCTCAACCCGACCTTCGAGCTCGACCGCAAGCGGTACGCGCAGAACTTCCTGTCGTTGAAGGCGCAGGTCGCGACCGGCCGAAACGCGCAGCTGCGCGGCAACGTGGTGGTGAAGACCAAGCCGGCGGGCGCGCGCGTGTACTTGAACGGTGAGCTGCAGGGCTTCTCGCCCATCACGTTGCAGACCTTGCCCATCGGCAAGCACCTCGTGCGCGTCGAGCGGCCGGGCTTCAAGCAGCTGGGCGTGATGGTGGAAGTCACTCCCGAAGATCAGGAGATCACGCAGGAGCTCATCGCCACCTCTGGCTACAAGGCCTTCGACGCGCTGATGGATCGCCTCGCCGGTGAAGCGCTCAAGGACAAGGGCGGCTCCACGATGACCTCGGTCGCTTCGTCGCTGAAGCTCGATCGCGCGGTGATCGGCGTGCTGCGCGACGGCGGCCAGAACGGAGAGACCACCGAGCTCACGATGGCCTACTTCGATCTCAAGTCGGGCAAGCGCATCGCCATCAAGCGCGCCTCGTTCCAGGGTGACGAGTTCGGTCAGCTGCGTGGCGAAGTCGGCCGCATGGTCAACCACCTGCTCAACACGTCGTCCGACGGCTCAGACAAACAGCCCAAATCGGCCGACCCGCTCGACAATCGCAACGGCATGGAAGACTGGCGCGGCGAAGACAAGGGCGGGAAGAACACCAAACGCGACAAGAACAAGACCGGCGACCCGCTCGACGGT
>JAEUJS010000660.1 GCA_016792935.1 Archangium sp. | reverse complement strand
GCCTCATCGTCAGCGGCAAGGGCAGCGATGATCCCTTCGGCGGCGGCGACGGCAACCAGGGTAGCGAGCCGCTCATCAAGTCACTGCGCCGCGCGGTCGACGACGACGAGATCAAAGCCATCATCTTCCGCGTCGATTCTCCGGGCGGAGCGGGCCTCGGCTGCGACTACGTGCGCCGCGAAATCGCGCGCGCTCGCGAGAAGAAGCCGGTCGTCGTCTCGATGAGCGACGTCGCCGCCTCGGGCGGGTACTGGGTCTCGATGGATGCGAGCGCCATCGTCGCGCAGCCCACCACGTACACGGGCAGCATCGGCATCTACACCGTCATCCCCAACCTCGGCGGCTTCTACGAGAAGCTCGGCCTCAACAACGAGACCTTCAAGGTCGGCGCGCACGCCGACGCGGTCATCGGGGCGCGCGCGTTCACCGAGGAAGAGGCCAAGCGCTGGGACACCGACCTCTTCGCCTCGTACAACCGCTTCGTCTCGCTCGCCGCGGCCGGCCGCAAGATGGACATCGAGAAGATGCAGGAGCTCGCGCAGGGCCGCACCTGGCTCGGCGCGCAAGCGAAGGAGAACGGACTCGTCGACGAGCTCGGCGGGTTCGCGAAGGCCATCGAAGTGGCGAAGAGCAAGGCGAGCATCCCCGCCGGAGACACCGTCTCGCTCAAGCTCTTCGACAGGAAGCGCACCTTCCTCGAGGAAGTGCTCGCTCCGAACGAAGACGACGACGAGTTGCAGCTGCAGCCGCTCGGCACGGCGCTCATCAAGCAGACCGTCGAGGCGTCGGGCTTGAAGCCGCTCTTGCGCAAGACGCCGGGCCTCTCGGGGCTCACGCGTGAAGTGCTCGCCGGCCACGAGACGCTCTTCCCGATGATGGAGTACCAGGTCGACTTCCACTGATCAGCGCGCAGTTCGCGAAGTGCGTCGCTTCATGGCGAGCGCGCGAAAAACGCGGCAGACTTCTTCTGGTTCCTGCCACTCGCCTTCACGACCAACGCCCGTTGACAGCTTCCGCGACTGACCGGCCACTCGAGGCCGGAACGCTCATCGCCACCAACTACCGCGTCACGAAACGCCTCGGCGCCGGAGGCATGGGAACGGTGTACCTCGCGGAGAACGTCACGCTCACCGCGCAGAAGGTCGTGGTCAAAGTGCTCCGCGTGGGCCAGACCGGCGCAGGTCAGGAAGAAGCCGCGCTGCTGGCGAGCCTGCACCACCCGAACGTCGTCACCGTCTTCGCCTACGACGCCGCGCACGACTGCATCGTGATGGAGTTCCTCGACGGCTCGAGCTTGAGCGGCCTGCTCGAGAAGGGCATCGATCGCATCAACGCCATTCGCATCGGCATCGCGGTCGCCGAAGCGCTCACCGCCGTGCACCGCCGCAACCTCGTGCACCGCGACATCAAGCCCGAGAACGTGATGCTCGCGCTCAACACCGGCAGCGGCCGCCTGGTGGACTGGCTCAAGCTCATCGACTTCGGCCTCGCGCTCAAGGAAGGCAAGGCGCCTCCGACGTTGCTCGGCACGCCGGAATACTGCGGCCCCGAGCTCTTCTATCTGCAGGAACCTGCGCACCCCGGCAACGACATCTACGCGCTGGGCGTGACGCTCTTCCTGATGTTGACCGGTACGTTCCCCTTCGACGGAGAGCCGCACGAGTTCGCGCAGATGCACATCGAGCTCCCCGCGCCGTCGCTCGTCGAGCGCCTCGAGGAACGCGGCAACAAGCTCGACGCGCGCACCGTGGCGTTGCTCGAAGACCTCGACGAGCTCGTGCAGCAGATGTTGTCGAAGGTCGTCGCGCAGCGGCCGAGCGCGAGTGAAGTCGCGCGTCGGCTCACCAAGCTCGAGAACTCGTTCGCCGAAGCCGGCACGTTCGTCGGAGCGGCCGTGACTGCGGTGTCGAGTGAAGAGCTGCAACCGGTCGGCACGCGTCGCACGCGCACTGGCATGTTGCGGCCCGCTCCGGTCGTCGCGCGCGGGAACGACAGTGCGACCGAGCTCGACATGCCGCCGCTCGAGATTTCGTCACGCGTGACGCCAGCTCAGAAGAGCGCGGTGTCGACTGACGAGCTGCCTCCGATTCGCTCGCGGCCCGAACGCGCCGCAGCGACCGATCGCATGCCGACCGACTTCGTGGACACGGGTTCGCTCACCGCGCCACCCGCGCGTCGGCCGCCGCTGGTGGCCATCGGTGGACTCGCCGCGGTCGTGCTCGGGTTGATCATCGCCGTGCTCGTCCTTCCCTCAGGAAAGACGGAGCAGGAAACGCCGCCCGTTCCGGAGACGACTCCGGCACCTCCGGCCGAGAAGAAGAACGAGCCGCCGCCACCCGTCGTCGAGCCGGTCGCGGTGAACACGACTCCCAAAGACGCACCCGATGAGCTCACCGACCTGCCGTCGATTCCCGGGGGCAAGAGGCCACTGACGCCTGTGAAAAAGGCAGAGGTGGTGAAAGCACCTCCACGGCTCCCACCCTGCAGTTGGAATCGCGAGGCCTACCTCGAGAAGTACCAGGCGGCAGCCGTGTTGCTCGAAGACCCCGAGGCGTTCGATGCTGAGATGTCGTCGGTGAAGAAGGCAGCCGACTGCGCCCGGGCCGAGGCGTTGCTCCAGAAGATGAAGTCGCAAGCGAAGCCCCGCTGACGCACCCTCTCCAAACATGCGCACACTCCTCTTGTCCGTGGTGCTGCTGTCGTCTTCCGCGTTCGCAGCCGAGACCGCGGCGTTCGTGAACCTGGTCGTCGAGCCGAACCCCGCACTCACCGAACCGGTCGAGTCGCTGCAGAAGAAGTTCTTCGCCGTGGCGCGCGAGAAGAGTGGCTACACGCTCGCGTTGCGCCCCGAGGCCGAAGACGCGGTGAAGAAGGCGCGCATCACCGACTTCACGCAAGACACACAGCTCGCGCGCGTGGCGACCAACGCGGGCATGAAGAACGCGGGCTACTTCACGCTGCAGCTGGCGCTCAACGACTCGTTTCTCATTCAGGGTCGCGTGGTCGCTGAAGACGGCAAGCTGCTCAAGTCGGCGCTCATCTCGGTGCCGCGCAACGGCGAGGCGGTGCTCGACGCGCTCGGCCGCGCGGCGACGAAGTTCTTCGACGTGCTCAACGGCACCGCGGTGGTCGAGCCGCTCGAGTCCGACGCGAACGCCAACGCGAAGAATCCGGGCGGCTTCTCTCCGCCTCCGCTCATCTACCGGCCGGAGGAGCCGCGCAACCCGGGCACGCCGCTGCGCATCGCGGGCGCTGTCATCGGCGCCGGTGGCATCGCCGCGACGGTGACGGGCGTGGTGCTCTTCGCGACCTCGGGCAGCATCGTCACCGACGGCAACGGCAACGTGTCCATCCACGACGTGGGGCGCGTGAACGAGGTGCGTGGCCAGCAGGGCGCGGCGCTCGGTGCGTTGACCGCGGGGGTGGCGTTGGCGGCGACGGGCGCGTTGATGATTGCGCTGGCTCCGAATGCGCCGGTGACGGCGGGCGTCGCGCCGACGGCTGATGGTGCGCTCTTCGCAGTGGGAGGGAGCTTCTGATGTCGACTCGAATGGTTGATCATCTTTCGCGCCTGCAGCTCGCCGCGCTCGGCGTCAGCGCGTTGCTCGCGAGTGGTTGTTTGAACGTGCGCAACTGCAGCCAGGATTCCGACTGCCTCAACGGTGGAACCTGCGACACCAGCTTGAACTTGTGCGTGTTCGATCCTGACGCGTCGACGAACGGCACGGGCGGCGGAGCGACGGGCGGCGGCACTGCGACTGGCGGCGGAGCGTCGGGCGGCGGTGTTGCGACGGGCGGTGGTGCGGCGACGGGCGGTGGTGCGACGGGCGGAGGCGCGGCGACGGGCGGCGGTGTTGCGACGGGCGGCGGAGATCCCACGGGCGGTGGAGACCCGACCGGTGGCGGAGCAGCGAACGGCGGTGGCGCCGCGAACGGCGGTGGAACTGGCGGCGGCGGCGCGATGGTCGGAGGCGGCACCGGCGGTGGCGCGATGGTCGGAGGCGGCACCGGCGGTGGCGCGATGGTCGGAGGCGGCACTGGCGGTGGCGGCGCGATGGTCGGAGGCGGCACCGGCGGCGGCATGGTCGGCGGCGGCACGGGCGGCGGTGGCGGTCTGCCGAGCTGCCTCATCACCTGCGTCGATCCACAAGAATGCCAGCCAACGATGACCGGCGGCGTGTGCGTCGACGCGTACCGCGTGTTGATGAAGTCACCGAATCCGGGCTCGCAGTTCAACCTGACGACCAGCAGCATCTACCTCGCGGCGGCGGTGACCCGGACCGACGGCGGAAATCCTCCGGCCTCGCTGACGAGCATTCCGCTCACCATTCCGACGTTCCCGATGGCGCCGGTCTCGCTGCTGCGTGATGGCGGCACCGAGTACGCGGTCAACCTCACGCTGCCGAACACCGAAGCGACGTATGTCGCGACCGGCGGCTGGATGCCGAGCCCGCGTGACTCGACGACCTTCACGGTGGATCGCGTCGCGCCGACGTTGAGCATCTCGCTCCCGGCCTTCAGCGGAGATGCAGGCGCATTCTTGCGAGATCAATTCGTGCCGGCGGTGGTGCGCAGCAGCGAGCCGCTCGATTTGCCGAGCGTGGCGCTGACCATGGTCGGCACGGGGGGCACTCCGCTCCCGCAGATGATCGACGGCAGCGGGTTGATTTGCGCCGCGCGCGGACTCCCCGTCGGCGTGAACGACGTGTGCGTGCGCCTCGACATGGCAGGTCCCTTGCTCAACGCCATCAACGGCACGTTCAACCTCTCGGCCATCGCGCGTGACGTCGCTGGAAATCCCGGCAGCGCGACCGCCTCGACGTCAGTCACGCGCACGCGGTGGGTGCAGCGCGTGATGGCCAACGGACAGTTCCGCGTCGCACCCGCGCTCGACTCGCAGGGCAACCTCTTCGTCGGCGCGGAGTTCTCGAGCAGCACGGGCGCCATCTACTCGTTCAATCCGAACGGCGGGCTGCGCCTGGGCTTCCCGGTCGTGACGGGCGCGGTGCAGAGCCTCGCCGTCACCGCGAGCGCAGGAGGCAACGGCAGCGGAGAACAGGTCATCGCCGCCGAGAATCTCGGCACGCTCAGCATGCCGTCCGCGGCGCTGCGCACGTACAGCACTGATGGCACGGGCATCATCAGCATGGGTCAGCGCTGCAACTCGCTGGACCGCGCGACGTGGTCGTCCATCGCGCTCTACGACGGCGGCGTTTCGACTGGAGGCATGGTCGCGCGTGCCACCATCGTCTTCTCGAAGGGCGCGACGGACCTCAACGGCACGTTCTGCGACTTCTCGCTCGCGGGCTCGGTCGGGTCGATGACGGGCACCACGTTCGCTCAGCCGGTGCCTGGCGTGGGCTTGCCGCGCAGCCCGACCAACATCGTGATTCGCGGAAGCGTCGCGTACTTCCAGAACAACACCGGCAGCATCGAGTTCGTGAACCTCGGCACGGTGCCGACGGCCGGTGGCTCGAGCCCGAGCACGGGGTCGAACTCACCGACGGGCCTGGCCATCGGAGGCGCAGTGCTGCACGGCACGTGGTCTCGCAACACGGGCATTCCGTTGCTCGCGGCGCAGCTGCCGTCGCCGGCCATGCTCACGCCCGCGGCGGGAACGGCGTGGGGCGTGGCGGCGAATGCGCCGGTGCTCCTCAACAATCCGCTCTCGGCGGGAACGGGCGTGGCCGTCGTGCCCAACGAGTCACTCGGCAGCACGAGCACCAACTATCTGCTCTCGACGAGCACCAACTTCCTGACGCCGAGCTTCGGCACGACGAGCACCGGCGTCGCGGCGCCGGCCGCAGCCGCGACGGTGCAGACTTCTCCAGTCGTTGGCACCGGGCCGCGCGTCTACGCTGTCGGCACCGACGCGACGCTGTACGTGTTCGAGGCGGGCCCCAACGGCATCGCGAACGCGACGGGCTGGAGCGCCTCGACCGCCTTCGGGAACGTGCTCAACGTGTACGCGCACCCCACGCTCGACTGCAACCGCACGACTCCGGGCCGACCGGGAACGCTCTACGTGGTGGCGACCATCGGTGCGGGCGCGGGAGGTTTGGTGGCGGGCATCATCGTCGACTCCGCGCGGCTCGAGGCGACGGCGCCGTGGCCGAAGTGGCAGCGCACGGCGGGCAACGCGGGCAACCCCGACTTCGCGCTGAACCCGGGGTGTCCCTGATCAGGAGCCAGAGCCGACGGCGCCGAGCTCTTCGGCAGCGGTCGCTTCGGTCGCGGTCACCCAGTCGTTGTCAGCCTTCTGATTCACGACCATCGGCTTGCCGTCGTACGTGACGCGCTTGCCCGGGTAGATGAACGCCTTGAACATGTAGACGGCGAGCGACGGCTGCTCGAGCGCGGGGTGAATGGTCGGGGCGTAGCGTTCTTTGTGCGCTTGCGGCGTCAGCGACCAGTGCAGGCCCGGCGTCTCGTGGTGAATGCCGTGGTACCCGTTGTTGAGCGTGAACCAGTTGAAGAGCGCACCGACGAAGTTGCGCGAGTGGTTCACCTTCGAGTCTTTGTCGCAGCCGTCGTGCTGCAGGTAGTTGACGGTGGTGATGCCCCACACGGCGAAGAGGTGCGGGAGGATCACGAACAGCACGGCCTTGCGCCAGTCGAGCACGACGAGCACGGCCTTCACGCCCCACACGGCGATGATTTCGTAGAGGAGCTGGCGGTTCCACTGCGGCAACCGCTGCTTCATCAGCTTCTTGTACTTGTAGTTGCCCGCCGTGACGCCCGGGCCGACCGCGAAGAAGAAGAGAAGGAAGTTGAGCGCGTTGATGCGGAAGTTCACCTTGGTGGTGCGCATCACGTCTTCGGCTTCTTGCGTGAACTTGTGGTGCGAGAGGTTGTGACCGGGCACGTATTCGCTGACCGGGAAGCCGTACGAGAGGCTCACCCACACCTGGAAGAGCTTGTTGAGCGTGCGGTTCTTGAAGACCGGGCAGTGCACCGTGTTGTGCGCGATGACCGCGCAGATCCACGAGCTGATCATCGTGACGATGACCCACGCGACGAGCAGAGGACCTGACGGGTCGAACAACCACCCGCCCGTCGCCAACGCGGCAAACAGACAGAGGAAGAACAGGGTGCGCCAATCAGCCGCGAAGCGAAGCATGCGAGCGGCCTTCTGACGCAGGCGCGCGGGCGAGTAAAGGCCCCGCACGCTCGGAACGTCGCGCAGTTGCTGCGCCGACTCCACAGCCTGTTCGAACGTGCGCAGTTACTGCGGAGTCAGCGTGCCGGTGCAGGTCTCGGCGCAGCCACCGTCGGCTGATCCGATTTGGCAATCGGTGCACGTCAACGCCCAGCCGCCATCTGCAGGCCTCGCGTCGCACGAGCGATTCGAGCCGCCGTCGCTCTCGCTGAGCACGAAGCCGACGTCGAGCCCCGCGTCTTCGGCGCCGAAACCCTGGATGAAGCCGGCGAGGGGAAGGCCACCGAAGGCCGCTCCGGCCGCCGCGACGTTGCACGCGGTGTCGGAGGTCAGCGAGATGTTCGCTTGAGGGCCACACGTCGTGACGGCGCTCACGTTGCGCGCGTCGGCGACGCAGACACGTGCGCGCGACGTGGCGACGAGCGAGAGCGTGGTGAGTCCGAGAACGGCGATCGAGATCAGCGGTCGGATTTTCATGGAGTGAACGTCGCGGTGCAGTCGGGTTGGCAGTTGCCGGTGGTGGGACAGCGATCGCAGATGACCTCGTAGCCACCGTCGGGGAATTCCTGCGCGGCACAAAGGCGTGAACCGGCGTCGGCCCCGGCGTCGATGCTGTCGTCAGAGAACTCGAAGCGGCCGCTGTCGGGCACGCCGAAGGCCGAGGTCTGGAGTGCGCCTTCGAAGTTCAGCTCGCACCGCGTCCTGTCAGTGGTGGTGATGAGCAGCCCGCCGTCCCAGCTGCAGCCGCTGACGGTGAAGGAACCGGTGGCGAAGGTGCACGTGGGTTCCGGCTGACGGGCATTGGGGTTCGAGGTCGCGACGAGCGCGAGCGCGGTGCCCAGCAGAATCAGCATTCGTTTCATCGAGTCACCTTCCACGCGTAGAGGGCCGACAGCGCGACCATTGGCACCGCGAAGAGATCCGTCGGGTCGGCCACGATGTGCAGCGCGCCGATGCCGAGCGGAATCGAGACGTGCTGCAGCACCGCGCACACCAGCAGGCCCGCGGCGGCCGAGAGCTTGATGGGCACGAAGAGCCCGAGCGTCGCCACGCACCCGATGAGCACGCGCAGCTTCACTTCATCGCCGAGCCGCGGAACGTACGAGAGCAGCGCCGACACGAAGAGGGGCAGGAAGAAGCAGCCCGCGAAGTCAGACACCTTGCCGGTGAGTGCGTTGTGGAAGGCGGCCTTGAACACGTGGTCGTTGAGCACCAACAGCACCACGGCGAAGAGCGGCAGCGGCGAGAAGAACTCCCGAGCGCGGGCGGTGGTGGCCATGAGCGCGGACTGGCTTAGCAGGAGGCGTGCCGTGCTTTTCCCGACGCGTTCCGAGCGAGAACGCGAGCGTCACTCTGCAGATCGCGACGCGCGTGTCGCGCTTCGGCTCACCAGAAGGGAAGGCGCGCGAGCGGACTGATCAACAGCTGGTCGAGCAGCAACGCAGTGACGACGCCGGTGAAGGTGCCGATGACGTCCCACGCGAAGTCTTTCCACGACGGCGTGCCGAGGCCCGCGAGGTCAGCGAGCTCCTTGGCGGTGCCGGCGAGCAGCGAGATTCCGCTCGAGAGCGCGACGCGAAGGCGCACGTCGTCGGTGATGAGCATTGCTCCGCCGTAGGCCGCGACGGAGATGCCCGCGCTCACCGAGAAGTGGAGCGCCTTGTCTGGACCAAGCCAGTCATCTCCTTCAGGGGCGTTCGCCACCAACACCGTCGAGCTGAGGAGCGCGAGCGCAAGCAGCATCGGCACGCATCAAAGCGGAGTGACGAAATCGTGTCTTTCTTTCGGGGCGACGGCGCGCTTGGGTTCGCGTCACCACTTCCACTCCAAGGACACGACATGCCCCGTATCGCCAAAGCCGATGTGAACGCCGCGCTCGACCTCGCCGCCATGCGCATTCGCGACGCCGCTGGAGGCGACGGCCGCACCAGCAAGGCCGACATGACGAAGGCGCTCAAGACGCTGACGGGCACCGAGAAGAAGTTGGCCGACGTGTTCTTCAAGTTCATCGACCACCGCGACTTCAAGACGGGCGCGCAGGTGACGAGCAAGGACGTGGATCGCGCGGTGGCCTACGCGCGCAAGACGCTCATCGCGAAGTACGACCTCGACAACAACGGGCTCTCGAGCACCGAGGTGAAGAAGATGAGCCTCACCGGCCAGCTCTCGGTGAAGCTCGCGACGGAGCTGAAGGCCGCGGCCGCGGGCCGCAGCGCGATCGACGAAGGCACTCTCTGGGAGTTCACGGAGAAGGCCACCGAGCTCTCGCGCAAGGACCTCACCGCGAGCTCGAGCGGCATCGACGCCACGCTGGCCAGGCAGATCATCACCGCGTGCCACCAGTCGTCGTACACCGACGTGAAGACGCTCAAGGACGCGTTCGAGGCGGTGGACCAGGGCGAGATCGTGGTGCGCGACTTCAAGGACAAGAAGACCGGCCAGCTCTACACGGTCATCGACTACGGCGCGGGCGACAACACGTACGGCGCCATCTACAAGAAGGGCAGCGCGACGCCGCTCAAGAGCATTCAGGACGGCGACATCTACGCTCCGGAGAACTGAAGGCGCGAATTCCCTCCGGTGTAGAACGCGCGTCCGTGTTCACCGCGCTCGCGTTGATCGCGCTGGCACAGACCTCCGGCGCCGACGTCAAACTCATCCCCGTCGTCGCTCCGGCGTACACGCCTGAGCTGGGCTTCCTGCTCAACGCGGGCGGGGTGATGACGTGGAATGGAGACGCGGCGCACCCCGAGCTGCCGCGCTCCTCGTTGAACGTGGTGCTCGGTGGGGGCACGGTCGGCGCGTTCCTCTTCCAGTCTCGACTCGTCACGTTTCTGCAGAACGACGACACGCGCATCAACGCGGGCGTCGACGTGCGAGATCAGCCTGATCATTTCTTCGGCACCGGCTTCACCAACGGCTTCACGCGGCCGATTGGGCGCGAGACCACGTACTTCCGGCGCACGTGGTGGAACGTCGAGCCCACGTTGCTGCGGCGCGTGCTGGGTCCGCTCTACGGCGGCGTGGTGCTGCAGCTCAGCGGGGCGGTCGCGCGTGAAGTGAGCGCGGGTGTCGCGGCGGATCCCGCTTTCGCTCGACACGGCTCGACTGTCTTGAACACCGGCGTCGGACTCACGTTGCAGCTCGACACGCGCGACGTGCCCATCAACGCGTGGAAGGGCGTGTTGCTCTCGCTGACGTGGTCGGGCTTCGGCCGCGCGCTGGGCGCGAACACCGAATGGCACGCGGTCTCGTTCGACTACCGGCACTACGTGCAGCTGTTTCGGCGCGGCTCGACGCTCGCGTGGGAAGTGAAGTACCGCAGCGCGTTCGGCGACGTGCCGTGGAGCGAGCTCTCGCAGGTCGGCACTCCGTTCGATCTCCGCGCGTACCGGTGGGGTCAGTATCGAGACCGCACGGGGCTGATGGCGTTGCTCGAGTACCGCTTCATGTTGCCGTTCGCGGAAGAGTCACTGTGGTCGCACCTCGGCGTCGCGGGCTGGGGCGGGGTGGGCGTGCTGGGTTCGACTGCGTTGCCGGATTTCACGCGCGTCTTGCCGGCCGCAGGTTTTGGCTTGCGCGTCGAGCTGCTCAAACGCGTGACGGTGCGGCTCGACGTCGGCTTCGGTCGCGATTCGCGGGCGATCTACTTCAACTTCCTCGAAGCGTTCTGATCACAAGGGATACCAATACGCGCGCCCGTCGTTGGCGATGAACCGGTAGTCCATCACCGCGGGCCACAGCGGCTCACGACACTGCGCGTTCCACGCGTCGAGCTGATTGAGCAGTCGCTTCACGTCGTCGGGGCGTTGCGCGGAGAGGTCGGTGCGCTCTCCGGGGTCGATTGCGAGGTCGAAGAGCGACGTGACGTTCGAGTGCTGATCTCTGATCAGCTTCAGCGGTCCGCTGCGAATGGCGCTCGTGTAGCCGGCTCTCCAGAACAGCGATTCGTGCGGTGCGTTCGTCTGCTCTCCGCGCAGGAAGGGCGTCAGATCGACCCCGTCGTACGTGCGGTCGGTCGGCAGCGGCAGTTCTGTCGCCGCCGCGATGGTCGCCACGACATCGACCGCGCTCACCGGCTCGGCGTAACGCGCGCCCTTCGGAATCTTGTTCGGCCAGCGCATGACGAAGGGAACGCGAATGCCTCCTTCGAAGAGCGTGAACTTTCCGCCCTGCAAGGGAGCGCTGCTGGTGGCGTGCGTGTAGAGCGCGCTGCCGTTGTCGCTGATGAAGATGACGAGCGTGTTCTCTTCGAGGCCGCGCTCCTTCAACGCGGCGAGCACGCGACCGATGGACGTGTCGAGCGAGCGGATGAGCGCCAGGTACGTGCGGCGAATCGGATCTTTCTCGTCGGGGAACGCGTCCCAGTCTTCGCGCTTCGCCTGGAACGGCGTGTGCGGGTTCTGAAACGGCAGATAGAGGAAGAACGGCTCGTCCTTGTGGGCGTCGATGAACTTCACCGCGTCGGTCGTAAACCGATCGGTTGAATACGAGTCGTCGGTGATGGGCGCTCCGTTGTGCACGAACTGCGAGATGTTCGTGCGCCCGCGTTCCCAGATGAAGCGGTCGGAGAATTCCGGGAGTCGTTGGTTGATGACGCCGTCGCGCGTCGGTGGATCCGCATAGAGCGAATACGCCTCGTAGAAACCGGTGAAGTCGTCGAAGCCGCGGCGGTGCGGTTGGAAGTCTTCGTTCCACCCGAGGTGCCACTTGCCGAACATGCCGGTCGCGTAGCCCGCGCGATGGAGCAGCTCGGGCAGCAGCAATTCAGATTTCGGGATGCCCTGGCGCTGCACGTCTTCGGCGTCGGGCGCGCGGTGCTCGAGGAGCTTCCAGTCGTCGGTGCTCAGGAAGAGCTGCGCGAAGAAGAACTCGAGGCCTGATTGGGCGTAGCGGTCGTGCGGTTGGGCTTCGTGACCGAAGCGTTGTTGATAGCGGCCGGTGAGCAAGCTCGCGCGCGACGGAGAGCAGAGCGCGGCGGTGACGTAGCCGTTGTCGAAGCGCACTCCGTCGTTGGCGAGCTGGTCGAGGTTGGGCGTGGCGATGCGGCCTTCGGGGTAGAGCGAGGTGTCCGCGCGGCCGAGGTCGTCGGCGACGATGAGCACGACGTTGAGGCGTTCCTTCGGCTGCACCTTCGGACCCGCGAGCCACGCCGCTCTTCCCGCGAGGAGTTCTTCATCGGGCCGAATGCGGTACTTCTCGCCGCCCGTGGAAGCGCACCCCGCCAGGACGAGAAGGATGAGGCTGGTCTGCGCACTGCTCGTGTTCATGTCGTGCAAGCGAGCGAGCCCAGAAGTGAGCGAGCCACCATGCGCGTCCTGCCACGCTGATCAAGCCGCAGCAATGAACTCATCGCATCACGCGCGAGGGCAGGGCGTGACCGACGGCGGCTTCTTCATCGGAGTCGAGCCGCTCGAGCAGTTCGTCGTGAAGCACGAAGGAAGGTGGCAGGTCTCTCAAAGAGCGCAGCTCAGCGACGGAGGCGTCATCGAACTCACCAACGCGAACGCCGAGTGGACCGAGCCCGCCTTCAACTGGAGCGGCAGCTGCGCGCCTTGTCACGCGACGGGTTTTGTGGTCGCCACGAACAAGTGGGAGTCACTCTCAGTTTCTTGCCAGGCCTGCCATGGCGACGCGGCGGGGCACCGTGCGTGGTTGGCGGGCGGCAAGAAGAGTGACGTGCTCGCGCGTGGGTTTGCGCGATCGCTGCGCGAGTCGAGGACCAGGTTTGCGCTCCCTGCTCCCGACGCTTCGATTGCGAAGGCGACTTCGACGCCCAACGAGGTCGACGTCGACACGTGCGGCGGCTGTCACTCGCGACGACGCGCGCTCACCGACGATGGGGCGCTCACCGGCAACTACTTCGATCGCTTCGAGCCCGCGCTGATGGAGCCGGGTCTCTACGGCGAGAATGGCGAAGCGCTCGACGAGGTCTTCGAGCTCGGCTCCTTCCTGATGAGCCCGATGTACGCCGCTGGAGTTCGCTGCACGAACTGCCACGACCCGCACTCGGGTGGGCTCCGTGCAGAAGGTGACGCGCTGTGCGCGCAGTGTCATCGACTCGAGGCGTTCACTCCGCACGCGCGCGGGCAGCAGTGCATTTCGTGTCACATGCCGAGCAAGACGTTCCTCGCGGTGAATGAGCGAAGAGATCATTTCTTCCACGGAGCGACGCTGAAGCCTTCGTCCTTCCGACGCGCGGCGGAGCTCGCGACCACGACCGACCCCAGGGTGTTGAACGAGGCCATGGCTTCACCCGACGACTGGCTTCGCTACGGCGCCGCGACGGCGTTGCGTGAGTTGCCCCGGTACGATCGAAAGCTGGGGCAGCCGCTCCTGAGTGACGCGCGCCGAGCCATTCGCGTGCGTGCGGCGCGGGCGATGGTGGGCATCGCCGAAATTCCACCGAGGGTGCGCGCCGAGCTGGATGAAGCCGAGCGCGCGAACGCCTTCCGTGGAGAGGCGTGGCTCAACCTCGGAATGGCCGCGCTCCTGACCGGAGATCGCGGGCAGGCCGAGACGCACTTCCGCCGCGGTCTCGAAGTCGAGCCGCGCTTCGGGCCGCTGCTCATCAATCTGGCGGACCTGCTCCGCGAGACGAAACGTGACGGCGAAGCGCGGCTGCTGCTCGAGCGCGCGGTGAAGTCGCCCCACCCCGCGTGGAACACGTCGCTGCACTACGCGCTCGGTCTCGCTCGGTGGCGTGCGAGAGATCGCGAGGGCGCGCTGGCCGCGTTCAGCATCGCGAAGGGCGACGGCAACCCGCTCCACGTCAACGCGTTCAATCTGGCGCAGCAGGAAATCGCATCGGAAATGCCCGCGAAAATTCCTCCGAAATGAAAAGGGCGCTGACAGCAGTCCCCAAAATCGGAGAGGTGGTCTGATCCGACAACTGGCCACCATGTCCCTGCGAATCAACTCTCGTGGAAGCCAGGTCGTTCGATTGCAGAAGGAACTCAAGGCGGCGGGCTTCAACCCCGGCCCCACCGACGGCATCTTCGGTCGCGGCACGCAGCGCGCCGTTCGCGCGTACCAGTCGAAGTACCGCCTCGGCGTCGACGGCATCGTCGGCCCCAGGACGTGGAGCAAGCTGCTGCACGACGGCAAGACGCCGGCTGGTGGCACGAGCAGCGTCTCGCGTCCGTCGAGCGCGCCGCGTGGTCGCTCGGTGCTCGGCTACGTGAATGGTTCTCCGCGACGCATTCAGATCGCTCCGGTCGGCAACGGGAAGTACCTGCGTGCTGACGCCGCCGCGCGCTTCAATCAGATGAAGGCCGCGGCCCGTCGCGCGGGTGTGAACCTCTCGGTCGTGTCCGGCTTCCGCACCATGGCGCAGCAGCGCCAGCTCTACGCGGCGTACCGCGCGGGTCGTGGAAATCTCGCGGCGCGCCCGGGCTACAGCAACCACCAGGGTGGTCTGTCGGCTGACTTGAACACCGGCGGCTACAACACGCGCGCGTACAAGTGGCTCAAGGCGCACGGCCGCCAGTACGGCTTCGTGAACGACGTGCGCGGTGAGCACTGGCACTGGACGTTCCGCGGCTGATCAGTCCGGGAGCGGACCCGACGGCGGAAACGCCACGCCGTGCCGCTCACACAACAAGCGACTCGCGATGCGCGCGGACTCGGCGATGGTCGGTAGACCACTGCCGGGATTCGTCGCGCCTCCTGCGAGGAACACGTTCTTTGGTGACGGCAGCTGGTTCGGCAGGCGGAACGCGAGCAGCTGCGAGATGGAATGCGCGGGGCCGAAGACGGCTCCGTGTGAGACGTTGAACTGCGTCTCCCAGTCGTGGGGCGTGAGCAGCTTCTCGGCGCGAAGGTGCGCGCGCGCGTCGAAGCCGCTGCGTTCCTTCAGCACCCGCAACACCCGCTCGCGCATGCGCGGCGCTTCGAGCGTCCAATCGAGCTTCGCGCGCGTGTTGGGCGTCAGCACCAGCGCGTAGAGCGACGCGTGGCCTTCGGGCGCGAGTGTGCGGTCGCTCTTCGACGCGTTGCACACGTAGAGCGAGAGGTCGTCGTCGAGCGTCATCGCTTCGAACACGCGCCGCATCTCTTCGCGGTAGTCGCGCGCGAAGAAGAACGTGTGGTGCGCCAGCGGCACTTCGCAGTCGAGGCCGAGGTAGAGCATGAACGTCGAGCACGACTCGCGCAGGTGCTCGAGCCGCGCGTGCGAGAAGCGCAGTGAGATGTCGCTCTCGATGAGGTGTCGCAGCGCCTCGGCTCCGTCGGCGTCGAGGACCACGTCGTCGCAGCCGAGGACTTCGCCGCTCTTCAGTCGCACGCCGGTGCAGATGCCGTCGGACAACACGAGACGCTCGGCCTCGGCGTTGGTGCGAATGCGCGCGCCGTGCTCGTGCGCCACGCGCGCCATCGCGTTGCAGAGCTCGCTGAGTCCGCCCTGCACGTGCTCGATGCCCCACGCGTGCTCGACGAAGGGCACCATTCCGAACCCGCCGGGGCAGTTCCACGGAGACATGCCGAGGTACGCCGACTGAAACGAGAACGCGAGCTGCAGCGCTTCGTCGTCGAAGTAGCTGCGCGCGGTGTCGTGCAGCGAGCTGTCGAGCCCGACGTGGGGGAGCGCGGCGATGACGTGCGGATCCACCAACGCGCCGAGGTGCGGGTAGCTCTTCTGCAACACGGGGTAGAGGTGCTCGAGCCGCGCGCGTTCGCGTGAGAGGAACTTCTCCAGACCCGGAGACGAGCCGGGTGCGAAGCGTTCGAGCTCGGCCTTCATGCGCGTGGTGTCCGAGAAGACGTCGAGCGCACCGCGTGTTCCGAAGTCGAGGCGGTACATCGGGTCGAGCGGGGTGAGCTTCACTTCGTCGCGCAAGTTGCGGCCCGCGAGCGCGAAGAGCTCTTCGAAGACGAAGCGCATCATCAACATCGTCGAGCCGACGTCGAAGCGATACGAACCCACTTCGATTCTTCCCGAGCGGCCGCCGAGCGTGGCGCGCTTCTCGACGAGCGTGACGTCGAAGCCGCGCGACGCGAGCAGCATCGCTGCGCAGGTCCCGCCGGGGCCGCCTCCGATGATCACCACACGTGTCGTCATGGGCGGCGTCGGTGCAAACGCGGTTCCCCTCTGCCTCGGCGAGAGGGCGAGGGTGAGGGAGAAAACCCTGCGCTGCCTGCGCACGTCGCGCAGCCATTGCGCGTTCCCCACTCCCTCTCCTTGAGGGAGAGGGGATCTCGAATTGCATCGCCGACACTTCGTGGACGTGA
>JAEUJS010000589.1 GCA_016792935.1 Archangium sp. | reverse complement strand
GTTCGACGAGCCGCCGACGAAGGTGATGCCGCGAATGGTCAGCTTGCCGTAGCCGGTGTTGCGCACCTCGATGCTCTTCGACACCACCCACCCGTTGGGCACGGTGCCCCAGTCGAGCATCGCCGGAGTCGCCTGCACCTTTGGCTCGGTGATCACCGCACGAATGGGAATGTCGACCGTCGGCCGCACCGGATCGTTCGAGACGATCTGCAGCGGAATGTCGATGGGGCCCGGCGTGGTGCCGTTGATCTGCACGTCGAACGGCAGACGCTGCAGCGGGTTGAGCATGATGCCCGTGGTCGCTCCGCCGTCAGGCATCACGCTGACGCGCATGGTGGGATCCATCGCGCTGATCGAAGTCACGGCGAGCGCCTGACCACCGACGTTCGCGAGCCGCACGGTGACGTTGCGCCGCTGGCCCTTGGGAATTTCTCCGAACTCGAGCGCGGTCTCTTCGGGTTCCAGCGTGACGCGCGGCCAGTTGTACGAGGTGCCTTCGACCGTGACGTAGACGGGATCGACGCCGGGCGTGGACGAGCTCAGCTCGACGTCGGTCTTCAGGTACTGCTCGATGGTCGGAGCAAAGACGATCTTCACCGGCACCGACGCGTCGGGAATCAGGGCCGCCGCCTGCGGCAAGCCGACGTTGATGAGGCTGGTGCCCGAGTCGGCCTGATCGACTTCCATCGCGATGTTGCCGAAGCCGACGTTCTTCACGGTGACCGTCAGCTCTTTGCGCTGCATCGGAGCGACCACGCCGAAGTTCAGCGAGGTGGGGTTCACCGCGAGGATCGGCTCTCCGACGAGGCGCTTCACGAGCGGAATCTTGAGCTCACCGGCCTCGATGCGATCGCTGCTCTCTTCGGCCGAGGCATCGGTGTAGGTGATCAACATCTCCAGCGCTTCCGAGCGCGGCGCTTCCGTCGGAGCGAAGCGCACGTCGACCGCGAAGTCGCTCGCCGCTCCGAGGATGAACGGAGGGCTCTGATCAGGCGTGATGGTGTAGTCGCCGTTCTCCTTCGACAACACGATGCGCTTGATCGCGATGCGCCGGTTCACGTTCGACTGGATCTTCGCGGTGAGCGTGGTGTCGCAACCGGGGATCACGCACGTGAACGCCAGCTGCGGAGGCGTCGCGAGCAGACCGCGGAAGGCCGGCACCACGGGCCCAGTCGGCTTCATCGGGTTGTTGGTGCCACACGCGCCGAACGTCAGCGCGGCGCACAGCGCGAGAACTCTCTTCATCAGGGCACCGAGAACACGCCTTGGGCGCGCACGAGATCGAGGGCGTACGTCGAATCACCCTTCCGGCCGAGTTGAGCCTGCTTCTCCGCGGTCAACATGCCGTTGACGTAGACCTTGATGCTCACCGCGGTGCTGCTCTTGTCGAGGCAGATGTTCTGGATGATGTCGGCGACGTCTTCACCGTTCACCGGAACGAGGCCGCCCGACAAGTAACCAACGAGCGCTTCGACCGAGATGCCGAGGATGCCGGCGAGCAAACCCGTCGGCACCGAGGCGCAGTCTTGCTGGTAGCTGACCATCACGCGGTACGTCCCATCGACGTGGGTGTCCGCGAGGATGATGCGCTCCGGCTCTTCTTTCGGAGCGAACGCCAACCACGACGCCTGCCCGTAGTTGCCCCAGTTCTGCATCGCCATCTGCTTGTTGCAGACGAAGCCGAACGGGTGCTCGAGCGCCATGTCCACGTTGCGCACGTCGGAGTCGAAGGTGTTGTCGGTGCCGTTGTCGAAGGTCATCTCGAGCTTCACGACCTCGGCTCCGCCACCGAGCACGCCGCGCGCCTGCACGGGAATCGCGACCGTCGGCCGTTGGGGATCGTTGCTCTCGACGTTCAAGATCGCCTGCAGCAACCCCTCGCGCGTCGCGGTCACCATCACCTGCACCTCGGTGTACTGACCGGGCACCACGTCGGGGATGAGCTGCGGGTTGGTCGAGAAGTCGGTGGTGAACATCATGCCGCCCCAGGTGATCTTGCTCTGCAGCGGAGCGCCACCCATGTTGTTGATGGTGATGGTGCGGAAGGTGCTCGTGCCGAGCGTGACGTCACCGAGATCGATCATCGTGGGAGAGACCGAGATCGCCGGAGCCGAAGCAGACGTGCCCGTCATCGGCACCGTGAACGTGCCCTTGCTGGTGGTGACCACGAGATCAGCGACGTGATCGGCCGTGGTGCGCGGCGTGTAGCGAACCTCGAGCACCTCGACGGCCGTGCGATCGACGGTCACCGGGCGCAGCGTGCGCGGCAAGGTCATCGACGGCACGAGCGCAAAGTCCATCGTGTCGGCAGGCGAGAGGGCGATGTTGGTGATGGTGATGGGCGCCGTTCCCGTGCCCTGGTTGCTCAGCTGCACCGAGCGCCGCGCGAGCCGGCCCTGCGCGATGTAGCCAAAGTCGATCGGCGACGGAGAAGCGACCAGCTGCGGTGTGCCGATGTAGTTGGCCTTCACCGGAATGCGCAGCGTCGGGTACTCCTTGTCGTCGCTCAGAATGTTCAGCTCGGTGACCGACTCACGCACCATTCCCGGCGTGTAGCTGAGCGTCACGTCGATCGAACGGCCCGGCCAGATCTCCTTGGGGAACGTGGTGTCGCAGAGGTCGCACGTGTAGCCGATGCCCGTGTCCTTCAATGTCGCTTCGTAGAGCGTCAGCGTGCAGTTGCCGATGTTGTGGAGCGTGACGGTCTGCAGCAGCGCCGCCTGCGAGTCGACGGTTCCGAAGTCCACCGTGTGCGGCGACGGCTGGAGGATCGGGTTGCCGTCGAGCACGAGCTCACACGCCTTCGCTTCGCGTGGAACACACTCGTAGTTTTCGCAGAGGTAGCCGACCTGGCAGTCGTCATCTGCGCGACAGGTGGCCGCGACGATCTTCGGCTTCTCGCAGCCAGTCAGAACGAGCACACCGAGCACACCTGCAGCGAACGCCGCGGTGAACGACAGAGAGTTGTGTGTACGCATGGGGCGGGTGGGAGTGTCGGCCCGCGCACATTTCAACGCAAGGTGTCGAACGAAGTCCAAACGCCCCAGGTGGGACATGCGCCTACTCGCCGCGGACCGATACATCTTTACTGCGGGTTCCCAGCGCGTAGCTGGTGTTCTTGCTGCCGCCCGGGTTCTGCACGAGCAGCTTGAGCTCGACGAGCCCTTTGAGGTCTCGCTGCGCAGAGTCGACCGAGGCCTTCGTCATCGCAGCCCAGCGCTTTGCGGTGAGCTTGCCGTCGAGCCCAGCGAGCAGCTTCGCCACCATCATCTTCTGCCGTTCATTGAGGACCGCTCGCGCCGCGCGGGTGGCCAGCTCGTTGCGCGCGAGCACGTCTTTGAGGACGTGCTCCGCCGAGTCGATCGCGCGCGTGAAGCAGCTGACGAACCACGAGAGCCACGGCGTGACATCGGTCGGGCCGCGCTGGGCCCGCTCGAGCTCGAGGTAGTACGCCTTGCGCTCGACGCGGATCTGACTCGACAGACTGTAGAAGCGGGCCGCCTGCCGCTCGTCACGAGCGAGTGCGAGATCAGTCACCGCCCGCGCGACGCGTCCGTTGCCGTCGTCGAAAGGGTGAAGCGTCACGAACCACAAATGCGCGAGTCCCGCGTGCAGCAAGCCGTCCGTGTTGGGTGCGGCGAACCACTTCAGGAATCGCTTCAGCTCAGCGTTGAGCCGCTTCGCGGGAGGGGCCTCGAAGTGCACGCGCTCCTTGCCGACCTGTCCCGAGACGACCTGCATCGGACCTTCGCGGTCGTCCCGAAGTTCTCCGATCGCGATGCGGTGAATTCCCGAGAACCCACCGGGAAAGAGCGCCGCCTGCCAGCCGAAGAGACGCTCAGCGGTGAGCGGTTTGGCGAAGTTCAGAGTGGCGTCGAGCACCATCTCGACGACACCTTCGGTCTTCTGGTCGACGGGGTGACTGAGCCCCGCGAGCTTCACGCCGAGCCGTCGGGCGACCGAAGAGCGAACGCTGTCGAGGTCGAGTGTCTCGCCTTCGATTGCCGAGCTCTTCACGGCCTCTTCTGCGACCGCCTGCACCCGGGCCGCACCTTGAAGCTCGAAGCCAAGCTGGGCCATGCGGCCGAGGAGATGGCCCTGTCGTTGGCGTGCGTGTGCCAGCGGACCGATGAGGGTCTGTGCGCTCCACGTCAGGTCTGGCCAGTCGGCCCGCTCCCAGAGGTACATTGCTTTCTCCGCACCTTATGCGGAGAAAGTACCGGGATTCTCCGCACGCGCGCAAGTCGTTCGCCGCTGTTCTTGCGGAGAATGTCGAGCGATTCTCCGCACCCTCAGCGGCGTTGGGCAGCGGCTTCAGCGTGCTTGAGCAGGAAGTCTTCGAAGTTGCCGACGTGATCGATGACGTCTTTGCCACGGCGCGGGGCCCAGATGCGCGTGCAGACCTCGTTCAACAATTCCTGGTCGTGCGTGACGATGATCACCGTGCCCTCGTAGCGAGAGAGGCCGTCGGCGAGCGCGGCGATCGACTCGAGATCCAGGTGGTTCGTCGGCTCGTCGAGGATGAGCACGTTGTCTTTGCGCATCATCAACTGGCACAGCAGCGTGCGCACCGTCTCGCCACCCGAGAGCGTATCCGTCGGCTTCATGCGCTCTTCACCGCTGAACAACATGCGGCCGAGCAACCCGGAGATCTCTTCGTTGCCCAGCTTGGAATCGAGATCGCGCAGCCAGCCGTAGACGGTGGTGCCCTTCTTGATGATGCCGTGGTGATCCTGCGGCATGTAACCGACCGACGCGGCGTGACCCCACTCGAGCATGCCACCGTCGGGCTGAATCGCTCCAGCGATCATGCGCACCAGCGTGGACTTGCCGACGCCGTTCTTGCCGATGACGCCGATCTTCTCTCCCTTGGTGATGAGCGGAGAGAAGGGCGGAATGATCAGCTCGCCGTCCCACGACTTGGTGAGCTTCTCGCAGGTCAGCGTCTGCTTTCCGCTGGGGACCTTCTGCTCGAACTTGATGAAGGGGCGCGCGATGTTCGAGCGCTTCAGGTCCTCCATCTTCAACTTCTCGAGCTGGTTCTTGCGGCTCTGCACCTGAGACGCGCGCGTGCCTGCCGAGAAGCGCGCCACGAAATCCTGCAGCTGCGAGATCTTCTTCTGCTTCTCGGAGTTCTCCGACTCGATGCGCGAGCGCACCTGGGCCTTCTGACGAACCATGTCGTCGTAGCCGCCGGTGTAGGTGATGATCGTCTCGTAATCGATGTCTGCGATGTGCGTGCAGATCGAGTTCAGGAAGTGCCGGTCGTGCGAGATGGTGATGAGCACGCCCTCGTACTCGTGCAGAAAACGCTCGAGCCAGCGGATGGAGTCGAGGTCGAGGTGGTTGGTCGGCTCGTCGAGCAACAGCCCTTCCGGTTTTCCGAAGAGCGCCTGCGCGAGCAGCGTGCGCAGCTTGAAGCCACCGGTGAGCGCCTTGAGCTGACCCTGGTGAAAGCTCTCGTCGATGCCCAGGCCCATCAGCAGAGAAGCAGCGTCTGACTCGGCGACGTAGCCGTCTTCTTCAGCGATCACGCCCTCGAGATCGCCGAGGCGCACGCCGTCATCGTCCGTGAGGTTGGGCTTCTCGAGGAGAACGTTCTTCTCCTTCATCGCGGCCCACAGCGCGGCGTTGCCCATCATCACCACGTCGAGCACGCGGTCGTTCTCGTACTGAAAGTGATCCTGCCGAAGGATGCCGAGCTTCCTGGGGCGAATGATGTCGCCGGTGTCCTGTTCCTCGTCCCTGGCGAGGATCTTCATGAAGGTCGACTTGCCCGCGCCGTTGGGCCCGGTGAGGCCGTAGCGACGACCGGCAGAGAACGACACGTTCACGTTCTCGAACAGCTTCTTGGGCCCGTAGCCCTTGGAGACGTTGACGATGGAAAAAGACGCCATGGCGCGCGCCAATACACGAGGGTACCTTCGAGCGCTACATGACCCAGAGCATCCTCGTCGCAGTCGATGGCTCCCCGCACAGTCTGAACGGAGCGAAGGAAGCTGCCCGAATCGCCAAGGCGATCGGAGCGAAGCTCGAGGTGGCGTACGTGCTGCCGCCGATTCTTCTCTCGGAATCGGTCTACGCGGACACCATCAAGAAGATCGACGAGGCGAACAAAGCCGAGGCCGAGGCAATCTTCGCGAAGGCGCGTGAAGCGATCCGATCAGCCGACAGCGGACTGCAGGTCGACACCGTGATGTTGAACGGTGCTCCTGCTGAAGCGCTTTCCGATCTCGTTCAGGCCGAGCGGTTCTGGGGCGTGGTGATCGGCGCGAAGGGCCACTCCGCGGTGTCGCGCATGTTGTTGGGCAGCGTCACCGATCGTCTGGTCCACATCAGCCACAAGCCCGTTCTCGTCGTCCGCTGAGGCTCAGCTCGAAATTGTCTCCCTCTCCCGCTCCTGCG
>JAEUJS010000658.1 GCA_016792935.1 Archangium sp. | reverse complement strand
CGACCACACGCTCGTTCAGAACGGGGAGCGCTCCCGGAAACCCCAGACACACTTCGGTGGTGTGCGAGTTGGGGCGATCTCCGAACGCGGTGCCGGCGCTCGAGAACAGCTTGCTCGTGGTGAGCAACTGCGCGTGCACCTCGAGGCCGATGACCGGCTGGAAGTCGGAGAGTCCCATCGCTCAGTCTTTGATCAGCCGCAGCGTGTACGGGTAGCGGTACGCCTTGCCCTGCCACGACGCGACGGCGGCCATCACACCGAGGACGAGGTTGGCGAGCAGCACCGGCACCACGATGCAGATGCCGATGAACACCATCATCAGCAGCCCGCCGATGACGAACGCGATGAGGCACGTGAGGTTGAAGTTGAGCGACTCGATGGCGTGCGCGCGCACCCACTTCGAGTCCTTGCCCTTGATCACCAGCGCGAGGATCGGCCCGAGAATGGAAATGCCGAGCAGCGGGGAGAGATGTGCCGCGAGCGACCAGATGCGCTCCTCTTCGGTCGGCACGTAGCCCTTCAGGTTGAAGAGATCATCGGTCTGCGCTCGTTGGTCAGACTGTTCAGACATTCGGCCTCCAATCGCTCAGCGAACGCTCACGTTCCAAAGCACGCGCCGCACGCAACACCGTCACTTCATCGAACGGCCGGCCGAGAAGCTGCGCACCGATCGGAAGGCCCGCGCTCGACTTCGCGGTCGGCACCGAGATGCCCGGCAGCCCGGCGAGGTTGGTCGGCAGGGTCAGCACGTCCATCAAGTACATCGCGAGCGGGTCTTCGAGCTTCTCGCCCAACTTCCACGCACACGCGGGAGAGGCCGCGCTCAACACCACGTCGACCTTCTGGAACACGGCCTCGAAGTCGCGCGCGATCAGCGTGCGCACCCGCTGCGCCTTCACGTAATAGGCGTCGTGGTAGCCGGCGGAGAGCGCGAAGGTGCCGAGCATGATGCGGCGCTTCACTTCGGCTCCGAAGCCTTCGGCGCGCGAGCGATCGTACACCTCACGCAGGTTCTTCGCGTCGGCCGCGCGGTGACCAAAACGCACGCCGTCGTACCGCGCGAGGTTCGACGACGCCTCGCCGGTGGCGATCAAGTAGTACGCCGCCATCGCGTACCTGGTGTGTGGCAGCGAGACGTCTTCCACCACCGCTCCCGCCGCCCGAAGCGTCTCCGCCGCTTCACGAATCGCCGCAGCGACCTCCGGCTCCATGCCCTCGACGAAGTACTCGCGCGGCAGACCGATGCGCAGGCCCTTCACGCCACCGTCGAGCGCCTCGGTGAACGACGGCACCGCGCGCGAGGCCGACGTCGCGTCGTGTGGATCTTTCCCCGAGATGGCCTGCAGCAGGAGCGCCGCGTCACGCACGGTGCGCGCGAGCGGGCCGACCTGATCGAGCGAGCTCGCGTACGCGATGACGCCGCTGCGCGAGACGCGGCCCCACGTCGGCTTCAGTCCCACCACGTTGCAGAGCGACGCGGGCTGGCGAATCGAGCCGCCGGTGTCGCTGCCGAGCGCTCCGAAGACTTGTCCGCTCGCCACGGCCGCCGCGCTGCCTCCGCTGCTCCCGCCTGGCGTGCATTCGAGCGAATACGGGTTGTGCGTGAGCTGGTAGCCGCTGTTCTCGGTCGAACTGCCCATCGCGAACTCATCGAGGTTGGTCTTGCCGAGCACGACCGCTCCTGCCGCACGCAGTCGCGCGGTCACCGTCGCGTCGTGGAGCGGCACGAAGCCCTTCAAGATGCGCGAACCGGCCGTCGTCTCGAGCCCCGCGGTGTTGATGTTGTCCTTGAGCGCCACCGGCACGCCGTGCAGCGGACCACGCGGACTCGAAGCGTCAGCCGCCGCCGCCTCGCGCAGCGCACCTTCGGCATCGACGCGCAGGAACGCCTTCACCTTGCCGTCGATCTCCGCGATGCGCGCGAGGCACGCCTTCGTCACCTCGACCGAAGTGACTTCCTTCGCCGCGATGCGCGCCGCAGTGTCCGCGAGCGAGGCGTCGAGCACCGAAGTCACTCGATCACCCGTTCCCATCAAGCACCTGCGGAATCGTGAAACTGTCTCCGCTCTTCTCGGGAGCGTTCTTCAGCACCGACTCCACGCTCAGCTCGTCGCGCGCTTCATCGACGCGCACTGCGCCGCCGCCTTCGGTCACGGCGAACGTCGTCGGAGGAACGTCCTGGGTGTCGAGCGCCGCGAGCGTGTCCACCGCATCGAGCACGACAGAGAGCTGCGTGACGAGCTTCGACTCCTCCTCGGGCGTGAGTGACAGCCGCGCGAGCTTCGCGACGTGTCTCACCTGCGCAAGATCGAGTTTCATGTTGCCTGCTCGCTCCGAACCGTCCGAGGTCGGTTCTTTGCTGCGCGATTCATCGCTTCAGCCGCTCGATGCTGTTGCGCGCCACCGGGGCTTCACTGCCGTTGGGGAGCACGTCGAGGTACTTCTGGTAGTACTCGATGGCCTGCTCATTCTTGCCCTGCGCGCGCAGCGCTTCCGCCATGCCCATGATGGCCGGCCCGTAGCGAGGCCCGAGCGCCAGCGCCTGCTCGAAGGCAGCGACCGCAGCGGTCGGATTGCCCATGTCGAGCAGACACAAGCCGCGGCCCGCGAGCGGCTCGACGCGCTCGGGCTTCATCTCGTGCGCGCGGCCGTAATAGTTGAGCGCCTCGGTGGCCTTCTCGCGCTCACGCAGACGTTCACCCTGCGCGAGATAGAACTCGTAGCTCTTCTTCTGCTCGGGCGCGCCCGCGTCGGGCTTCTCGGCGACGGCGGCTCCCGCATCGAAAACTGGCGCGCCCGCGTCGATCACGACTGGAGGCGTGACCACACCGGCGTCAATCACCAGAGCGCCCGCATCGACCACCGGCGTTCCCGAATCGACCACCTCAGCGACACCCGCATCGACGACCACCGGCGGCGGGTTCTTGCTCGCCGCTTCCTGCAACGCCTTCACGCGCGCCTCTTCGTCGAGCCGCGCCTGCTCTGACGCACGTTCCTGGGCGAGGCGTTGTTGCTCGGGCTCGTAGACGCCGAGGTACCAGCCGACGCCACCACCCACGGCGAGTCCCGCGATGACGAGCGCGATCCACTTGCCGCTGCCGCCACCACCGACTGCGCGACGGAGGTCGTCGTCACTCGGCTCCGGACTCGAACGCGGCGGAGGCGGCGGCGGAAGCGGAGGCGGCGGACCGCTGCTGAACCGACCACCCGGCGTGGTGTTCGCCGTCGGGGGCGGCCCACTGAAACGGCCACCCGGCGTGGTGACGGCCGCGGGAGGAACGGTCGAGAAGCGCCCGCCCTGCAGCGTTTCCTTCATCGGGTCAGGCTTGCGTCGCACCGCTGGCGGATCAGGCGGGAGCGTCTCGGCGGCGGCATCCTCGACGGGAACGACGGGCTCGGGCGGAGGCGCCGAGAACGTTCCACCACGCCACGTGTCGGTGATCTTCCCCTGCACCGGCTTGGCACCCGAGGGCGCCGCGGGCTGCACGGGCGCGTTTCCCACGGGCGGCGACTTGCTCATCGACTCGAGCGAGCGCGCCTTCGCGGCGTCGTCGACGACCTGGAAGAAGCTCGCGAGCTCGGGAATGTTGCCCAGGCGCTTCCACGTCTCGCCAGTCAGCGAGATCTCGTCGTCGCGCTGCACTTTCCCTTCGATGATCCACTTCTGGAGCATCGTGAGATCGCGGCACGGATAGACGTTTCCATTGGGCTGCCGCAGCTTCCATTCACGCAGCGGAGGCGCCGGCGGCAAGGTGCCCACCGGCTCTGGCGCGCTCGGTGGTGGAGGTGGCGGCGGTTCTCCCGGGCGGACCGGCAGCGTCACCACCAGACTCTTCTTCTTCACGCGGAAGACGTGTGCGCACGAAGTGCACTTCACCGTCACACCGTCTTCAGTGACGCGCGTGTCGTCGAGCTCGTACTCGGTCTGGCACCTGGGACAACTGACGTCCATTCCCGGCGGAACGTAGATCAGCGCACGCGCCGCGTCGTGGAATTCACCTGCTCAGGCTGGGAGCCGGCTGATCAGCGTCAGGTCGAAAAATTGCCCGATCAGAACCCCCACCTACAGTGACCGCTACAGCTGCTGGGGTACCGGATCAGCCTTCTACAGGGGTGTCTCGACATGTCGGTCAAGCGCGCAAAGGGGGACAAGTCCCTCCTCTCGAAGCAGGAAATTGCTTCCCGCCGCAAAGCACTCAGCCAAAAGAAGAACGCCACCTCGGGGAGCGGCCGTCGCGCCATCCTCGGAGTCGTCGTCCTCGCGTTCTCGGTGATGTCTTTGCTCGCGGTCGCCACGTTCGACGCAGCCGATCGCGTGGGGCCTGGGTTCAAGAACGCCGTGGGACCCGTCGGTCACGCCATCGCGGAAGCGCTGCGCGGGCTGCTCGGAGTGACTGCGTACGTCATGCCGATGGTGGGCCTCTACGCCGCCGGCATCATGTTCGTCGGTGATCGCGAGAAGCGTCGTTGGCCGCAGGCGATCGCGCTCGGGCTGCTGCTGATCGCTGGAGCGATCCTCTCGCAGTTGATGTTCAAGGAAGACGCGACGTGGGCGCACGCGCCGGGTGGGCTCATCGGGCGCGAGATCGGCGGCATCCTCACCGCGCTCTTCTCGACCGTTGGCACCGTGGTGCTCGTCAGCGCGATCGCCGCCGTGGCGTTCATCGTCGGCACCCAGTTCGCGTTCCTCCGCTTCGTGAACTTCGTGTGGGAAAAGTCGCAGGCGTTCGGCGCGTGGGCGAAGGCCTCGGCGCTTGCCTGGTACGACAAGCAGAAGGCGCTCGCCGCGCAGCGTCGTGAGCAGGCCGCGAAGGACCAGGAAGAAGAGGCCGCGTTCCTCGAGCAGCTGGAAGCCGAGGAGGCCGAGCTCGCGGAGCTGGAAGCGACCGCGTCGGAAGCCGAAGCCGCTGCGAACGAAGCGGCCCGCATTCAGATGGGCAAAGAGAACGCCAAGCTCGCCGATCTCGCCGAGAAGGAACGCCTCAAGGCCGAGCGTGAGAAGGCGCTCATCGAGCGTGAAGCCGCGAAGCTGGCGCGTGAAGCGCTCAAGACCGCGCGCGCGACTCGCAAGGATCAGCAGAAGGAAATGGCTGCGGGGATCGCTCCGGGCCTGTTGCACGACCTGCGTCCGCCGACGTCGATGCACGTGCACCGCGAGCCGGTGCAGCAGCCGGTCGTCAGCAACGGAGATCCCGCGTGGGCCGCCGCGTTCGCGTTCAACACGCCGTCCTCGATGGCGCCCATGCAGATGCCGCCTCCGCCGCCGGCGATCTCTTCACCTCCGCTGCCCAGTGAGTACCTCGAGAGCGTTCCACCTCCACCCAGGCGCGTGCCGAACATCATCGAGGCGATTCGTCCGACGCAGACCGCGATCACCGAGCCGCCGCAGCCGGCCTCGAAGCTCGCGCCTGCCGTGACGCAGACGACTCCGGCCGTCGCTCCGGCAATCGGGTCGATCGAAGCGCACGTCTCTTCTCCGAAGCTCGCGCCGCTCGAGGCCAGCCTCGCGGGAGTTCCTCCGATGTTGATGGACTCGGCCACCGCTGCGGCTCCGGTCGTCGCGGCTGCTGCTGCCGTCGGTGCTGCGGGTTCAGCGCTCGCGCGCATGCCGCTCATCGTCGAGCCCAAGGCGCCGCCCAAGCCGACCAAGAAGGAAAAGAAGCAGGACGAGTTCGTCTTCTCCGGTGGCCGTTCGAACTTCGAAGTGCCGCCCATCGACGTGCTCGAGGTGCACCGCAAGGAGCGCGCGCAGATCGACAAGGACGTCTACCTGCAGACGGCCGAGCGCCTCACCGCGAAGCTGCGCGACTTCGGCATCGATGGAGAGGTCGTCGAGATCCGTCCGGGTCCCGTGGTCACGATGTACGAGTTCAAGCCCGCGCCTGGCGTGAAGATCAGCCGCATCGCGTCGCTGTCGGACGACCTCGCGATGGCGATGGAAGCGATGCGCGTTCGCATCGTCGCTCCGATTCCTGGCAAGGGCGTGGTCGGCGTCGAGGTCCCCAACAAGGACCGCGAGATGGTCTTCCTCAAGGAGATCGCCGAGCAGGACGCGTTCCAGAAGTCGCAGTCGCGGCTCACGATGTGCCTCGGAAAGGACATCGAGGGCATGCCGTACATCCTCGATCTCGCGAAGGCGCCTCACCTGCTGATGGCCGGTACGACGGGCTCCGGCAAGTCGGTCAGCGTGAACGCGATGATCATGAGCATCTTGCTGAAGAGCACTCCAGAAGAGGTGCGCTTCATCATGGTGGACCCGAAGATGCTCGAGCTCTCGGTGTACGAGGGCATTCCGCATCTGTTGCTACCGGTCGTGACTGATCCACGGAAGGCGAGCATCGCGCTGCAGTGGGCGGTCGATGAGATGACGCGCCGCTACAAGCTCTTGAGCGAAGCCGGCGTGCGGAACATCACCGGCTACAACACGATGGTTGAGCAGGAGCAGGCGAAGAAGCGCGCGTCGCAGATGACCGTCGACGCGAAGCCCGTCGCCAAGCCGGTCTCCACGGTCATCAAGCCGAAGGAAGAAGTCGCGCCCGTCATTCCGTCGAAGGTCGAGGAGCCTGCTGCGAAGCCTGTCGCCGAAGCGATCGCTGCGCCTGCGCCCACTCCTCCGAAGAAGAAGCGCCGCATGTTGATCGTCGACGTGGCGGATCCGAGCGCGGAAGCGACGGCGACTCCGCCCGAGATGCCGGCTGTGGCTGCTGAAGCTCCGGCTGGTGTCGAGCTCGGTGTCGCTGCGCCGAAGGATGAAGCGACGGATCCGCGCGAAGTCGTCGAAGCCGCGCCTGTGGAAGCCGTCACGCCTGCCGCGGTCGAAGCCGAAGCCGCTGCGAAGGAAGGCGAGATTCGCGTCGATGAGCCGACGGCCGAAGAAGCCGCCGCGCTCGCTGCGTCAGCTGCTGCGACGACTGACGAAGCGCCTGCCGATGGAGCGGAAGAGAAGAAGAAGCTCCCCTACATCGTGGTCATCATCGACGAGCTCGCCGACCTGATGATGGTGGCCAGCAAGGAAGTCGAGACGTCGATCGCTCGCCTCGCGCAGATGGCGCGCGCCGCCGGCATCCACTTGATGGTCGCGACGCAGCGTCCTTCGACCGACGTCGTCACCGGCATCATCAAGGCGAACTTCCCGACGCGCATCTCGTTCATGCTCCGCAGCAAGCCGGACTCGATGACGATTCTCGGCACCATCGGCGCCGAAGCGCTGCTCGGCATGGGCGACATGCTCATCATGCCGCCGACGTCAGCGCACCTGCAGCGCGTGCACGGCTGCTTCGTCAGTGAGCACGAGATCAAGAAGGTGGTCGACCACCTCAAGGCGCAGGGCACGCCGGTGTACGACGAGAGCATCTTGAAGCCGCGCGAAGACGAGAACGCGGGCGAGGTCGGGGAAGAAGACGAGCTGCACGACGAGCTCTACGACCAGGCCATCGCCATCGTCAGCGAGATGCGCACCGTCAGCATCTCGATCCTCCAGCGCAAGATGCGCATTGGCTACAACCGCTCGGCGCGCATGATCGAACGCATGGAACGCGAGGGACTCGTCGGCGCGGCCGATGGTGCGAAGCCGCGCGACGTGTTGATCAAGCCCGTCGGTCAGATGCCTGGCGCTGGCGCGATGATGTAGCCGCAGCCAGCGAGACCGCCGCCCGGCGCGGTCACTGGGAGTCAGCAGCCTTGCCGCTCTTGCGGACAAGAGGCTCGAGCCGGGCTTGCTGATTTTCCACTTTGCTCAGCGAGTGATGCCGTGAATGCGGTCTGATTCTTTCTGCGCGAGCGCCGCGAACTTCGCCTTCTGCGCGGCGTCGAACCTGGGGTTGGGCGCGCCGAGAATGGTGGGAGCTCCGACGATGGGAGTCCAATACCCCTCACACTCGAGCCACGCCTGGTGGTGCGTGCCGTTCTGCGCGAGCACGAGGTGGTGGTTCATCTTCTGGCCGGTCGCGTCTTTGAGGTACGCCATCTCGGTGTGCACCTTGGCGTAGAACTCGAGCGTGCACGGCTCCTTGCCGCCGCGCGCCTTCGCCTGCGCCGCCTGGTAGAGCGGCATGAACGCCATGGCGGTCTTCCCCATGTCGGTGGGGTCGCTCATCTTCTTCGTCCACGCCGCCTTCGAGTCGGCCCACACCTTCGCGTCGACGCCGTTGGCTGCGGCGATGGCGTTCTCCTTCGAGACGTCGCCTCCGGTGTCGGCCATCAGCGCGCACAAGTCGGCATACTCTTCGATCGTCAGCATCGTTCTCTCTCCTCGTTCGCTTTGGTTGGGACTTCACTTCTTGAGCGCGCCGCTCTGCGCGTGCGCTTCGACTTCTTCGATGAGCTTGAACCGCGCGGGGAACATGGCGCGGTACATGTCGATCTGCTTCGGGTCGTCCTGGTGCAGCTTGTAGAGGAGGTACGTCTCGGCGAAGTCTTCGGCGTCAGAGTCCTTCGCGCGCTGCGACGGCTTCGCGATGTCGGCCTCTTTCGCGGCGGCCCACTTCGCATCCCAGTTCGGGTCGACGCCCTTCATCTTGCGGTCCACGATGTGAGCCGACTCGTGCACCATCGCGCTCATGCGACTGTCGGGCTGGTATTTGTTCAGCCCTTCGGGGAACGCGCGCACGCGGCCGGTGTCACCATTCGCGTCGAACCCCGCAGGCGCGTAGCCCGGTTTGGCAGGCAAATCCTTCGGCTCCATGACGAGCTCGGTGATGACCGCGCGGTTCGGCGCGGGCAGCGCGCCCATGGTGTCGATGAGCGACTTCACCTTCTCGGGTGGGGTGCCGCGGGGAACGAAGACGGGAATCTGCTGCGAGCCCCACGAGACGTCGTAGCGATCGGCGGCGCCCTTCGCGGTGGTGAACGGCCCCTTCGCGACCTCTGCGGGCCCCTTCACGCTGTCGGGCGGAGTCGTGCGCTGGTCCCACGCGCCCTTCCTCGTCGCCCAGTCGGGCCACGGCTGGTCCTTCAAGAAGGTCGACAGACCGGCCTGCTGCTCATCGGCGCGTTTGTTCTCGAGCGCGGTCAGTTTCGCGTCGAGGGCCTTGCGCGCCGGCGCCGAGATGAGCGCGTCGTCACCACCCATCTGGTTCAAGAAGACCGACTGCTGATGCGCGTCGAGCTTGTTGAACCCCCACGAGGTGCTCAGCCGGGTGAGCGTCGAGCGCGCGGCCGGGTCGGTGGCGTGCACTTCGAGTTTCTCGAGCGCGAGCTTCTGAATCGAAGGCGACAGCGACCGAAAGCTGTCGGTGGCGACCAGCGTCTTCAGGTCACCCGCGAGCGCCGCGTCTTTTGGAGCGACGTCGAGAATGCCGATCACCTGCTTCTGCTGTGCCACACCGAGCGAATCGAAGCCGCGGCTCTTCGCCAGAGCGACGTACGCTTCCCGCGTCGCGGCATCCTTCGGGTCGAAGTCGAGCCGCGCCGCGATTTCCTTCTTGACCGAGGGATCGAGCGACGCCGGCAACGAGGCCTTCGCGTCTTCAGTGCGAATGCGACTCAACGTGTCGGCTCCGACGCGACCGTCATCGGGCAGCTTGTGCTTCTGCTGGAGCGCCTTGACCGCCGCTTCGGTGTTGGCGTCATACGTGCCCGAGGCAGAGAGTTTCGGGCTCGCTCCCGCACGGTTGAGCATGTCCTGGAGCGCGCTGACGCTCGGCCCTGACTGGCCGCGCTGCACCACTGCTCCGCCCTTCTCGACGTACTCGAGCGGAGGTGCGTTGGGGTTCAGCGGCTTGCCTCCCGACAGACGGGCTGCGGCGACGTCGGCCTTGAGCGACTCGTCCGGGAGCGGCGTGCCCGCGACCGGCTGGCCACCGGGCAACACCATCGGCTGATTTCCTGGCGCGGGCTCGAAGCTCGAGGTGTCGGCAGCGCCCTGGGCGACGGCCGGAGGCGGAGGTGGGGGTGGTGCGGCGAGCTCGACCGGCGAAGTGATGGGCGCGGGCTGCGATGAGACGGGAGGAATCGCCATGGTCCCGGTTGAACGGGAAGCGCCGCGAATGTTCCCGGAGTGTTCGGTCGTCAGTAGACGTACGGAATGATTCGGCGCGGGACGCGCTTGACGTACGCGTCCCACAGCGGGCCGTACTTCTTCGCGCAGCGGCGATCGTCGGCGAGCTGCCGCGGAAGCAGGAGCACCAGGTAGTAGAGCGGATAGAGCCAGGGCTCCCACGCGAGCGGCGCTCCGAGGGAAAGCGTGATGCCGAGCGCCATCAGAATCTCGCCCAGGTAGTTGATGTGCCGCGAGAGCCCCCAGAAGCCGTTCACCAGCACGCGCCCTTCGAGCGCTTCCGGAGTGATGCCCAGGAACTTCCGGTTCGGATCTCGCTTGAAGTGGAACTTCTGCAGATTGGCTCCGCGCGCGAATGTCCACCCGAGGAAGAAGCAGACGACGCACAGCGCGAGCAGCAGTGGGTGCGTGTGCGGGTTGGGTGCGTCGGCGCGGCTCCAGAGTCCGACGCCGTAGAAGAATGGATAGAACGTGAGGCAGCCCCAGCCGAGCTTGAAGCCCACGCGCTCCGCCATGAAGTCGTACGTGTAGAGATGCACCTCTTCGAAGTTCAGGTACTCGACCAGGAAGAACGTGAAGAGCGCGGCGGAGACGAAGACGCCCGGTGAGGGATCATCGCGGTGCGCTTCCCAGTGCGCGGCGACGCTCGAGAGCAGGTTGAGCTCGAGCATGGTGGCGCCGATCAGGTACAGCCACATCTTCGCGTCGAGCTTGCCTTCGAGCGCTTGCGGGTTCTCGCGACGACCGAGGTAGAGATCGGCGAGCACATTCGAGCGCACCGCTGGAGCCGTGAAGACGATCGCGAACGTGAAGGCGAGGCCGATGGCGCACGCGGTCCACAACATCTCCCACCGGTGCGTGTGGAAGTCGGTCCACTTCAGCCAGCCCTGCCAGCAGGCGAAGCCCCACAACGCGACGGTGATGAAGAAGACGCGCAGCCCGTTGAGGCGATAGCGAAGTGGCCTGCCTTCGGAGTCCTTCACGTAGCCGTCGACCCAGCGGCCGGGGACGATGAGGT
>JAEUJS010000547.1 GCA_016792935.1 Archangium sp. | reverse complement strand
GCTTGCCCGCGAGCCGCCGGTGCCTGGCGAGCCACACTTCGCCCATGCCGCCGCGGCCGAGCTGACGCTCGATCTCATACGTCTCGGCGATGACCACGCCCGGCGAGAGCAGAGGAGTGCCCGACATGCGGTCCCGTATGCCACGTCTTCAGTCCGTTCACTTCACGAACTGGGCGAGCTCCGCGGCGATTTTCCCAGCGCCCTCGAGCACCTCGACGCACCTCATCGAGACCTGTCAGTGCCTCATCGAGCGTGGTCATCGCGCGCCGCTGACCGTAATGTGCCGCCCATGCTCACCACCACTCTCGTCGCGCTCGCGTTGGCTCAGGCCCAGCCGGCTGCTCCGAAGCCCGAAGTGATCGACGCCAGCGCGTTTCGCGACAAGCTGACGCTGCTGACCGACGGCAAGAACCACTACGTCACCGTCGACCCCAACGCGCGCATGGATTTCGTCTTCACGTCTGGCGACGGCAAGACCTTCAGCAAGGTGCGCACCCAGGGCGGTGGCCGCGACGGCGAGATCCGCTGGAACGTCGCCATGTGGGATCCGCGCATGTGGGCCGGTGACGGTCAGCTCGCGGGGCTCACCATGTACAACCCCAACGCCGCGGCGGGCACTGACGGCGGCAGCCCCGGCACCAGGCCCATCGAGTACACGGTGACGTGCGCGAAGAAGACGACCGCGATGACCGTGGTGCCGGCCGCCGACGCGAAGAAGTTGCTGACCGCCGCGACGTTCGTGGGCGCCGTGTTCACGCGCTACCCTGAGAAGCTGCTGCGCGATGACTCGGGCAACTACTACCTCGTCGACCGCTTCCGCAGCGCCGACCCGAGCGACCGCCGCGACTTCCGCGTGTGGGCGGGGCCGAAGGGCAACATGAAGCTGCTCCCGCTCAAGGACATCGTCGACGACTCGCAGGGCATGATCCTCTCGACCAGGAACGGCAACCTCCGCCTCATCACCACCACCGACGGCAAGGTCGACAGCAAGTGGGTGCAGGGGAAGGAACACACGCCGCTCGTCGAGGTCGATCTCGGCCGCTACGACACCGCGCGCATGATCTACCTCGACCTCGGGCCGTACACCGGTCAGCGGCTCGGCACGCCCTGCGACGACTTGATGTGAGTCGAGTCGAGCAGCGCCTTGAGTGACGTCACCTGATGCAGCGTGCGGCTCAGCTGCTCGAGCGTCACCGGCTTGATGAGGCAGTCGTTCATTCCCGCCTCGCGGCAGCGCGCGAGCTCTTCCGGCATCGCTGAGGCCGTCAGCGCGACGATGGGCACCAGCGCCATGTCTCCCTCGAGGCCGCGAATCTTCTCGGTGGCCTCGAAGCCATCCATCACCGGCATGTGGCAGTCCATCAGCACCAGCGCGATGGGCTCGCGCTTCACGATGTCGAGCGCCTCGGCTCCGTTTCTCGCCGCGCGCGTGGGGTAGCCCGCCTTCTCGACGAGCCCACACGCGACCTTCAGGTTGATGGGGTTGTCGTCCACCACCAGCACCGGCCGCGAGCTGAGCGCCGCGTCACTGGGAATCGGAATCTCTGGCTCAGCGCGCACCAGCGCCGCCACCGAAGGCGCGAGTGGAATCGTGAAGCGCATCAGGGTGCCCACGCCGACTTCACTCTCGGCCGCGAGCGTTCCTCCCATCAGCGTGACCAGCTCACGAGACAGCGCGAGACCCAGCCCCGTGCCTCCAAAGCGGCGCGTGGTCCCGGCGTCAGCCTGCGCGAAGGGGAGAAACAGCCGCGGCAACGATTCGCGCGCGATGCCGATGCCGGTGTCGCGCACGGTGAAGGTGGTGTGCTCTCCCTCGCGCGCGAGCTCGACCTCGACGGTGCCCTTCTCGGTGAACTTGATGGCGTTGCTGAGCAGGTTGGTGAGCACCTGACGCAGCCGCATGCCGTCACCGCGCACCGCGTACGGAAGCCCGCTCGGGACGCGGAGCATCATCGTCAGACCCTTCGCCTGCGCGATGGGCTCGTGGAGCGCCTTCAAGTCGCCGAGCAGCGCGGGGAACTCGAAGTCGATGGGGTCGAGCTGCATCTTTCCCGCTTCGACCTTCGACATGTCGAGCAGGTCGTTGAGCAACAACACCAGGCTGCGGCCCGAGCGCTGCAAGAGCTCGAGGTGTTCGCGTTGCTCGGCGTCGAGCTTCGAGCGGAGCAAGAGGTCGGTGAGGCCGAGCACTCCGTTCATCGGCGTGCGCAGCTCGTGCGAGACGTTGGCGAGGAACTGCGACTTGCTCTGTGCGAGCCGCAACACTTCCGCGTGCGCGATGCGGCGTGTGCGCTCGAAGAGAATGGCGAGCACCACGAAGGCCACCACCAGCCCGACGCCGCGCACCAGCGACATCGTCGTGCTCGGCACCAGCCACGGCGTGATGAGGTTCAACGAGCGCAACGTCGCCGAGAGCGCGATGAGGGCCAGCGAGACGAGCGACCAGCCGATGCCTGCGCGCAGGCCGAGCGAGGTGATGGCCGTGGCGCACGCGACTCCGAACCAAGCGATGGAGCCGGCGTGAATCGCGTCTTCTCCGAACACCGCGACGCCGATGAGCGACACCGACGCGGCGATCAACACGTGGCCCGCGAGCGTGGGGGTGGGGCGCGTGCGCAGCAACACGAAGACCGAGAGCGGCACGAGCAGAAACACCAGGCCCGGCAGCGCGAGCAACACGTGACCCAGCGCGAGCGAGACGACGAGCTGCGCGCCGACCGCACAGGCCGCGAAGGCCGCTCCCACCGAGATGATGACCGCCGAGCGCCGCGGCTCGGGCGATGACGCGATGGCGGGATGAATCCACCGTTCCCACCGTGTTTGCACCGCTCCGGCTGGCATCGCGGTTGAGCCTAGCGCTCAAGGGCGTTCGCGCACGGCGGGTAGGCTTCACCCCAGGCGCGACAGCCGCTCGGAGATCGCCCACACCTTCGCCTCGAGCGCGGCGTCGTACGCCTGCGGAGCGGCCTGCTTCTCGCGCGAGTCGCTGTAGTACTTGCCGGTGACGCCTTCGAGCGATGGAGAGGTCGCGCAATACACGCTGGTCTTCGCTCCGCTCTCGAGTGGCGCGCCGCCCATGCCGAAGCCGGTCTTGAGCAGCTTGGTGGTGATGACTCCCGGGTGGAGCGCGTACGTCGTCACCTTCGTGCCTTCGAGTTTGCGCGCCAGCTCGTGCGTGAAGTGCACGTTGAGCAACTTCGACGACGCATACGCGCCGTAGCCGTCGTAGTCGCGTGAGCCGAGGTCTTCGAGATCGACGTTGCCGCGCGCGTGGGCCATCGACGACACGTTCACCACGCGGGCCGCGCGAGCCGCCTTCAACTGTGGCAGGAGCAGCACGGTGAGGAGGAAGGGCGCGAGGTGGTTCACTTGAAACGTGGTCTCGAAGCCATCGACGGTCTCGACGCGCGTCTTCATGAACACGCCCGCGTTGTTCACCAGCACGTCGACCTGCGGAGCGAGGTCGGCGATCTGCTTCGCGAGTGCGCGAACGTCGGACAACTTCCCGAAGTCGCCGTGCACGGGGACGAATTCCCCACGCGGCTCGGCGTTGCGCAACCGCGCGCACGCGTCGGCCGATCTATCTGCGGTACGCCCGTGCACGAGGACGCGCGCGCCGTGACGCGCCAGTTGCAGAGCTGTTTCAAAGCCGATGCCGTCGGTGGCGCCGGTGACGACGTGGTTGGGTGTGGTCATGCGCAGCAGTGTTAACAACAGCGGTCACCGATGCCGGACAAGCTGATTTTCGCCCAGACGTTCGAGGGGCTCTTGCGCTCGTTGAGCGGAAAGCTGACTCCGCAGCTCGTGCAGGGCATGCGTGAGCGCGGCGTCGACGCAGAACACGCACTCGAGTCGTCGTACCCGATGGAGACGTTCATCGCGGTGGTGCACTACCTTGCCGGCGAATTGCACCCTGCGTTGCCGCTCGAGGAAGGGGTGGCCGTGCTCGGCCGCGGCTTCCTCGACGGCTTCGGCGAGACGATGATCGGCCGCGCGATGCTGGCGATGCTGCGCATCATCGGGCCGCACAATTCACTCAAGCGACTCACGCAGGAATTCCGCACCGGAAACAACTATTCCGAGACGCGGTTGGTGCAGCGCGGGGAGCGCTCGTACGACCTGTGGGTCAACGAGCTGCGCATGCCCGGCTGGTACGTGGGCGTGGTGAGCCGCGGGCTCGAGTTGGCCGGCGCGCGCGGGAGCACGGTGCAGCTCCAGTCGAGAGATGCCGTGGGTGGGACCTTCCGCGTGGAATGGACTGCCTGATCATCTGTGTTGCCACCCAGCGTCGTCGCCCCAAGGGGCTTTGATCGCAACCAACACGCACTTCCTGCCGACAATCGTTGGTTGGTGCGGTGAGCAGTTTTTGGGTGTTGAATCGGCGCACCTTTCGCGCATGAGTCAGGGTTCCGCCAGCCAGCGATTGCGGCCGTTTCGGCCTCAGCCGTTCGGTCGCTACATCTTGCTGATGCCTCTCTCGACGGGGGGCATGGGGGAGATTTTTCTCGCGCAGCTCCAGGGCTCTCACGGCTTCGACAAGCTGTGCGTCATCAAGAAAATCCTCCCGCACCTCGCGCAGGAGCCCGACTTCGTCAGCCGCTTCATCGACGAAGCGCACGTGCTGGTGAAGTTGTCGCACGGGTCGATCGCGCAAGTGCTCGACATGGGCGTCAACGACGGCTCGCCCTACATCGCGCTGGAGTTCGTCGACGGCAAAGACCTGCGCCGCGTCGTCTCGCGCATGCAGGAGCGCAACCTCCCGCTGCCGCTGTCGTTCGTGTTGAGCGTGATGATTCGCGTGCTGGACGCGCTCGCGTACGCGCACCGCAAACGGGGGGACGACGACGCTGATCTCAACCTCGTGCACCGCGACGTGAGCCCGCAGAACGTGCTCATCAGCTACGAGGGTGAAGTGAAGATCATCGACTTCGGCCTCGCGAAGTCGGCGATGTCGCTCTCGAAGACCAACCCCAGCATCGTGCTCGGGAAGTTCATGTACATGTCGCCCGAGCAGGCGCGCCACAAGCCGGTCGATCGCCGCAGCGATCTCTATTCGGTCGGCCTGTGCCTCTGGGAGCTGGTGGTCGGCAAGAACCCGTTCGAAGACGTGCCGTCGGGCGAGCTGATGGGCAAGGTCGCCAACCCGTCGATTCCACCGCTCAACACCGTCGAGCCGCTGTGCCCCGCGGCGTTGAGTGACGCGGTCAGCCGGGTGCTCGCGGTCGATCCCGCGCAGCGCTTCCAGACCGCGGAGGAGCTGCGCAGCGCGCTGCAGGCGATTCTGCAGAACATCGATCCCCTCGCCGGCTCCGAGAGCACCTCGCGCTTCATGCGCGACGCGTTCGCCACCGAGTACACCGCTGAGCGCCGCATGCTCACCACGGTGAAGGAGCAGGCGCGCGCGCTCCAGCCCGACGACGAACCGCATCCGGCTGATCAACGCGAAACGCCGCAGGGCGAGGAAGAGACCGCGCAGAACATGCAGTCGCCGTTCTCGAAGCCCGGGCGGCCGCCGTCGATTCCCGCTGCGCCAGTCAAACCGCCAGCTGCCATCACGCTCGACGACGAGACGCCCGCGGCGAGCCGGCTCGGTGCGCTGCAGCCCGAGGCGTTGTCGTTCGCTCCGACCCCCAAGGCCGGCGGCACGCTCAGCAACGGCAAGAAGTCGAGCGTGCACGAAAAAGAGACGATGCCGGCGATTCACCACCCAACGGCGTCGCCCCAGGGGGCTTTGCAGCAGCCGATTCCCGCGGCGGCGTTCCCGGAGCCGCCCACGCCCGTCCCGGCCCAGAGCCAGCAGATCCGCGCGCGCACGCTCGCCAAGTCGTTCGATCAAGAGTCGACCGAAGCGTCGACGCCGGCCTTCAGATCAGCCGACGAGTCGGCTGGGGCGATCGCCGAGCCACAGCCCATGCCGTCGATCATGGTCGATGGCCTGCCCGCGCAGACCAAGCCGAGCCGCAACGAGGGCATGGCCGGAGCGAGCGCCACCGAGCTCGAAGTGCCCGCACAGACCGCGCCGCCGCCGAGCCCGCCACCGGCGAGGAAACCCGCGCCTGCTCCGCCGAAGGGTGGCACTGCGCAACGCAAGGCGGTGAAGAAGGCCAACGACTCGCAGCGCACCTCTGAGCGCAAGGCCGTGCCGAAGGCTCCAGCCACGCCTCCGCCACCGCCGCAGCGCACCGACACGCAGATCATCGATCGCGCGGTGGCCGACGTTCCACCGCCGCACCTCGCGGCGCAGGCCGCCGCCGCGAAGCCGCGCAAGGGCGGTTCGATGTGGGCGTGGTTCGTGATTCCCGCGCTCGCGCTGGCCGCGGTGGGTGGCTACATCGCGTGGGACATCTACAGCGAGTCGATGCACCAGAAGGAGCTCGAGGAAGAGGGCCTCGCTGACGAGGGTGACGCACCGCAGGTCGAGAACGACGGCGCGCCGGCCCCGGGTGCCGAAGAGCCCGCGCCCAACCCGACTCCGAAGGCGAAGGACCCGGTCGTCGAGCCCGCGCAGAAGCCGCCGCCCGCGAAGACGCCCGCGCCGGTGAAGACCGCGGCGCCGGCTCCGAAGAAGGCGAGCGGCACTCCGGGTCAGGTCGCGCTGCGCGCGCTCCAGGCCGACTTCGCGCGGCTCGACAACCAACAGAAGTTCCAGCTCAAGATGAACGAGCTCGAAGGACAGGCGGACGACAAGGGCGATGATCCCGCGTTCGTGAAGAAGATCACCGGGCTCCACGAGCAGGTGAAGGCCGCGCTGGCGAAACAATGAGCGTGCTCGAGCTGCAGGGCGTGAGCGCGCGCTACGAGACGCGTGCGGGCCAACAGGTGCTGCAGTCCGTCTCTGCGTCGCTCGAGCCAGGCCAGGCGTTGGTGGTGCTCGGGCCCAACGGCGCTGGCAAGTCGACGCTGGTGCGACTGGCGATGGGGCTCTTGCGCGCGAGCAGCGGCACGGTGCGCGTGGCGGGAATGGACCCCGCCGTCGCCGGGCCTCGCGCCCTTGCGCGCCACGTCGCTTGGGTGCCGCAGACCATCGACGACGAGACGGGCTTCACGGGGCTCGAGCTGGTGTTGATGGGCCGCGCTCCGCACCTGTCGGGGTGGGGCGTGCCGTCGGTCGCCGACGAAGCGCGCGCGCTCGAGGTGATGAAGGAACTCGAAGTGGCCGAGCTCGCCTCGCGGCCGCTCGCGGAAGTGTCGGGCGGTGAGCGCCGGCGGGTGTGGCTCGCGCGCGCGCTGGTGCAGGAACCGAAGCTCCTCGTGCTCGACGAGCCGACCGCGTTCCTCGACGTCAAACACCAGCTCGATTCCCTCAAGGCCGTGCGCGCTCGCGTGGGGAAGGGGCTCGCGGTGCTGGCGGTGCTCCACGACGTCAACCTCGCGCGCCTGCTCGCCACGCACGTGTTGCTGCTCAAGGACGGAAGGGCGCTCGCGTCGGGGCCGGTGAACGAGGTGCTGACGCCAGCGCGGCTGTCGGACTTGTACGGCGTGCCGATGATCGAAGCGCCGACGCCGGGTGGCTCGCTCTTCGTTCCCGCGCCGTGATTTTCAGAGCCGGTTCAGTCCGTTGAGCGCCGCGATTTTGTAGCACTCGGCGAGCGTCGGGTAGTTGAACACCGCGTCGCGGAAGTACGTGACGGCGCCCTGATGCGCGATCACCGCCTGGCCGATGTGAATCAGCTCGGTGGCGCCTTCTCCGAGAATGTGGATGCCGAGCAGCTGCAGCGTCTCGCGGTGGAAGAGGAGCTTGAGCATGCCGGTGTGGTCCCCGAGAATTTTTCCGCGCGCGGTCTCGGAATATTCGGCGCGGCCGATCTCGTAGGGCACGTGATCGCGGGTGAGCTCTTCCTCGGTGGCGCCCGCGAAGCTGATCTCGGGAATCGTGTAGATGCCGTAGGGAAACGTCTTCGGCATCGTGCCGCTCTTCTCTCCGAGCGCGTGGCAGGCGGCGAGGCGGCCCTGTTCCATCGAGGTGCTGGCGAGCGACGGGAAGCCGATGACGTCTCCCACCGCGTAGAGGTGCGGGTGCGCGGCGGTCTGGTAGTGCGCGTTCACTTCGACCAGCCCGCTCGCCGACATCGACACGCCGAGCGCTTCGAGGCCGAGGCCTTCGATGTTCGACTGGCGGCCCATGGCGCACAGGAGCTTCTCGCTGAGCAACACCTTGCCGCTCTTGAGGCGGGTCTCGACGCGGCCGGTGCCGTTGATGAGCGAGATTTCCTGCAGCTCTTCGCCGAGGCGCAGCGTGATGTCGTGCGAGCGCATCTGGTACGCGAGCGCGGAGCTGATCTCCCCGTCGAGAAACCGGAGCAGCGAGTTGCGGCGATCGACCAGCGTCACGCGCGTGCCCACGGCGGCGAAGATGCACGCGTACTCACAGCCGATGACGCCACCGCCGAGCACGGTGAGCGTGCGCGGCACGTTGTCGAGATCGAGCACCGAGTCGCTGTCGAGGATGCGCGGGTCGCTGGTGTCGACTCCGGCGACGCGTGCGGGGCGGGAGCCGGTGGCGATGATGATGGCCTTCGCGCGGTAGTCGCAGCGCATGCCGTCGCGCGTCTGCACCCGCAACGTGTGGGCGTCGAGGAACGACGCGTCACCGCGCACCACGTCGACGCCGTTGCGATCGAGCTGACCGCGAATGACGTCGATCTCCTGCTTCACCACGTGCTCCTTGCGCTCGAGCAGCGCGTGCATGGTGGTGTGCTTGCCGTTGATGAGCTGGCGGCGGCGCAGCTGCGTGAGCGAGTGCACCGTCTCGCGCAGCGTCTTGCTGGGGAGCGTGCCGGTGCTGACGCAGGCCCCGCCCACGACGGGCTCGCGTTCGATGACGGCGACCTTGCGCTTCAACTTCGCGGCCTGCAGCGCGGCCTTCTGGCCGGCGGGCCCTGCTCCGATGACGATGAGCTCGTAGCTCTCCACGGTGTTCCCTCCGATTCCAGCGGCTCGGCCTCCGACACACTGCTGACGCAGGTGTGGTCGAAGGCGCAGGAAGAGCAACGCGCGTGCCCGAATGGATCAGACGGAGATCACTGAGGCGCTCGGCGATTCGTGCCGGGTCATCCTGCTGAGGAATCAATAGACGTCGTATTTCTTCCGCAGCGCTTCGTGCTCTTCCGCGTTGCGCGAGGGGTGCAGCACCTTCTGCGCGTCGTGCAGATAGTAGAGGTACTCACTCTCGGTCGGTCTCAGCGCGCCTTCGATGCTCGCCTGCGTGGGAGCTCCGATGGGAGTCGGCGGGAGGCCCTTCTTGTGCCGCGTGTTGTACGGGTCGGACTTGTCGCGCAGCTTCGCGAGGAACGCGGTGCGATCATTCCACTCGTCGAGCTCGTAGCGGCTGGTGGCGTCGACTCCGAGTGGGTAGCCGAGGTCGATGCGCTTCCAGAGAATGCCGGCGACCAGCGGGCGATTCGACGGCGTCGGCTCTTCGCGCTCGAGCATGGAGGCCATGGTGACGATTTCATGCAGCGAGCGCTGGTGACCCTTCAGCTCCCCTTGCAGTGGCGTGAAGACGCGCGCCGCGAATTGATCGAGCTGCTTCTGCACCAGCTGCCGCGAGTCGATGCGACCCTTCGGCAACATGTACGTCTCTGGATACAGGTAGCCCTCGAGGACGCCGTCGGGGAGCGTGAAGGGCGCGGTGTACCCGACGCGTGAAGACGCAGCCTTCGTGTACGCGCCCGCATCGGCGCGACCCGCGGCCACGAGCGCGGCATCGACGTCACGAATGCGCCAGCCCTCGAGCACCACGAACGGCTCGTCTTCGGCGAGCGGCGGCTTTTCCAGCGCGTCGCACAGCTCGAGCGGAGAGAGCGACTGCGACAACTTGAACTTGCCGGCCTTGAGCGCGAGCTTGCCGCGCTTCCACACCGCGAAACGGAAGACGGTGGGGTCACTGATCAGCCCGTTCTTCTCGAGCAGGGTTCCGACGCTTCGCGCCGTCGCACCTTTCGGCACTTCGAACTCGACTTCAGCGGTGCCAGGCCCCGCGCTCTTCGCGGCGAGATCGAGCTTCAGGTAGTAGCCGCCGCCACCGATTCCCACCAACAGCAGCAACGCGAGCACGACGATGACGAGTCGCTTCATGGTTCGAGCCGCCGAGGCGGCTGGGGCAATCGTATTCAGGAATCTTCACCGTTCGGCGTTTTCTTGTTGGCCGCGCAGACTCATTCGCTAGCGTCTGGCGCGCATTGCGCGCTCCACATGCGCGCTGCGAACCACGTCTTCACGTCACTCAAAGAGGGGAACCATGAAACGACTGCTCGTACCGGCTGTGTGCGTGGTGTGGCTGATGGGGTGTCCTGACCCGTCGTCGATGGACGGAGGCACCGGAGGCGGTGCGATGGGAGGCGGCAGCGCGAATGGCGGAGGCACTGGTGGTTCGGGCGGTAGCGCGGGCGGCGGCAGCGCGGGCGGCGGCAGCGCGGGTGGTGGCAGCGCGGGCGGTGGCAGCGCGGGCGGCGGGGGCGGAGCCGGCGGTGGCAACGTGACGGGCGGTGGCGCTGGCGGCTCGGGCGGTGGAGGTGGCACCGGTCCGATCCTCACGCGGCCCAGCCGTTCGACGCCGGTCGACATTACGCGCGACGACTCGACGATTGCGATGGTCAACCAGGACAGCAACTCGCTCTCGATCTTCAGCGCTTCGCAGAAGACGCGCACCGCGCAGGCCAACTTCGGCAACGACACGATGCCGGTCTCGGTCGTCATTCACCCTGATCAGACGACGGCGTTCGTCGTGTTGCGCCGCTCGGGCGAATTGGCGAGGGTGACGTCCATCAACACGGTCAGCCCGCTGGTGGGTGCGCAGCGTGCGCTGGTCGGCAGCGAGCCGACGGGTGTGGCGCTCTCCCCGACGGGAGCCATCGCGGTGGTCGCCAACTTCAACAACGGCACGCTCAGCTTCGTCGACACCGCGAACATGACCGTCACCGGCACCGCGAACGTGGGCGGCAACCCGCGCGCGCTCGCCATCACCAACGACGGCGACAACGACGACTTCGACGAGCGCATCTACGTGACGCAGTTCTTCGGCGACGCGACGTCGGAAATGACCGACAACGGCCGCGTCGGCAAGGTGCAGGTGGTCGACATCAACACCCGCGCGGTGACCGCCACCATCTCGCTCAACCCCATCGCCGACACCGGCTTCGCCAATGCGCTGCCTGACGGCGGCGCGGGCACGAACGTGGGCTGCGGCATCAACCAGCTGTTCAGCATCGTGCTCAACAACAACAACAACCGCGGCTACGTGACGAGCGTGTGCGCGGCGCCCGCGGGCCCGGTGTCCAGGTTCACCAATGTGTTCTCGGCCGTGTCGGTGTTCGACATGACCAACAACATGGAAGACACGGGCCTCGCCGGCAGCGTGGCGCTCTCGCGCCTCGTCGCAGCGCAGGGCACCTCGACCTCGAACCTGCTCGGCGTGCCGATTGGCATCGACGTGAAGCCGGGCACGAACGTCGCGTACCTCGCCTCGCAGGCCGGTGACACCGTGCAGCGCATCCACTTCACGGGCATGGCGGCGGGTCGCGGGCCGATCATCCTCGGCCCTGATGCGCTGTTCGCGCAGATGAGCACGCGCGGCACGGGCGGCATCAAGGTTCCGAACGGCATCGTGGTCGCGCACACCGCCAACGCGGCGTACGTGGCGAACTGGGCGGAACGCTCGCTGTCGATCATCGACCTCGCCACGCAAGCGCTCGACACCGACGTGAACTCGGCGACGTTGCCGACGCCTGGCGGTCCGGAAGCGCGCGCGCTCAACGGCCTCAAGTTCTTCTTCACGGGAACGGGCCGCTGGGCGGATCGCTCGGTGAACTCGTGCGGCAGCTGCCACCCCGATGGTCTGTCTGACCACATCACGTGGCAGTTCGCGGCGGGTCCGCGTCAGTCGACTCCGCTCGACGGCAGCTACAACAAGACCAACGGCGAGCAGCGCGCCTTCAACTGGACGGCCATCTTCGACGAGATGCACGACTTCGAGCTCAACACGCGCGGCACCGCGGGCGGGAAGGGCGCCATCACCACGGGCACTCCGCCGGGCGACATGCCGTTCAACCTGACCAACGGCATCTCGCTCGATGGCGGAGCGAACATCACGCGCAACGACTTCCTCTCGGGGTCGACCAAGGCCGTGGTCGCGTCGGTGGCCGCGGTGAAGGACTGGGACGAGATCGAAGACTACGTGAAGACCATCAAGCCGCTGAAGGCACCGCGTGGTGCGGTCACGGCTGACGTCACGGCGGGCCGGCTGTTGTTCGAGTCGAACAACTGCGCGTTCTGCCACGGTGGCCCCTTGTGGTCGAACAGCCGCGTGCCGTACACGCCATCGCCCGAGAAGAACGGGTCGTTGCCGGGCGCGAACTTGATTCCCGACGCGGGGACGGGTCTGCGGACGCAAACGAAGGCGCAGACGCTGCCCGCTGGTCTGCAGTCGATGCAGAACACCGACACGCTCAAGGTCGACGTCGAGCGCGGGGTGATGCTCTTCAACGGCTCGACCGGCAACGTCGGCCCGGAACGCATCACCTGCGCGGTCCGCGCGGTGGGCACCTTCGATCGCGCCCTGGCGATCGAGCGCAAGGCTGACGGCACGCAGGCGCAGGGCATCAAGGGCTTCAACCCGCCCTCGCTGCTCTCGATCAACGTGGGCGCTCCGTTCTTCCACCACGGCGCGGCGCGTCGCCTCGAAGACGTGTTCACGTCACCGTGGGCGCCTCACTACCAGGCGGCCTCGGCGAACTTCCTCGTCAACGGCGGCACCACGCAGCCCGAGATGGACCAGATTCGTCAGCTCGTCGCGTTCTTGCGCAGCATCGACGAGACCACGGCGCCGGTTGCGATTCCGGCGGCGCAGGACATCTGCGGCGGCTACTGAGGTCACGGGCGGGAGCCCGGGGAGAACGACACGATGGCTTCGGGACTGGCGCTTCTTGCGCGAGCAGCACTGACGCGGAAGCCGGCGCTGGTTCCCGAAGGGAAGAAGGTCGAACGCGTCGAGACGCGAGTTCCGGTCTCGACGCTCGATTCACCGAAGCTCGAGCCGTTTCGCCGTGTCATCGGTTGGCGCGGCTCGGAGCTTCCGTTGACCTGGCCGCACATTCTCGCGGCCGATGCCGTGCTCGAGCTGCTCACGGGGCCGCGGTTTCCGGTGAAGCTGCTGGGACTGGTGCACGTCGCCAATCGCATCGAGCTGCACGCGCCGATCGGTGCGCACACGCGCGGTGAGTTGGTGGTGTTTCTCGAGGGCTTCAAGGACACCGAGCGTGGGCACGAGTTCGAGCTGCACACCGAGTTGCACACGTCCGAGGGCGCAGTGCCGTGGCGTGAGGTGACGACGTTCCTTGCGCGGAAGAAACGGAGCGGCGCGAAGGCTCCCTCTGCCGCGGCGGCGGAGCGTCCGAAGGCCGACCGCGTCGTGGAATTCGAAGCGCCGTCGGGGCTCGGCCGCGAATACGGAAAGCTCGCGGGCGATTTGAATCCGATTCACCTGAGTGACTTGAGCGCGAAGCTGTTTGGCTTTCCGCGAGCGATTGCGCACGGCATGTGGTCGCTGGCGCGCATCTCCGCGGAGCTGAAGCTCGAAGCTCCGTGTGTCGTGGAGTGTCAGTTCAAGCTGCCGGTGCTGTTGCCGTCGAAGCTGAAGCTCGAGCTGAGCGGGGAAAGCTTCACGCTCATCGATGCTGCGACTGAGAAGCCGCACGTCACGGGATCGTGCGTGTGATGAACGGGCGAGAAACTGCCTGAGGGTCGAAGTGAGTTTGGATTGCGCTCGCCTTGCCAAGAGGTGCACGTGCCTCTCGAGCATCGAGCGACGTTCGGGCGTGGAGACCTCGGGGGCGTGCCTCCCAGCAACCGCAATGGTCATGCTCTTAAAGTCATGAGTACTGCGCTTCCCGGGAGAGCGACCGGCGCGCTCTTCGACTGAACGTCCTCAGTTCGCAGCGAGGGGCAAGCGCGCGTCGAGCACTGCGCACCACAACAACACCCACTTCGACCTCGATGCAGTTTCGCCAGCGCTCAGTCGAGCGTGAGCTTCTCGTCGACGTCGGCCTCGGTCAGCGTCGGCTGAGGCAGCGTGTCCAACAACGGCCGCAACACGTTCATCGCGGGAGCAACGAGCGGCTCGACCTCCGCTCCGAATTCCTTCACGTAGACCGCGGTCACTTCGACCAGCAGCTGATCCTTCGACGGAAAACTGCCCGCCGCTTGCCCAGTCCACGACTCGCGACCATCGGCACAGCGCGCGAGCTTTCCCTTCACGTCGACTTCGAACCCGTCACCTTTCGCCACGGCTGAAGGCTCGAGGAACAACACGCCCTCGATCGCGTCTTCACCACCACACACTTCGCTCAGCTGCGGAGCCGTGGAAGGAATCAGCTCCTTCTTCACCAGGAAATCGCGCTTCTGATTCACGTACCGCCGCGCGATGCGCGCCCACGCCTCACCGGCCTTCTGATTCGCCGCCGGAGCCGGTCGCACGACGATCGCCAACCGCTTCACCTTCGTCGCGTCGTCGCTCTTCCAGTCGTCGCGCACCATCGACGCCTTCACGATGGAACAACCGAGGCCCGAAAACGCTGCGAACGAAATGCAGATCAGCAGTCGGAGTCGCTTCATGCGCACTCCCTATCATGCGATGAGTCGCGTCCATGCGGATCCTCCTCGCGGCGTTCCTGTGTGTAGCTCTGGCGTGCACGAGCAGCTCGACGGCGACCAACACGCCGCCTCCTGCAGCGAAACCCGTCGTCGCGGAAGTGGTCGATGCCGGCGCGCCGCAACCTGCTCCGCCCATCGCCGAAGAAGATCCGTGGATGTGGCTCGAGGAGATCGAGTCCGAGAAGTCGCTCGCGTGGGTCAAAGAGCGCAACGCCGTCTCGCAGAAAGAGCTCGAGGCCGACCCGAACTACGCGCCGCTGAATACGCGCCTCAAGAGCATCTACGACTCGAAGGAACGCATTCCCGGCGTCACCGTGCTCGCCGGCGCGCTCTACAACTTCTGGAAAGACGAAGCGCACCCGCGCGGCCTCTGGCGCCGCACCACGCTCGCCGAGTTCAAGAAGCCCGGTTCTGCCGCGGGCGCCGCGGGGCCGAAGCCCTCGCCGAAGTGGGAAGACGTGCTCGACCTCGACGCGCTCGGTGCTGCCGAAAAGCAGAGCTACGTGTGGAAGGGTGCCACCTGCTTCCCGCCGAAGTACGAGCGCTGCCTCGTCGCCATCTCAGTCGGCGGCTCCGACGCGAAAGAGGTGCGCGAGTTCGACCTGGTGAAGAAACAGTTCGTGGTCGGCGGCTTCATGCTCCCCGCCGCCAAGAGCACCTTCGCGTGGAAGAACCTCGACACCTTGCTGGTCGGCACCGACTTCGGCCCCGGCACGCTCACCACCTCGGGCTACGCGCGACAGATCAAGGAATGGAAGCGCGGCACCAGGCTCGCGGATGCGAAGGTCATCGCCGAAGGAGAGACCACCGACGTCGCGATGGCTGTCGCGCACGAGTTCGATCACGGCAAGACGCGCGATTGGATCTACCGGAGCAAGACCTTCTTCTCCGACGAGACCTGGCTCCTCGAGAACGAGAAGCTGATCAAGATCGACAAGCCCGACGATGCGACGGTGAGCGCGTGGAATGATCAGGCGCTGATCCAGCTCCGCAGTGACTGGGTGATCAACGAGAACATCTACAAGGCCGGCTCGCTGCTCTCGACGTCGATGGCCTCGCTCAAGGCCGGCAAGCGCGACTTCACGGTGCTCTTCGCGCCAACGCCGAACACGTCGCTCGATGGCTTTGCGGGCACCAGG
>JAEUJS010000517.1 GCA_016792935.1 Archangium sp. | reverse complement strand
ACGTGCTGATCACCGCGGGCCCGGGCGTCGAGTACTTCACGCGCTTGCGTCACTTCGTCATCGGTTTCGAGGCGAACTTCAATTTCTACGCGCTCACCCAGACGATTGGTTTTCAGGGCTTCGTGACGTTCAAGTACGCCTTCCCCTTCGACTGAGGGTGTGAGAAGGCCGTCGCATGAACGACGGTAAGACGAAGGGTGGTCCGGGCTCCGGGCAGGGTGGCCGTGAGCGCGGCGGTTTCTCTTTTGGTGATCGCGAAGGTGGCGGCGGCAAGGGCCGTGGCCGCGGCGATCGCGATGGTCGTGGTGGACGTGGAGATCGCCGTGATGGTCCCGGCGGCGGCGGAGCGGGCTACCGCATCGTCAACGAGCTGAGCGCCCTCGAGAAGGCGATCACCAAGAGCGATTTCCCGGCGATGAAGGAGCCGCTCAACGCGGTCTTGAAGGCCATCAAGCCGATGCGCCTCGACTCGATCGAGAAGCTCGATCTCGGCACGCGCGGCAAGCTGATCACCTCGCTCATGCGTGTGCAGCGCTTGTCGAAGCCTGCGACTCCGGCTGCGGCTGAAGCGGCGCCTGCTGAGGCTCCCGCGGCTCCGGCCGAGGCGGCTCCGGCGGCTGAAGGCGCGCCTGCGGAAGCTGCGGTTCCTGCGGAAGCGACTCCTGCAGCTCAAGCTCCTGCGGCGGCTGCTCCGGCGGCGCCTGCGAGCAACGCGTGGAACGACGCGCAGTTCACCATCGGCCTCATCTGGTCGGCGGTGAAGGACTCCGATCGCGCGAAGACCGCGTTCGAGAACGCTGGCCGTCAGCCGACGGAATCCGATCTCGCGATGCCTCCGCCGTCGGCGGCTCCCCCGGCGCGCACCGATCGTCCCGAGCGTGGTGGTCAGCGTGGAGATCGCGGTGGTCCGCGTGGCGAGCGTGGTGATCGCGGTGGTCCGCGCGGTGAGCGTCGTGAGCGCACCGATCGTCCGCCTCGCGCCGAGCGTCCTCCGCGTCCCGAGCCGTTCGTGTCGTCGGGCGACTGGCAGGCCGACGTGAAGAAGCTCGAGGAAATGGGCCGCACCCGTGACGCCGCCCGCATTCACGAGAAGAACGCGTCGCACGCTGATGCCTTCCGACTTTACGAGGCCGGGGGTGATCACAAGTCCGCGCTGCGCACCGCGGTGCTGGCGAAGAACGACGAGGCCTTCACGCGCCTGTCCGCGAAGCTGAAGCCCGACGAGATCGTCGAGGCCCTCGAGCGCGCGTCGGCGTGGGAAAAGTTGATGGAGTTCCACGTCGCGAAGTCGGATTTCGACTCGATCGCCAAGCTCTACGAGCGCGCGAATCAGTTCGACCAGGCCGGGCTCGCGTGGGAACGCGCGCAGAAGCTCTCGCTCGCCCGCAAGGCGTACGAGCGCGCGAAGGATTTCGGCGCGGCGCACCGCGTTCGTGATCTCGAAGTGACCAAGTTGATCGAGCGCGGTGATCGCCTCGGCGCGGCGACGCTGCAGGTCGCGGCCGGCAAGAAGACCGAAGCGCTCGAGACCTTGAAGCCGCTCCCTGGCCCCAAGGCGTACCACTTCATGCAGAAGTTGAAGCTCAACGCCGAGGCCGATGCCTTCGCGAAGGAAGAGCTCAGCAAGGCCGAAGCGGCGAACAACCCCGTGCAGCGCGCGCGGTGGTTGGAGCTGACCGGCAAGCTGCAGGAAGCGGCCGACGTGTACCTGGCGGCCGATCGCAAGGACAAGGCGGCGTTTGTGTTCGAGGCGATGGGCGAGCTGAAGAAGGCCGCCGAGCTCCTCGAGGCATCGGGTCACCTCGACAAGGCGCAGGCGCTCTTCACCAAGGCCGGCGACACGGCGAATGCCGATCGCGTGAAGGCGCTGCCGCGACCGGAACCGAAGGCCAAACCGGCCGCCGCAGCCAAGGACGAAGAGGGTGATTCTTTGCCTCCTCCCGATGCCGCCGCGGCACCTGCCGCTACCCCGAACGCCTCGGTCTAACCCCTCAGTCTTTCCGAGTTCTTTCTCTGGGAGTGGGGGCTAGAGTCCCGCCGCTCCCACATGTCGAACACTGCCGAGAAGACCGCCGAAAAATCGGGTTCTGCTGACGGCGCTGCGAAGCCTTTTGGAGAGGTTGAAGCCAGCCTCGAAAAGACCGGACGCGTCGACGAGCTGATCAAGCTGTACGAGTCGCGTTCGCGCGAGGTCCCGAAGGCCGAAGAGGCCGCCCACCTGCTGTGCCGCGCCGCCGATCTGTGCCGTGAGAAGTTGAAGAACCCCGTTCGCGCCGAGGAACTGTTCCGGCGCGCGCTCGTCTACGCGCCCAACTCGCGTGAAGCGCTCGAAGGGCTGCGATCGATCTATGAAGGTCGCAATGATCACGGCGCGCTTGCTGAGGTGCTGGAACGTCTCGCGCTCGTACAGAGCGGTCCGGCCGCGGCCGCGATCTACCTGCGCGCCGGAGAGCTCTACGAGTCGAAGCTGACGCGTCGCGACCGCGCGGTGCTCTGCTACCAGCTCGCCTCGCGTGCCTCTCCGCAGGAACGGCAGGCATACCAGAAGGCCCGCAAGCTGCTGCTCCACGAGGGGCGTTTCCCCTCGGCGTTCGATTCGTTGGAACGTGAACGCACCGCGCTCGGCGATCGTGAATTGGTCGACGAGTACGTCTCGTTCGCCGAGAGCCTCATCAACTTCCCGCAGGAGCACACGCTCGCCACCAAGGCGCTCGTGCGTGCGCTCGCCGTCGACGGGAAGAACGCGAGGGCGCAAGCGATTCAGAAGGATCTCGGCAAGCTCGAGTACGTCTGGCGCGACAAGGTCAAGACGCTCAAGACGCAGTCGCTGGAAGAGCGTGAACGTCGAGTCGCCGCGCGCATGTCGCTGCAGGTCGCGCGGCTCTACGCGTTCTACGAGCCCGCCGCGGTCGACAAGGTGAAGGAAGCGATCGATCGCTGCTTCGCGTTGTGGCCGGCGATGCCCGACGCGCTGGAACTGTTGGAGCAGGTCGCCACCAAGGCCGGCGACGTTCGCATCGCGCTCACGGTGTTCAGCAAGCTCGCGGGCGACACGCGCGACAAGCAGGCCAAGGTCGATCTGCACCTGCGCATCGGCCAGGTGTTGTTGTCGAAGCTGAACGATCAGGCCGGCGCTGCTGACGCGTTCGAGCAGGCGGCCAAGCTCGATCCCGCGCGCCCCGATGCGATGGAGCTGGCGTCTGAGGCGCTGATCTCGACCGGCAAGCTCGCCGAGGGCATGGGCGCCATCGAGCGTCACCTCGCCACGCTCAAAGACAAGCAGGCGCAGGTCGCGCTGCGGCTCAACCTCGCAGACCTGACTCTGAAGTTGATGAAAGACGCGGACGCCTCGCGCGGTCACGTCGAAGCGGCGCACAAGCTCGATCCCAACAACGCGCAGGTCGCGTTCCGGCTGGCGAGCATCTACGCCGACGACGCCAACCTCGACGCGGTGTGGCCGATCATCGAGCTGGCGGCGAGCGCTCCGAGGCCGATCAAAGATCGCATCACGCTCTGCGAGCTGGTCTCGATGATCTGCGAGGACCGCGGCGACCCGAAGAAGGCCTTCCACGTGTTGTCGCTCGCGCTCCCGCTCGATCCGACGCGCGGCGAATTGGTGAACAACCTGATGGCCGCGGCGGAGAAGGCCGGCGCGCAGACCCAGCTCGCGTTGTCGTTGCGGCGCGCGGCGCAGGTCGCTCCACCCGAGGCGCAGGCGAACCTGTGGCGCACGCTCGGCAAGTTGCTGCAGCCGCTCGGCCGTCCCGCCGAGGCGCAGGAAGCCTGGCTCGAAGTTCAGAAGCGTCACCCCGACGATGTCGAAGCGACGGCTGCACTCGTGGCGATGCGCAAGGCGTTGGCGGAAGAGCCGCAGGATCCGCGCTCGAAGCTCGAAGCCGAAGCGCGTCGTCTCGAAGCGAGCGCAGCCGACCCCGCGAGCGCGGCGGCGGTGTACCGGAAGATCCTCGAGCTCGATCCCGACTCGGTCGCCACGCTCAAGAAGTTGGGCGCTGCCGCGGCGAATCTCGGGCTCTGGGCCGAGGTCGCCGTGGTCGCCGAGCGGTTGATGGCCTTGGCGGACTCTCCGGCGGAACGTCAGGAATGGCGTTCGCGGCTCGCGCAGCTCTATTCCGAGCGGCTCAACCGTCGCGAAGACGCGGCGAAGTTCTATCTGACGCTCCTCGACGAGGGGAACGAGAGCGCGCCGGTGGTCGGTGGCCTCGAGCGTCTCGCCGCGCAGGGCGTGCGGCAGGGTGACATCTCGCGCGCGCTGGCTCCGGTGTACGCCAAGGCGGGCGACTACCAACGGCAGGTTGCGTCGCTGCTCGTGCAGCTGTCGTCGGTGCAGGACAAGGAAGAACAGAAGAACCTGCTCGGCCTGCTCGCGGAGACGACCGAGAAGCGCCTCATTGACGAGCGCGCTGCGTTCGATCACCGCGTGCGTGGTCTGCAGTTGGATCCCGCCGACTCGACGTTCCGCGCGGAAGCCGTTCGTCTCGCGCGTGCGTTGAAGGCCGAACAGGAACTCGCGCGCGTCGTCACCGATCTCGCGTCGCGCATCGAAGATCAGACGCTCGCCGTCTCGCTCTTGTTGGAAGCGTCCGAGCTCGCGGAAGACGTGGGAGCGATCGACGAAGCGGCCGGCGCGCTCAAGAAGGGTCTCGAGAAGAACGCCGATCAGCCCGAGTTGTTGCAGCGGCTCTCCGAACTCTTCCTGGTCGCCAGGCGATGGGGCGATGCCGATCAGATCATCCGCAAGCGTCTGTCTGGCGCGAGCACCAGCGAAGACAAGATCTCCATCGGGCTGCAGCTCACGCAGGTGAACGTCGAGCTCAACCGTCCGCGTGAAGCCGCGGGTGCGTTGGCGGAGGCGATCAAGGCCGGCGCTCCCGAGTTGGAGCACTTGCCGCGCTTGATGCAGTTGCTGGAGCAGGGTGGCCAGCTGCGCGAGCTGACCGACGTGCAGGCGCGGTTGATCGCGCTCTTCGAAGGCACGGGAGAGAAGGAAAAGGCCGCGGCCCTCGCGGTGCAGCGCGCGAAGTTGTTGGAGACCGCGCTGGGCGACAAGGCCGAGGCGATTCGGCGCTACGCCGACGTGTTGGCGAGCAAGCCGGGCGACGCCGACGCGCTCTCTGCGCTCGAGAACCTGCTGACGGATCCCGATCACCGCGAAGCCGCCGCGCGCGCGTTGTTGCCCGCGTTCGACGCCTCGAAGGATCACCGCAAGCAGGTGCAGGCGCTCACGGTCATCGCCGAGGCCGCGAAGGACTCGCTCGACAAGATCACCGCGCTGCGCCGAGCCGCGGAGATCCACACCGTTCATCTGCGTCAGCCCGAGCAGGCGTTCTTCTCGCTGGCCGCTGCGATGCGGCTGTCGGTCGATGACGCCGAGCTTCGTGGTGACACGCGCGCCGCCGCCGAAGAGGCCGACGCGCTCGACAGCTTCGCCGAGGTGCTCGAGGAGCTGATGGAAGGCGCTCCGGGGTCGATCACCATCACGCTCCACCGCGAGCTGGCAGACGTCTACGAGCGCAAGCTCAACAAGCAGGAGCTCGCGATCAAGCACCTCTCAGAGGTGCTCAAGCTCGATTCCAAGAACCTCGAGGCCCTGCGTTCGCTGCAGCGGCTCCACCGCACGCGCGAGGAGTACAGCGAGCTGGTGCCGATCATCGAGCGGTTGGCGGTGATGGAGGCGGACCCCGCGGCGCGTTCTGCCCTCGATCGCGAAGCGGCCGTGCTCGCCGAGCAGAAGTTGAACGATCTCGAGCGCGCGGCGATCAACTGGCGTCAGATCGCGTCGCGTGACGTGCTCGCGCGTGAAGCGGCGACCGCGCTCGATCGCCTGTACCTCGAGCTCGATCGTCCGCAGGAACTCGCGTTCGCGCTCGAGCTTCGTCGCAACCAGGAAGGTCAGTCTCCGCAGGGGCGTGAGCTGGCCTTCCGCCTCGCGGCGCTGCGCCAGAACCGGCTGCGCGACCCGCGTGGTGCGCTCGAGGTCTACCGCCAGATTCTCAGTGAAGACGCGTCGCACGAAGGCACGCGTGAAGCGCTCGAAGCGTGGGCTCGCGGTGCCGACGCTGATGGCAGCGCGGCCGCGGAGATCCTCGACGGCGTCCTGGCGCGCACGGGAGATCACGCGCGGCGCATCGCGATTCGCGAGGCACGGGTGGCGCATGCGACCACTCCGACCGAGCGCGCCAGACTGGCATCGGAGATCCGCGCGATTCTCGAGCGCGATCTGAACCAGCCCGAGGCCGCGTTCATGAACGCGCTCAAGGCGTTCACCGATGGTCTGCAGCGCGACGAAATTCAGCCTGAACTCGAACGCCTCGCGCGCGCGACGGGATCCTTCGGAGAGCTCGCGGAGATCTACGAGTCCACCGTCGAAGAGCTCCCTGCGGGAGACGAGCACCGGCCGCCGTTGCTGCGCCGCGCCGCTGAACTGCGTGAGCAGCTGAACGAGCCCGAAGAAGCGACGCGGGTGTGGAAGCAGTTGCTCGAGGTGCTGCCGCAGGATCGCCAGGCGCTCGATTCGCTCTCGCGGTTGTACGAGAGCAGCAAGAACGCGCGCTCGCTGTCCGACGTGTACGCCAAGAAGGCCGAGCTCGCGAAAGACCCGGCCGAGCGCTTCGAGTTGCTCGTGAAGGCCGGCGAGGCGTGGGAATCGGCAGGCGACGACGAGCAGGCCATCGCGTCGCTCAAGCTGGCGTTCGCGATCAACCGCTCACGTGACGTGCTCATCAACCTCGAGCGCCTGTTCAGCAAGAGCAAGCGCAACCTCGAGCAGGCCGACGTGCTCGCGCAGTTGGCTGAAGGCGCGGCCGACGACGCAGAGCGGCTCGGGCACATCATCAAGCGCGCGCTGCTGCTGGAGAAGGAATCGCAACACGCCGAAGCGGTGCGCGCGTTCAGCGAAGCGCACCAGCTCAGCAACACCGAGCCGCAGGTCGTGCAGGGGCTCGAGCGGTTGATGGCGATCAGATCAGCAGACGAGTCTGCTGGGGGAACCGACGCGGTGAAGCTCGACGCTGCGCGGTTGCTCGAGGCGAGCTTCCGCGCGCTGAACGATCTCAAGAAGCTCGTCGAAGTGCTCGACGTGCGGCTCACCGCGACCGATCCCGCGCGGCGTGTGCCGTTGTTGCTCGAGATCGCGAATCTCCGCGAGGCCGTTGGTCAAAAGAACCTCGCGCTCACCGCTCGTCTGCGCGCGTTCGGAGAGAAGCCCGACGACGAAGAAGTGCGCAACGAGCTCGAGCGCCTCGCGGCTGATCTCGGCGCGTTCGAAGAGCTCACCGCGGCCTACGAAGACGCGTTGGAGCGCGGCCTCGGCGAGCCGCTCGCTGGAGATCTGTGGCGACGGCTGGCCGTCACGTACGGCGACCGCCTGAGCCGCTTCGATCTCGCGGCCCGCGCCTGGAACGAAGTGCTCGCTCGCAACCCGCGCGACATGTTCGTGCTGGAGCAGTTGGGTCGCATCTTCCGCCGCACGTCTCAGTTCCGTGAGCTGAGCATCGTGATGCGCCGCCAGCTCGGCCTCGAGTCGAACGTGACGGTGCAGGTGAACCTGCTCTTCGAGCTGGCCAACCTCGCGGAAGAGACGCTGTCGGACAAGGCGCTGGCGGCCACCTGCTACCAGGCGATCCTCGAGCGGAAGCCCGAAGATCCCAACGCCATCAAGTTGCTCGGCCGCATCCTCGCCGAGACCGAAGCGTGGCCCGATCTGGCGGTGCTCTTGGGTCGTGAGATCCAGCTCGCCGAGTCGAAGCAGAAAGAAGAAGAGGCGCTGGAATTGCTCGTGCGCCTTGGCCGGTTGAAGCTCACCCGCCTGAGCGACCCGCGTGGGGCGCTCGCGACGTTCCAGGAGGTATTGCGCCGAAAGCCTGCTCACGCAGGGGCCGTCGGCGCTCTCGAAGAGATGGCGCGCTCTGACAATCCATTGAAGGGTGAGGCGGCAAGCACGCTCGAACCGGTGTTCGCCAACGAAGGAGAGCACCTCAAGCTGGTGCAGATGCTCGAGGCGCAGGTCGCCGCCGAGCCGCAGGCCGCCGAGCGCGCCGCGCTGCTGCGCAAGATGGCCGAGGTCTATTCGCAGCAGCTGGACAACGCCGAGATGGCGTTCGTGGTGTCCGCCCGCGCGCTGCGTGAATTGCCCGACGAGCCGAAGAACCTCGAGCTCTCGCTCCTCTTCTACAAGAAGGCCGACGCGGAAGATGAGTTCGCGGCGCTGTTGCAGGAAGTGGCTCCGCGCGCGTCGAGTGATGCTGCTCGCGCGAACCTGTACCGGGCGCTCGCGCGCATTCAGGCGCAGGCCGACGAGGAAGCAGAAGCGATCGAGTCGTGGAAACGCGTCATGGAGCTGGTGCCCACCGACTCCGAGGCGATGCAGCAGATGGGGCAGCTGTATTCGCGGCAGGGCAAGGTGCCCGAGCTCCTCGAGGTGCTCAAGCGCCAGCTCACCATCGAAGAAGACACGGCGGCCCGCGCGGCACTGCTCTTCCAGATCGGCTCGCTGCAGGAAGAGCAGCTCCGCGACGTCAACACCGCGATCGGCACCTTCCGGCGGCTGCTCGAGATCTCTCCCGACGACGTCAACGCGCTCGCTCGCATGGAGCGGCTGTGCGAGGCGCAGCAGCGCTGGCCCGAATTGGCCGACGTGCTCGCGCGGCGCACCAGGCTCGTGCCCGCGGAAGAACAGCCGGCGCTGACGTTCAAGCTCGCCGTCGTTCGCGAGACCAAGTTGCTCGACAAGCAGGGCGCGCTCGATCTGTACCGCGAGCTGCTCACCGCGAACGAGCGCAACGAGGGCGCGATCACCCGCATGGAAGGGCTCGTGCAGCGCGAGCCGCAGAACCAGCAGGCCTTCGAGATCCTCGCTGGTGCGTTCCGCCGCGCGAGCGATGCCACCAAGCTCTCGCAGTTGATCGAGAGCCGCGTCGGCGTCTCGCCCGACTCCATCGAGCGCAAGACGTTGCTCGGCGAGCTGGCGACGCTTCGTGAGGCGCAGGCCGAGCCCGAGCTCGCGTACCTGGCGTACTACCGCGCGTTCAAGGAAGACCCGAACGACCGCGAGCTCCGCAAGAAGCTCTACGCGGCGGGCGCGGCGGCGTCTTCGTACGACGAGCTCGTTGGTGCGCTCGAAGCGGAGCTGCCGCGCATCGCGGAGCCTCCTGACGTGGCCGAGGTGTGCCTCACCATCGGTCAGCTCTCGGAGCAGCGGCTCGGCGAGAAGGAACAGGCCGTCGTCTATTACGAGAAGGCGCGCACGGCCGACCCGGAGACCGGCAACAAGGCGTTGCCCGCGCTCGATCGTCTCTACGGAGAGCTCGAGTTCCCCGACAAGCAGGCCGAGATCCTCGACGCGATCGCTGGTGCGGCGAGCGAGCCGGCTGATCGCGTGGCGCTCTATTTCCGCCTTGGCCAGCTGTTCATGGATCAGCTCGACAGCCCCGATCGCGCCGCCGGTGCGTTCGAGAAGGTGCTCGAGGCCGAGCCGAAACACCTCCCGTCGTTGCGCTCGTTGGAGATCCTCTACGAGCAGGCGAAGGCGAGCGACAAGCTGTACCGCGTGCTCGAGGCGCAGCGCGATCTCGTGCAGGGCAACGAGCGCGAGCGGCTGCTCGGCAAGATGGCGGTCACTTCGGCGGAAGGGCTCGCCGACGTCGATCATTCCATCAAGCTGTACCGCGAGCTGCTCGAGAAGAACCCGCGCAACGAGCAGGCCTTCGAAGCGCTCACGCGGCTGTTGGAACGCGGTCAGAAGGCCGAAGAGCTCCGCGAGCTGCTGCAATGGAAGCTGCAGTTCACGGTCGACCCGCGCGAGCTGGTGCGGCTCAACGAGCGGCTGGGCAGGGTGCTGTGGCAGCAGCTCAATCGCGCCGACGACGCCGTGCCGTTCTTCAAGGCGGCCCTCGAACGTGACGCGCGTCACAAGGGCGCGTTGGAAGCGCTCCGCGACATCTTCGATCAAACGAACAAGCGCGAAGATCTCGTCATCGTCCTGCGCCGGTTGATCCCGCTGCAGGAAGACACGACGGGCGTGAAGCAGATCCGCATTCGGCTCGCGGAGATCATCTCGGAGACCGCGCGACGCGAAGAAGCGCTCGACGCTGCTCGCCGCGCGTTGGAAGTCGAGCCGCACCAGATCCCCGATCTCGATCGCTTGAACGCGGTGTTCATGCGCTTGAAGGCGTGGCCCGACGCGGTGCGCACGCTCGATCAAAAGGTCGCCGTGCAGCTGCAGCTCGAAGAGCGCGAAGCCGCCGCGGCCACTGCCTTCCAGATCGTCGAAGTGTGGAAGGGCCCCGCGAACAAGCAGGAACAGGCGGGCCAGGCCCTCGAGCGCGTGCTCGAGATCGAGCCGTCGAACCGTCAGGCCTACGAGCAGGCGCTCGAGCTCTACGGAAAGCTGAACGACTGGCGCAGCTACGCCCAGGCGATGGATCGCTACCTCCCCAACCTCGTCACCGACGAGGAGAAGGTGGCGACGCTCCGCGAGCTCGCGAAGGTGCAGGAGACGCGGCTCGGCGCGAAGCAGGTGGCGTTCCTCCAGTACTGCCGCGCGCTGCAGCTCAATCCCTCGGTCGACGAGGTGCGTGAGCAGGTCGAGCGCCTCGCTGAAGAGACCGGCAGCTACGACGAATTGGCGGCCGTCTACGAGGAGATCGCCGAAGACGTGCCGCGCGGCCCGCTCGCCGAGCGGCTCTACCTCACGCTCGCGCGCGTGCAGGACACCAAGCTCGATGATCCGAGCGCGGCGGAAGGGTCGCTGCGGAAGATCCTCGAGTTCGACCCCACCAACGAGCAGGCGCTCGAGCGGTTGGCGGCGATGTTCGCCCGCCGTGGTCAAAACAAGGAATACGTCGTCTCGCTCGAGCAGAAGCTCGAAGCGGCCGGCTCGCTCGAACGTCGCAAGGAGATCCTTCGCGAGATCGCGCGCGTCTACGACGAGCAGATGCAGAACCCGGACGAGGCGGAAGGCGCCCTCGTTCGCGCGTTGGAGCTCGAGCCTGATCTCGAGACGCTGAGCGTGCTCGTGTCGCTGCAGCGGCGTCAGAACAACCATCAATCCGTCGCCAGCACGTTGATGCGCATGCGCGACATCGCGCCCACTCCGGAAGATCGCGCGCGCATTCAAGTGGAAGTCGCGCAGGTCTACGAGCGCGACATTCAGGACGATGAGGCCGCGGTCGAAGGGTACCGGCAGGCGCTCGAGTTCGACCCCGCCAACAACCAGGCGCTCACCGCGCTCGAGCAGCTGTATTCCAAGCTCGATCGCCCGGCCGAGTTGCTCGCCGTCTACGAGCGGCAGATCGAGCTCACGGGTGACTACCGCGAGCGCGTGAAGATCCTCTTCCGGTCCGCGGCGATCTGGGAAGAGCGCTACCAGAACCTCGTCAACGCCGACGCGTGCATCGAGGCCGCGCTGCAGGTCGACCCGCAGAACATTCAGGCCATCAAGACGCTCGAGCGTCTGCGCAAGTCACAGGGCCGCTGGGACGAGCTGATCGGCGTCGTCGATCGCCACATCCAGCTCCTCACGAATCCGAGCGAGAAGGCCGAGCTGTGCGTGGAGATGGGCGACATCTTCCACCAGCAGCTGAAGGCGGTGGATCGCGCCGTCACCGCGTACCACCAGGCGATCGAGCTCGATCCCCGCTGCCGTCCCGCGATGCACGCGCTCGGCATGTTGTACGAGCGTTCGGGCAACTGGCCCTTCGCGCTCGACATGTTGGAGCGTGAAGCGCAGGTCCTCGGACAGACTCCAGAAGCGGTCGAGCTCTGGTACCGCATGGGCAAGATCAACGAAGACATGTTGATCGACGCTGGCTCGGCGAAGCGCTGCTTCCTCGAGTCGTTGCGCATCGACGCGGCGTACCTGCCTGCGATTCGCGCGCTCAAGGGCATCTACGAGCTCGAGCGCGACTTCGACAGCTACGAGAAGGCGCTCCTCGAAGAGGCGCGGCAGACGGAAGAGACGGGTGCTCGTTCGCGCGCGTTCGTCGCCGTGGGCCGCTATTACGAACAGAAGGAAGATCGCGATCAGGCGACGGGTGCCTACGAAGAGGCGCTCAAGCTGGAAGGCGACTTGCTCGAGGCCGCGCAGCCGCTCGCAGACATCTACCTCTCCACCGAACGGTACGATCGCTGTGAGGCGATGCTCGACATCGTCACTGCGCGGTTGAATCAGCAGTACGCGATCACGCCCGACGATCCCGATCTCGCGCGCGAGCTGTGCCGTCGCCAGTACCGCCTCGGCTACGTCTCGGAGAAGAACGGCAAGCGCGACAAGGCGCTGGTGGCGTTCGAGCGCGCGTATCAGCTCGACGCGACGTACCTGCCGGTGCTCGAGGGCTACGGCAACCTGCTGGTGCACGCCAAGCGCTTCGAGGAAGCGCAGCGCGTCTACCAATCGATCCTCGTGCACCACCGCGGAGATCTCACCGATCTCGAGGTCGCCGAGATCTATTGGACGCTCGGCGATCTGCACATGAACATGCGGCAGTTCGACCGCGCGCAGAATCACTTCGAGAAGGCGCTGGCGATCGACCCGACCCACGAGCCGTCGTTGCGCTCGATGGTCACCATCATGGAGCAGGCGCAGCAGTTCGATCGCTCCGTCGACTTCCGCCAAAAGCTCGTCGAAGTGCTCGACGGCGAGGCGAAGTACGAGGCCGCCACCGGACTCGGCCAGGTCGCCAAGGAGAAGCTCAGCGATCCGTACATCGCGATCGACGCCTACCTCGCCGCGCACCGCATTCGTCAGGACGCGCTCGACGTGATGGACGCGCTGTACGTGCTCTACCGCGAGACGAAGCAGGGCGCGAAGGCCGCCGAGATGCTCGAGAAGATGTTGCTCGTGCCGGCGTTGCAGAGCGACGCGCAGCGCTCGAAGCGCGTGTGGTTCGCGCTCGGTGAGATCAGCCGCGACGAGCTGACCGACCTCGACAAGGCGAACAAGTGCTTCAACTCCGCGCTCGACGCCGACTGGCACTTCATCGACGCGTTCAGTGCGCTGGAGCGAATGCTGGGCAAGGCGAAGAAGTGGCAGCAGCTCGACGAGAACTACAAGCGCATGATCGCGCGCATCCCCAAGACGCCGGACACCAACGCGGTCCGCATGAACTTGTGGAAGGCGCTCGGCGATCTGTACCTCAACGCGCTCAAGGCGCCCGACGCGGCGGTGCAGGTCTACAAGGTCGTTGCCAACGGCATGCCCGAGAACGTCGAGATGCAGGAGCTCTACGCCGGCCTCGCGCAGACCCAGGCGGGTTACGAGAACGAGGCGGTCGAGGCGTGGCGACGTGCGCTTCCGTCGACGACCAACCCGGGCAAGG
>JAEUJS010000652.1 GCA_016792935.1 Archangium sp. | reverse complement strand
CCTCGTTCCGCACGCCCTGTTCGAAGCGGTCGACCAACCCGCCGATGAAGAAGCGGCCGATGAACCCACTCGCTCCGGGATCGAGCCCACCGGGGTTCGCGAGCACCAACGCCCGCACCCGCTCGGGGTGAGAAGCCGCGTACCGAATCGCGGTCGCTCCGCCGATGGAGTTGCCGAGCAGCACCACCCGCTCGAGCTTCAGTTCATCCATCACAGAAGCGAGCAATTGCTCGTAGCGGATGGCGCTCGCTGGTTGTGAGTCATTGCTGCTCCGCCCATGTCCCGGCCAGTCGATGGAGATGACGCGCAGGTCAGGCCGCGCCTTCGAGAGCGCTGCGAAGTCTCCGCCGCCGTGACCGATGGCGTGCAGACACAGCAGCACCTGCTTCGACGAATCACCCGAAGCCGAGTCGTGCACGAAGAGCGAGACGCCGAGCACCTCGACGGAGCGCCCCGGCTCGGGAGCTGCGAGCGCCAACCGCGCGGGCGGCCCACTCGGCGCGTTCCGAAGCGCCGGAGCACAACCAAGGAAAGAGAGCAGCGCCGTTCGAGTGAGTGCGTTCATGCCGGCCACGGTGCCGCAAGCCACCGCGCGCAGCATGAACCCATGTTCAAGGAAGCATCTTCGATACTCGGGAAGATGGTTTGCACCACACGCCGCGACGATGGGTCTCGAGGGCCATGAACCCCAACACCATCTCTGAGACCCTCGCTGCATCCCCCGGTATCGCGAACGTCAAACACGATGCTGAGAACGAGTCGTTCACGTTTTCGCTCAACGGAAAGTCGGGTCAGGCGTTCGCGCGCCGCGGCGCGTGGAAGGTGATGGTCACGGTGGGCAAGCTCGACACCGACCCGGGCAAGCTCGACGCCATCTACGACCTCATCGCGTCCGAGAACGCGAAGGAAGCGAAGGCGTTCGCTCCGGCGAAGCTCATCGAGAGCGACTGCTACCTCTACGTCGAGTCGGCGATTCCCGAGGCGCAGCTGCAGGCACCGCAGGACGTGACCAGGCTCGTCACCACCGCCGCTGGCTTGCTGGGCACGCCGGCGGGCGGTCGCGTGCTCGACGCGTTTCCCAACCTCGGCTGAGACTCGGACTAACGCAGGTGCGCCGCGAGCGCCTCGGCCACCTTCGCCGGATGCGTGAGCGGCGCCATGTGTCCCGTGCCGTGCAGCGTCACGACGCGCGCTTGGGGATTGCGTTTGCTCAGCGCGCGAATCACTTCACGTGAGCCGAGTGGACTCCGCTCTCCGACGACCAGCGTGACGGGCACGTTCTGCGGGAGCGCGTTGTCTTCGTAGCTGCCCGAGTCGCGGAACACCGAGCGCACCTCGTTGAACATCTTCCACCCCATCGAGAGGTTGTGGTGCCGCATCAATTCCGGGAGCCGCTGCCACGAGCCGGGCCGATTCCAGTAGTCGATGAAGATCTCGAGCCACTCCTCGGTGCCGCCGCGGCGCTCGTCGTCGAGGAACCACCGGTTCTTCAGGAACTCGTCGAGCTGCTTCTTTCCGTCGGGGTCCGCATCCCCATCGCGCGCGATGGCGCCGAACATCACCGGCTCGATGAGGAACATCGACTTCACCCGAGCGCCGAGCTGCTGCGCGGCCTTGATGGCGATCAGCCCTCCGTACGAGTGCCCGACGAGGTGGAACGCGCCCGAGGCGGGCAACCCGGCGAGCAGGTGCTTCACGTCGTCGTTCACGGTGATCGACTTGCCGCGCGGCAGATCTTCGAGGGGCGGGTAGCCCAGGTTGGGAGGCGTGAGGCGTCGCTCAGCCGCCACCACGTCTTCGGGAATGGTGTCCCACATGAAGGGACCCGTGCCGGTGGAGTGAACGAAGAGAACGTTCATGGTGCTGAGTTCTAATTCGCAACCGCGAGCGTTGCGATGCGGGCGCTCCACGCGCGCGAAACCGATGCGGCCCCGAGAGGTCACGTGCGACGGAAGACGAGCATCGACTCGAGGTACGTCCCGCCGATGAAGACCTGATCGCCCACGCGCGCGAACGAACAGCTGTTGAAGTCGAGCGCCTTGTCTTTAACTGAACGACTCCACCAATTCCCAACCTGACGCCTGAGCTTTCTTGCGAGCGGCCATGCGACGTTCTTAGTTCGTGCGTATGGACGCAGCGACGTTCGTGAAGACCGCGCGCGCAGCGCCCGACGAGAAGTCGCGCAAGCAGTTCATTCGGCAGCGGCTGCCCGACGTGGACATCGACGAGCTCGAGGCCGAGATGGTCGAGACCATCGAGCGGTGGGGCTGGCACCCCGGGACCTTGATGACGGCGGTGCGGCTGCTGCAGATCGTGCCCATCGAGAGCATCTTGCACGCGGTAATGCGGCTGCTGCGTGAACCCGCGACGTATCCGCGGCTGCACGCGCAGATCACGGCGCAGTTGGTGGCGTTGCGCATGCGAGATCCACGCTTGGAAGCCGCAGCGCAGCGCTTCACGGCACCCAAGCGCGCGGTGGTGAAGGTGGTCACGAAGACCAAGCCGAAAGCGAAGCGTGAGACATGAAGTTCGTCCTCAAGTCGCTCTTCGCGTTGGTGATGATCGGCGGCATGGCGGTGCTCGTCGTCGTGGTCGGTGGCGGCGCGAAAGACGGCCAGCAGGCGATCGACGCGTGGGCGGAACAGATTCGGCAGGGCAAATCAGTCGACGTCGGCGGTGGAGAAAACGAGCCGCTGACCGCGCTCATCCGCGCGTCGAAGACGACGTCGTTCCGCAACTTCCAGAGTCAGTCGGACACGTCGTGCTTCTGGGTGACGCTCGATGATGCCGCACGCACCGAGCTGCGTGTCGTGCTGAGCGAGCGGAGCGGCAAGCAGGTCGTCATCGCCGCGAGCTCGTTGCGCGAGTGTGACTGCCCAGACGACGCGTCCGAGCACTGCCACCTGGAGTGACGCTCAGCGCCCGAACAAGCGCCGCCACCACGGCTTCTTCTCTGGCGGCGACACCACGACCGGGGGCGTCGGCTCCGGCATCGGAGGCCGCACTGCCACGCTGCCCACCCACTGCGGCACGTCACCCGGCTCAGGCGCCGCAAGCTCACCAACCCACGGCTCCTCTTCGAGCCGAACCTGCGCACACACGCCCTCAGCGGCGAGCCTCGACGCCTCAGCCTCGCTCGTGACCTGCACGACCATCTGTCGGCACGAAGTACACACGCGCTCGTCAGCCTTCGCGGTCGTCTTCATCTCGTCCCACGACGCAGGGCAGCGGAACGCCCACCGAACACCGCTGCATCCATCGATGTCGCGGCCGACCAGATAGCGGAACGTCGGGCCCACGACGCTCGACAACACGCGCAGCTGCCTCACGCCCTCGACGAAGGTTGCATCGCTGGTGTCGCGCGCGGCCTGCAGCTTGAGCTCGAGCCGCACGTACTCGGCCTCGGGCAGCGAGCCGCTCTCCTCGAGCACGTCAGACAACACGCGTCGCGCATCTTCAGAGTCCGCCGCGCGCACCGCTTCGATCGCCCTCATCACGCGCGGAGTCGGTGGTCTCTGGTGCTCCTGCTTCGCGAGGAACCCGACGACGTCGAACGCCCCCGCCGCGAAGGGATAGCCGGGATACGTGAACGACCTGTTCGCGTGGGCACGCTCGAGCAGCAGCCGCCCATCGGGTTGCGCGGTGATGACGGTGTCCTCGACGCGAATCGATGAAGGGTCGATGCGCACGGTCCACCCGCGTTGGCCCTTCGCGCGCGTCATCACCACCAGAGGTCCGAGCGCCATCGAGCGCGAGCGTACTCCGCGGGCTCTACAGCGAGCAGCCGCTGGTGAAGCCGGTGGCGTCGAACTCGCTGCTCAGCTGGCCGCTCAACCGGCCGTCACGCTCGGTCTCCGCGGTGGCGAGCACCTTGAGCTCGTGTTTCCCGCTGCGCTTCGGCGAGCAGTACTCGAGCACGTAGAACCGATTGGCGAGCGACGAGACGCGCTTGGCGATTTCGGTGAACGCCGCGCTCAGCTCTTCCGCCTTCGCGACCGGCCACGTGCCGTCCTTGCCCATCGCGCGCAGCGCGTCGGCGTCGATCTCTCCTCCGAGGCCGACGGAGAAGACGTGCTGCGCCGACTTGCGCACCGCTTCGAGCGCCTCGGCCGCAGAGACGCGCGCGGCCTGATCAGTTCCGTCGGTGAACAACACCAGCGCGCCATCACGCCACGACACGCCGCTCTGCGACACCGCCGCGTCGAGCACGGCGAGCGACTTCACGACCGCTCCGTTCAAGTTCGTCGAGTCGTCGACGCAGCGCCACCCCGCGCACGTGCGGCGATCGGCGTACGCGAAGCAATCGGAAGACACCCCGCATTCCGCCGCCGAGAGCGACGAGATGCCAGCCTTCAACGTCGCCAGGTTGGACGTGAACGGCACCAGCACCTGCGGCTCGGCGCGGCCATCGAAGGTCATCACCTGCACCACGTGCCCGTCGTTCACGCCGACCGCGTCGAGGTATTCGATCGACGCGCGCTGCAGCGCCGGAAAATCTCCGCTCCGCAAGAGCGAGCCGGAGAGATCGAGCAGCACCACCGAATACAAACGGAACCGCTCACCCTTCGGAGCGATGCGCTGCTGCGACTCGAACGCGCTGACCTTCTTGCCGTCTTCGTAAATCTCGAACTCCGTCGCGGTCAGTCCGTTCACGGCATCGCCGCGGCAGGTGTCCACGCGGAACAACCACGACACGCGCGAAGGCGTCATCACGGTGAGTCCCGTCGCGCCCGGCTCCGAGAGCGAGAGGCACTTCGATCCAGTCACCGGGAGTGAGTCGGTTACGGAGACGGGGCCACAGCCCGCAATAAAGATGAAGGAAGCGATACAGGTCCGAAGCATGTGAGTGAAGGTAGTTGCGAGGCGCTGAGCCGCAATTTTTCGGCCCTATCAGCGGGTCTTCACTCGTCACTGACTGGGAATTCAGAAATCATGGCTGCGTTTCTGACCGCCGGGTTAGTCACCGGTCGTTTTTCGAATTCCCCACTCCTGGCATTCACATGGCTCGCCCCGCAGACCCGCACGCTCGCGCGTCGCTCATCACCGCTGCCCGGAAGGAGTTCGTCCGCGTCGGCATTCAGCGCGCGCGCATCGAAGACATCACCGCCGCGTGCGGCCTGAGCAAAGGCGCGTTCTATCTTCACTTCGAGAGCAAGGAGTCGCTCTTCCGCGAGCTCTGCAAGGCGCTCGAAGCGAAGTTCGATGAGCTCACCGTCTCACGCGACGCCGCCTACGGAGCGCTGATCGCCGCGAGCAAACCGTCGCGGAAGAAGGACGTCTCGCAGTTCGTCGCCGCGATGGCGGAAATCGACGCGCGCGAAGATCGCCATCTGCTCGAGCTGCTGTGGGACTGGCGCGACGTCACCGACGTGCTCCTGCGCGGCTCGCAAGGCACCGAGTTCGACGGCGTCATGTGGACGATGTTGGACCGCGAGGTCGAGCGCGTGATGGCGCAGTGCCAGCAGCTCGAGCGCGTGCGCCTCGTGCGCGCCGACGTTCCCGTCGAAGTGGTCGGCATGATGCTCGTCGGCACCTATCTCCTCGTCGCGCGCCGCATGGCGAAGATGGCGCAGAAGCCCGACTTCGATCACTGGGTGCGTTCGCTCCAGACACTCATCGCCAACGGCATCTCGACCAGATCAGCAGACGGGTCTGCTGGGGCACTGACGCCCGCCACGAATCTGTTCCCCGCTGCGAAGACTTCGAAGACCTCCGTTTCACGAAAGAAGAGGACGGCATGACCCGGCTGTTGGCCGCGTTGTTCATCATCTCCACGAGCGCGTTCGCCGAAGGACCTGCGCTCACCGCTCCGAAGGTGCGCGTCGTCGCCGCCCGCCCGGTGAATGCATCGGCCCGCGAGACGGTGACCGGTCAGCTCGGTCCGTCGCGTCTGCTCCCGCTCGGCTTCGAGGTCGGTGGTCGCCTGGTGAACAGCAAGGCGGTGAAGGGTGAAGTGGTGAAGGCCGGCACGCCGCTCGGAAATCTCGACACCGAGATCATCAACGCGCAGGTCGCTCAAGCCGAAGCCGTCGTGATGGCCGCCGAAGCCGGAGCCGCGCTCGCCCTCGACGTCGCCGCCCGCAACGAGAAGTTGAAGGCGGAAGGCAGCGTGTCCGATCTCCAATTCCGTCAGACCGACACGCAAGCGAAGGCCGCGCGCGCGCAGGTCGCGCAAGCCCAGGCCGGCCTCGCGCAGGCGAAGGCCGGCCAGCGCAAACACTTCCTCTCTGCGCCGTTCACCGCGACGGTCATCGACGCTCCGGACACCACCGGAGGCATGGTCGGCCCGGGCATGCCCGTGTACATCCTCATGCAGCTCGACCCGCTCATCGTGAAGGTCACGGTGCCCGAGAGCGTGCGCGGCGAGCTCAAGCTGGGACAGAAAGTGCGCGTCGAGGCCATCGGCTCCGGCGCGGCGAGCGACGACGCGGTCATCAAGGTCATCCTTCCTTCCGCTGACCCCGCGACGCGCCGCGTGCCGCTCGAGATTTCGGTGCCCAACTCCGACGGTCGCTTCCTCGCCAACTCGCTCGCGCGTGTGCTCATCAACGTCGGCGAAGAGCGCGCGGCGATCTCGATTCCCTCCACGGCGCTTGGTCGCTCCGGTGGAGATCACGTCTTCGCGGTCGATGAAAATGGCGCGCTGAAACGCGTCGCAGTGAAGGTGATGGAGCGCGGCAACACCTCGGTCACGGTGCAGCCGGCATCCCCGGTCACGCAGGTGGTGGACTACCCGACGCCGGCACTCGTCGAGGGAACGAAGGTCACCCAGCGATGACGCTCTCAGACCTCTCGATCAAGCGGCCGGTCTTCACGACCATGTTGTCGCTGTTGTTGATCGTGCTCGGCATGCTCGGTGTCTCGCGTCTCGGCACCGATCTCTTCCCCGACGTCAGCTTCCCGTTCGTCACCATCACCACGATCTACCGGGGCGCGGGACCGTCGGAGATCGAGACGCAGATCAACAAGCCGCTCGAAGACGCGGTTGCCGGCATCCAGGGCGTCGACACGATTCAATCGTTCGCGCGCGAGAACGTCGGCCTCATCTTCGTGCAGTTCAAGCTCACCGTGCCGCTCGATCGCGCGGTGCAGGAAGTGCGCGACAAGGTCGGCGGCGTGCAGGGCCTGCCGCGCGATGCCGATGCGCCGAAGGTGTCACGGCTCGACATCGGCGCCGCTCCGATTCTCACGTACGCGGTGAACGCTGACCTCGAGTCCGCGCGGCTCGTACAGTTGATCAAGGACAAGGTCGAGCCCGCGCTCGCGCAGGTCGAAGGCGTCGCCCAGGTGCGCACCGTCGGCGGAGAGAAGCGGGAGATTCGCGTCGACATCGATCTCGACAAGGCGAAGTCGGCCGGAGTCGCTCCCGCCCAGGTCGCCGAGCGCATCGGCATGGAGAACGTCGACGTGCCCGCGGGTCGTTTCGATCTCGGTCCGTCCGAGCTCACCGTGCGTTCGCTCGGTCAGTTCAAGAACGTCGACGAGATCGGGCTGCTCCCGATTTCACGCAGCGCGCAGCTCGGCACGCAGGTGCGCCTCGATGAGATCGCCAGCGTCATCGACGGCGTGGCGGACCGCCGCACCATCGCCCGGTTGAACGGCAAAGAAGCCGTCATCATGGAGATCGTCAAACAGCCCGGCTCCAACACGGTCGAGGTGACGCGTGCGGTAAAAGAGAAGATGGCGCAGCTGGTGCCCGAGCTCGGTCACGGCTTCGGAGCGTCGATCCTCATCGAGAACTCCACCTTCATCGAAGCCAACACGCACGAGGTCGTCATCGCGCTGGTGTTCGGCGGCTTCATGGCGGTGCTGATCATTCTGCTGTTCCTGCTCGACGTGCGCGGCACCTTCATCTCTTCACTCGCGCTCCCCACGTCCGTCGTCGGCACGTTCTTCGTGATGTACCTGCTCGACTACACGATGAATCAGATGACGCTGCTGGCGCTCACGCTCGCCATCGGTCTGCTCATCGACGACGCCGTCGTGGTGCGCGAAGCCATCACGCATCGCCTCGAGAAGGGTGAGTCCCCCGCTGACGCGGCGTCGAACGGCACGAAGGACGTGTTCCTCGCCGTGCTCGCCACCACCTTCTCACTCGTCGCCGTGTTCGTCCCCGTGGCGTTCATGCCCGGCATCGTCGGTCAGTTCTTCAAGCAGTTCGGTCTGACGATTTCGGCGGCCGTCGTGATTTCGATGTTCATCAGCTTCACGCTCGACCCGATGTTGTCGGCGCGCCTGTCTCGTCGGCTCGGCCCCGAGTCGCATCGAGGAGAGAACGCCATCGCCGCTTTCCTCCGCCGCTTCTTCGAGGGCATGGAGCGCGTCTACGGCCGCATCTTGAAGTGGACGCTGGTGCACCGCTGGAAGACCGCGCTCATCACGCTCGCCATCATCGTCGCGTCGGTCGCTGCGTCGAGCACGCTGGGCAACGACTTCATGGTGCCGCAGGACCGCTCGACGTTCATCGTGCAGCTGAAGTTGCCGGAAGGCTCGAGCTTGAAGGAGAGCACCGAGCGCGCCGAGCAGGCCGAGCACATGCTGCGCGAGATCGACGACCTCACTGACCTCTACGCGCTGGTCGGAGCCGACCCGAACAACTTCGGTGGCGACTCGAACACCGTGCGTTTCCGCGTGCTGACCAAGCCGCGCGACGAGCGCAAGTTGACGCTCCGTCAGATGAAGGACGCGGCGCGCGCGCGGCTGCAGACCCTGCCCGCGACCGAAGTGGCGATCATCGACCCGCCCGACATCGAAGGCCTCGGCGATTTCTTCCCGGTGATGATCTACGTCATGGGGTCCGACTTCGAGGGGCTCACCGTCGAAGCGAATCGCGTCGCCGACACGCTGCGGAACATGAAGACGAAGAAGTCGCTCTTCTCCGCGGGCGGCAAGCCGATGGTGACCGACATTCGCGTCATCACCAACCCGCCCAAGCCCGAGCTCGCCATCGACATCGATCGCGCGCGCGCCAACGACACGGGCCTGACCGCCGGGGCGCTCGGCATGCAGCTGCGCATGGCGATGAACGGCCAGGTGGTCGGCAAGCTGCGCGAGGGCACGGAAGAGACCGAGATCGTCGTGCGCCTCGCGGAGAAAGATCGCGCGAACCCCGAGACGCTCACCTCGCTCGAGGTCTTCACGCCGCAGGGGCCTCGCGCCATCGGTGACGTCGCGTCGGTCTCGATGAAGGAAACGCCTTCGGTCATCGAGCACTTCAACCGCCAGCGGCGCGTGTACGTGCTCGCGGCGGCGTCGGAATACACGTCGCTCGGTGACGTGGCGACGCAGATCCAGGAAGAGCTGAAGACTCCGCCCGAGGGCTATTCGTACTTCTTCGACGGGCAGATGAAGATTCTCGGCGAGCAGAACACCGCGACGCTGGTCGTCGGCATTCTTGCCGTCCTCTTCCTGTACATGGTGCTCGGCTCGCAGTTCGAGAGCTTCAAGCACCCCATCACGGTGATGGTCTCGATTCCGCTCGCGCTCATCGGCGCGGGGCTGGCGCTGTTCGTCACCGGCTGGTCGCTCACGCTCGGAGCCGTCATCGGTCTGTTCCTGCTCGTCGGTCTGGTGACGAAGAACGCGATTCTGCTGGTGGACCAGACGCTCCAGAATTTGCGCGCGGGGCAAGACCTCGACACGGCGTTGCTCAACGCGGGGCCGCGTCGCCTGCGTCCGATTCTGATGACGTCGGCGGCGATGGCGATCGGCATGGTGCCGACGGCGATGGGCCGGGGCATGGGCTTCGAGTTCCGCGCGCCGATGGCCATCGGTGTCATCGGCGGCGTCATCACCTCGACGTTCCTCACGCTGCTCGTGGTGCCGCTCATCTTCGCGGTGTTCGAGAAGCTGACGCCGAAGTCGCTGCGCATCGGCAAGGAAGCGCCGGAAGCGCCCGAAGCGAACGAAGCCAAAGAAGAAGTGAAGGACGATTCCCCTCTCCCTCGAGGAGAGGGTCAGGGTGAGGGAGCGGCCCAATGACGACCACACTCGTATTGCTGCTCGCGCTCGCAGAAGTGCCCCTTCCGAAAGCGCCATCAGCAGCACCCGTCGTCGATCTCGAGAGCGCCTACGTCGCGACGCGAAAGCCGATGTCGCTGCGAGATGCGCTGAAAGTGGCGAACGAAAAGTCGTCTGACCTCGCGGTCGCGCGGGCGTCAGCAGATCAAGTCGCCGCCAAGGCGCGCCTCGTCTTCTCCGCCGTGCTGCCTGAGATGACCGCGTCGGTGAGCTACGTGCACACCACGGCCGAGCAGAAGTTCGACCCGTCCGCGTTCCTGCAGGCGTTCGAAGGCGTCATCGACGCATCGATTCGTGGAGCGGGACCTGCGTACGGCATTCCGCTCATGCCCAACGAGCAGGTGCTGGCCGGCGTGAAACAGGGCTTCACCGACGCCGCGGGCGCGAACCTGCAGCCGACGACCATCGTCGCGCGCAACTCGCTCTACGGAAATCTGATCATCACGCAGACGCTGTTTGCTCCGCAGATGTTCCTCATCCCCGCGGCTGATCATTCGAACAACGCGGCGAAGTACGGCTCGCTCGAAGCGCGCGAGCAGGTGCTGCTCGGTGTGTCGCGGCTGTATCTGGGCATCGAAGGGCTCTCGGCCATCGAGCAGGCCGCGAAAGACGCCGAAGTGGTGGCGCTCAAGCGCGAGAAGGACGCGACGGCGCAGCAGCAGCTCGGCGTGGCGACGGACATCGCGGTGCTGCGTGCACAATCAGAGACGGCGCAAGCGCGCGCGACGCTGGCGACGTTGCAGGGTCAGAAGGTGGCGCTGTTGGCGTTGCTCGAGGCGCTCGTGGGTGAGCCGGTGCGGCCCATCGAAGGCGAAGCGACGCACTTCGACGTGACGGCGTCTCCTGAGGGTGATGCTCCGTGGGACAAGACGTACCTCGTGAAGGCGAATCAGGCCGGACTGCAGGCCGCCGAGGTCTTCAACACCTTCGACCGCCTCTCGTGGATGCCGTCGCTCGTGGCGCAGGCGAAGGGCTCGTACAACTCGAACAAGGGCTTCGCGGGCACCAACTTCATCTTCGACGGCGTGGTGGCCGCGCAGTGGACGCTCTACGACCGCGGGCAGCGCTACGTGACGCTGCACGAGAACGACGCGAAGACCGCCGAGGCGAAGGCGAAGTACGAGGCCGCGCGGCAGAAGGCGCGCGCGACGTGGATCGGCGCGAAGACGAATCTGCTCGCCGCCGAGGTCGCGCTCGCGCAGGCCGAAGCGCAGTTCAACCTCGCGAACCGCGCGCAGAAGCAGATCGACTCCGCGTACCAGGCGGGCTTCTCGACCTCGCTCGAGGTCAGCGACATCGACAGCAAGCGCTTCTTCGCGGCGTCAGCGGCGGCGCAGGCGCGCTCGCAGCTCGAGGTGCGCAAGGTCGAGCTCGCGGCCGCCGAAGGTCGTCTCGCGGCGCTGGTCGGCCTCGAGAACTGAGCAGCGGAACCAGCTCACTGCCGTGGTGTCGAACACGCTCGTCATGTTCGGCGTGCTCGCCTGTCCTCTGTACGTGCCGTCACCTCCGCCCGACCCGTGGGAGCTGCTGCGGGACGAGACCATCAACCCGTTCTTCGAACGGAATCTCCCGCTGACGGCGGCCGCATTGCTGGGCCTCGCGATCATCGGCTCGCTCGTGGTCGGCCTCGCGAGCGAACTGTCGGCGCGAGATCGGCTCGCTTGTGGAGCGCTGCCCCTGGCTGCAGGCGTCGCGGGCTTCATCGCGCTCCAGTTGCTCTCGAAGCGGCTCGGGGAGTGGTGGCGGGTTGACGACCTCGGTCAGAACCTGCTCCAGAGTTCGGCGCTCGCAGCGATGATTCTCGGCGCGCTGGTGCTGGGCCGCCCATTGTTCTTCCGTGAAGATGGCCACGGAGTCGAACGTCGAGCGCTTCTGGAACCGTCACTGCGCGGCAACTCGCTTTCGGGCCCGGTGCAGGTAACTTCCGCCGCATGCTCGCGCTCGCGCTGACGCTCTCGGTGGCTTCCGGTGGTCTTCTCTCAGAATCGCCGTCGTCGTTCTCGGCGCGGCTCGTGCCGTCGGCCGCTCCGCTGATGGACGTCGAGACGATGTCGCGCACCGAGCTCGAGATGGAACGCGCGCGGCTCATCGACAACCGCCCGAGCCTCGGCGGAGGCATCGCGCTCCTCGCGATCGGCGGTGGAGCCACGCTCATCTTCGGGCTCCCCATCATGCTCTTCAGCGTGGTCGAGTACTTCCTCGTCGAGCCTTTCGTGGTCGGGTTGATCATCACCCTCGCGGGGCTCGGTGCCGTCGCGGCGGGCATCGTGTTGATCGCGACGGCGCTGGCCGCGCGGAGTGCGGGCGCCGCGCGTGTAGGGCAGATCGATGACCGCATCCGCCGCATGGAACAGAACGCCACGCCTCCGCCTCCGCCTCCGCCGCCGAGCGGCTGGGTGGTGCCGAGCGAGCCCTCGCTGCTCCTCGCGAATTTCTAGGGAGTGCGCTGAGCTGCCGGCGCTGTCACGACGCGCGCGACGAGATGCGGTGCGACGAGCCGTGACGCAGAGTCAATGGCCGAGCATCGACTGGCGCAGCTCGAGCACGCGGCGCAGCTCATCGACGAGCTCGTACGGCCGCTCCTCGATCGCGTTCCACGTCCAATGCAGCACGATGAATCCGCGCGCATGGAGCGCGTTGATGCGCTGCCGGTCGGCCTCGAACGCCTCTGGGCTCGAGTGGTGCGCCGAGCTGTCGGCTTCGATGATGACGCCCCACAGCTCGAAGAGGAAATCGAGCCGCCGGAACCGCTTCCCGTCGTACACGGCCTTCTGCTTCTTCGGTCGCGGGAACTGGTACTCGTCACAGAGCGCGAAGACCCGGTCCTCGAGCTCGCTCTCGCTCGCGCCGTCGCCGCCCTCGTACAGGCGGAGAAGCTCGAGCAAGAACGCAGTGCCCCGCGCTCCGCCGTTTCGATCGAGCGCCTGCTTGAAGACGTCGAGTGACATCAGCCGGCGCGAGACCATCTCGTCGACCATCGAACGGATGGCCTGCTCGCCGTCGAGGACACCCGCGAGATCGATCGCCGTGCGCGGAACGCTCGTCACCGGGAAGCCATCGACGATTCGCTGATCCTTGTGATGGAGCGTTGCGTGGTGCAGTTCAACCGTCCTGCTCCTGCGGCGGCGCTCGACGGTCGCAATGATGGGCGCCGCTCGTTCGAAGTTCCGCAGACCGTGAAGCGCCGCAGCCGTCTGATGCGAGAAGGCGAACTTGCTCCCGAGCCAGAGTTTCGCCGCATGCATCTGCTGCTCCCACGTCGCCGGTGCGCCGTGAATTCGAATCGTCCGCGGGTGAACGCGTTCCCAGCGCCCACAGCCGAGTCGATACCTCAGTTGCTGCCGACTCACGCACGCCAACACCTGCTTGAAGCTGAGCACTCCATGTTGCTGCTCAGCCTGCCTCAACAACCCCGGTTCGTCCGCCATGTGCGCCCCCGGACGAATGCTTACCAGGCAGCACTGACATTCCCGGGGAGGCCGCCAGAATCGAGATGTACAAAACGGCGGTTAGACCGCACTTTCGTCCATCTCGATTCTGAACTTCGCCTGATCACCAGCCCGAAGGGTGCATGTCGACACGCCGCAGCCGTTGATCTGACTCAGAGGAACCAGCTCGGCGCGCGTGCTGGCTCCTGACGTCGTGCTGCGCGCCGACGGGCGCATCACGACACTGACCGCACGTTCCGGCCGCGATGGCGCCTGCGCTGAAGTCAGAGCTCCGTGAGCGCTACTTCTGATTCTTGAGCATGTTCGCCGCCCACTGCTCGACGACGCGCGCGATGACCTCGCGCACGCCGAGGTTGTTCGACTTGCCCATGCGCTGCACCATGTCGGCCGCGCGCGCGGACAAACCAATCGCATCGAACAACTCATGCCGCTTCGGCGGAACCGGATTTCCGGGCGCAGGCACTCCCGTCTGCGAAGGAGACGAACCGCGGTACCCCGACTGCGATGGTGACGAGCCCGAGTACGGCGCGCCCGTCGGCTCGAAGCCCGGGATGTCCACGCCCGACTGCGACGGAGACGAGCCCTTGTAGCCAGACTCCGCGACTGCCGAGCTCCCCGCATACCCAGCGAGCTCGCGCTGGTTCGCCGCGGTGGACATGTCGGTCTGCTCGTACGGCAGCCCGTAGAAGCGCGCGATGGCGCGATCGATCGCCAGGTCCGACGCGATGACCACCTCGATGCGCGACTTGCCGGTCAGCGTGCGAACTTGATCCTGCTCCGCGAGCCCGGCCGGAGCCGCCATCGCCACCAACAACGTGTGGTTCGTCAGCCGCAGACACACCGCCCGCAATTTCTGTGCGCCCTCGAGCTTGAGCAGCCCCTGCACCTCGGGCGCCTGTTGTTCCTTCTCGAGATCGATGCCCCGAATGCCCGTCTGCCGCGACAGCGCGCTGACGATCTGCGCCTCGGTGCACAACCCGCGCGCGATGGCCGCTCGACCGAACGACATGCCCCACTGACGTTGATGCGCTGAAACCCCTTCCAGCTGTTCGGGTGTCAGATAGCCCATGCTCACCAACAGCTCACCGAGGCGGGGCCGCGTGCGACGCACTGGAGGAGGGGGCATGGGCATGGAGACTTACCAGCGGTGGGCGGTGTCGCAACCCCAGCAGCAAAGCCCCCTGGGGCGATGCCGTTGGGTAGGGAATCAGGTGAGACTACGTTTGAACGCTGTGCGCGGTTTCTTGCCCCTTCTCCTCCTCCTGACGGCCTGCGCTCAGGAACGCACCCATCCCCGCATCGCTGACGTCACCACTCCGCTCCACGTCTCGGTGCGCGTGGTCGACGTCGAGGTCGAGAAACAGTGCAGCACCATTCCCGCGTTCACCGACAAGGTGAGCTGCTGGTTCTCGAAATCCGCCCGCGACGGCTGCACCTACGTCTCGATCGGAGAGAGCGCTGATCTCCCCATCGCCTTCACGGGCGCCGCGACCATCGCGCATTGCGACTTCCAGCGCATGCGCACCAACACCGCCATCCTCACGCGCGAGCCGCGAAAAGCCGCGCGCATCTTCTTCGACAGCGGCAAGACCCGGGTGGTGATTCACCTCGGCGACGAAGGCTGGCTCCTCTTCTTGAAAGACGGCCGACTCCTCACGCAGGAACAGGTCTGGAACGCGGGGTCGGTCGTGACCGGGCGTCCGCTCCTGCCCGACGACACGCCCGATTGGTCGCGCGTGCCCACGTTGCTCTCGCACCTCGACTCGGTGTCGTTCGATCTCTCGTCAAAAGAGTTCGACCTGCTGATGCGCACCGACCCCAACCCCGAAGAGCACCTCCGCGACGCGCTCACTCGCGGTGGCCAGCTGCTCCGCGACATCGAAGCGTTCGACAAGGCGCTCGCGCGGTTGAAGCCGGCTGATCAACAGCAGGTCGTCGACGGCCTCGCCCTGCAGGTGCAGGACGGTGACTCGCTCGCGCGCGCCTGGTTCCGCGCCCACCCGCAGCACAAAGACGTGTACGCGAAGGCGTTGCTCGACGGCGTCATCGCCAGCTCGGTCACCGACCCGGGTGGCGTCGAAGAGCTCCTCGAGCTCGACCCCAAAGGGCTCGACACCGCGGCGTGCGAGGTCCTCGAGTCGCACTGGCACCAGAACCTGACCGACCCGTACTACGACGGCGGAGGCGTGGGAGAGACGTTGCTCTCGGCGCTCGCGGTCATCGCGACCAGGAAGGTGAAGTGCCCGTGGGTAGTGCCGATTCTCGAGAGCGTGAAGTGCAACGTCGAGCTGCGGTGCCGCCCCGCCGAGACCGACGAGGAAAGCGACGTCGAGGTCAACCCGCTCGATGATCAACGCCGCCCGCTGTGCACCGACGCACAGCTGGCGCGCGCGCTCAAACGCAACGTCGTCACCACCCCGGACGAAGCCGAGGGCGAAGACGTGCCGCAGTACCCCGACTGGGGTCCGCTCCTGTTGCTCGCGGCGAAGGTGCAAGGCCCGCTTCCCGAAGACCTGCTCTCGCGCAACGCGCGCCGCCTCTACGAGTGGAAGTACCCGCAGCGAAAAGTGCTGACCAAAGAGCAAATCGAAGAAGAGGGAGAGCCGCGTCTCCCAGCAGGCTCGCCTGCTGATGAATACGACGCGTGCTCAGCGACGGAGCTCTCCGTCGATTCCTGGGTGTGTGCGCTGCCGAAGGGCATCACGCGCGCGCGCAACTTCGGCTGCAAGCTCGAGATCGACGATGCGAAGAAGGTCATCACGTTCATCAGCGACGACGAGGCAGAGCCGGCTCGTCCGTACGAGCGACCGATCCCCTATTGATCGGCTGATCAGTCACAGCTGATCAATCCACCCCGTTCTGTGCGCGTCCCACATCAACCTCGACCAGCGCACACGTGGAATTCGACCCATGTGACTTTTGACTCGATTGCAAAGATTTACCCACTGATCTCCACTTTCTCGCCGGCCGATTCCGCCGCGTTATGACCGCGGTGGACTTTTGGAGATCAGACCAGATGACGAAGCGAGTTGTTGGAGTCGTGGTGCTGGCGTTGGCGGCGTGTGCTCCGGATCAGCAAGTCGAGGGAGCCAACGAACCCAAACCGCCAGTCGCCGCCCAGCGACAGGCCGTCGTCACGGCGTTCGCGTCGGGCTCGCTCATCATCCCGATGGACACCACGAGCCAGAACAACGGAACGCTCCGCGCGTTCGGCCTCGTCGACCGCCTGCTGCGCGCCAACGTTCCGGTGCATCGCATCGCGCTGACCGGCAAGCCCGCGGGTGGCACGGACTTCACCGTCACTGCGACACAACGAGAGAGCGGCGCCGCGCTCGGCAGCGTGGCCTACCGCGGAGGCCCGTTCGTCATCGCCGCCGCCGATGCGACCGCGGCCGCGTTGCTCATCGTCGACAACTACCTTGCGGCCGACACCGTCACCAACGTGCACGTCGCCACCGCGGCCTTCAACGCCGACGTGCAGCGCACGTTGCTCGCCGCGCCGCGCATCGCCGTGCTGCGCGATGGCAGCGAGGCCATCGCGTACACGATGCTCAACGCCGCCAACATCACCGACTCCACCGGCGCCACGTGGACCAACGCGTCTCCTGGTGCGCTCACGCTCGCCGGAGTCGCCGGCGCCAACGGTGGCGCCTTCGACGGCACGCTCTTCGCCGGTGGCCAGCCCACGTACGACCAGCTCACCTCGATGCACTACGACTCGCCTGCCAACAATGAAGTCGTGCGTGAGATTCGTGGCTGGCTCGACATCGGCCCGTCCACGCACGCGTTCATGTCGTGCGAGGCCACCACCACCTTCGAGAACAACGTCAACGGCCGCTTCTTGTCCGACGCGGGCATGATCAACGACGACAACAATCCGCCCACGCCGCTCACGGTGCTGCAGACGTCTTCGTTGTTCGCGCAGTTCGACGGCACCCTCACCGCGGACACGGGCAGCGTCGAGTCGCTGGGGCTCCCTGCCGGCTCGAACCTCTACGCCAACAGCTCCGTCCTCATCGCGCAGACCGGCGCCACGCTCGGCTCGCAGATGATGTGGCTCACCGGGTACCTCGACGGCAACGTCAACAACGGCAAGGTCAGCTACCTCACCGGCCACAACTACTCGACCACGCTGCCCATCTCGGCCAACCCGCAGACCAACGGCACGCGGCTCTTCCTCGACTCGCTGTACGAAACGCCCGCGGCCTTCAGCGGAGCGCAGCCCGTCATCGCCCTCACCAAGACCGCGCCCGCGCGCACCAACGCGACGAACTACACGTTCACGCTCAACTACTCGAACACCGGGCCGGCCACCGCGTACTCCGCTTCCATCGTCGACGTTCTCCCCGCGGGCACGACCTTCGTCTCCGCCACGGGCGGTGGCGTGCACGCGGCCGGCACCGTGACGTGGACGCTCGGCACGCTGGTGTCTGGAGCGAGTGGCTCGGTCACCGTCACCGTCACGTCAGCGGAAGGCACGTTCGCCAACCAGGGGCGCATCAACTACCAGGTCGGTCTCACGCCGAAGTTCGTGCTCAGCAATTCCACGAGCACCATCGTGGACCGCACCAGCCCCGACACCACCATCACGGCGCAGCCGCCGCTGAACACGAATTCGACGAGCGCTTCCTTCTCGTTCACCGCAACCGAAGCGGGCTCGACGTTCGAGTGCTCGCTCGACGGAGCGGCCTTCAGCGCGTGCACCTCTCCTCAGGCGTACGCGGGGCCGTTGAGCAACGGCTCACACACCTTCCAGGTGCGGTCGACTGACTTGACGGGAAACGTCGACGCCACGCCCGCCAGCTACACGTGGACCGTCGACACGATTCCTCCCGACACGACCATCACCGCGCAGCCGCCGCTCATCTCGAACTCGGCGACGTCTTCGTTCTCCTTCACCGCGACGCAGGCGGGCTCGACCTTCCAGTGCAGCGTCGATGGCTCGGCGTTCAGCGCCTGCACCTCGGCGTTCGCCACCGGAGCGCTCGCTGACGGCTCACACACCTTCCAGGTGCGCGCCATCGACCCGGCGGGCAACGTCGATGCCACGCCCGCCTCGTACACGTGGACCATCGACACCGTTCGTCCCGACACGACCATCACCAGTGGTCCTCCGGCGAACAGCAACTCCAGCGTCTCGACGTTCACCTTCACCTCGACCGAAGCGGGCTCGACGTTCCAGTGCAGCATCGACGGCGGCGCCTTCGTGGCGTGCAGCTCTCCGCTCGTCACCGCGGCGCTCGCTGATGGACCGCATACGCTGCAGGTGCGCGCCATCGATGCGGCCGGCAACGTCGACCTGACGCCTGCTTCTCGCTCGTGGACCATCGACACCGTTCCGCCCGACACCAGCATCACCTCCGGGCCGAGCGGCACGACTGCTTCGACGAGCGCCACGTTCGCGTTCACCTCGCCTGACGCAACCGCGACCTTCCAGTGCTCGCTCGATGGAGCGCCGTTCACGGCGTGCGCGTCTCCGAACAACCTGACGGGCCTCGCCGACGGCTCGCACACGTACCAGGTGCGCGCGGTCGACCCGTCGGGCAACGTCGATCCGACTCCCGCGTCGCGCACGTGGACGGTGGACACCACGGCGCCCAACACGTCGTTCACGGCGACGCCTCCCGCGGTCTCGAACTCGGCGAACGCGTCGTTCTCGTTCACCTCGACCGAGGCGGGCTCGACCTTCGAGTGCTCGCTCGATGGAGCGGCCTTCACCGCGTGCACCTCTCCGCGCGCGTTCACGGGGTTGTCCGACGGCTCGCACACCATGCGCGTTCGCGCCACGGACGCGGTGGGCAACGTCGACGCGACTCCGGCTGCGTTCACGTGGACCATCGACACCACGCCGCCCGACACCGTCTTCACGTCGACTCCGCCGGCCAACTCGAACTCCACCAGCGCGACGTTCGTGTTCAACGCGACGGAGGCCGGCTCGACGCTGCAGTGCTCGCTCGATGGAGCGGCCTTCGCCGCCTGCACCTCTCCGCAGACCCTGACGGGCTTGAGCGTCGGCTCGCACACCTTCCGGGCCCGCGCGGTGGATGCGGCGGGCAACATTGATCCGACTCCGGCGTCGTTCACCTGGAACGTCGACGTCACTGCGCCTGACACCACGTTCACTGCGACGCCTCCCGCGGCTTCCGCTTCGTCGAACGCGTCGTTCTCGTTCACCTCGACCGAAGCGGGCTCGACCTTCGAGTGCTCGCTCGATGGAGCGGCCTTCACGGTCTGCACCACGCCTCGCGCGTTGAGCGGTCTGACCGACGGCTCGCACACGTTCCGCGCGCGCGCGATCGATCCCTCCGGCAACGTCGACGCGACGCCGGCCTCGTTCACGTGGACGGTCGACACCACCGCGCCGAACACCACGTTCACCGCGACGCCTCCGGCCGTCAGCAACTCGGCGAACGCGTCGTTCTCGTTCACTTCGACCGAAGCGGGCTCGACCTTCGAGTGCTCGCTCGACGGAGCGGCCTTCACCGCTTGCACGTCTCCACGCGCGTTCACTGGCTTGAGCGACGGCTCGCACACCATGCGCGTTCGCGCGACGGACGCGGTCGGCAATACGGATGCGACGCCGGCCTCGTTCACGTGGAACATCGACACCACGCCGCCCGACACCGTCTTCACGTCGACGCCTCCTGCTTCTTCTGCGTCGTCGAGCGCGACGTTCGCGTTCAACGCCACCGAGGCTGGCTCGACGCTGGAGTGCTCGCTCGATGGAGCGGCGTTCACCGCGTGCACCTCTCCGACCACGTTGACTGGGTTGGCCGACGGCTCGCACACCTTCCGGACGCGCGCGACCGATGCGGCGGGCAACGTCGATCCGACTCCGGCGTCGTTCACGTGGACGGTGGACACCGCGCCGCCCGACACGTCGTTCACTTCGACGCCGCCGGCGCTCACGTCGTCTTCCACTGCGTCGTTCGCGTTCACGTCTCCGGAAGCGGGCGCCTTGTTCGAGTGTTCACTCGACGGAGCGGCCTTCACCACCTGCACCTCTCCGCAGTCGTTGAGCGGCCTGGCTGATGGCGCTCACACCTACCGCGTGCGCGCGGTCGATGCGCTCGGCAATGCAGACCCGACTCCCGCGTCGTTCACGTGGACCGTCGACACCACCGCGCCCGACACCACCATCGTCACCGGTCCTCCGGCGTCGACCTCTTCGCAGAGCGCGACGCTCACCTTCACCTCGAGCGAGGCGGGCTCGACCTTCGAGTGCTCGCTCGACGGAGCGGCGTTCAGCGCCTGCACGTCTCCGCTGGTGGTGAACGGCCTCGCTGAAGGCGCTCACACCGTGCGCGTGCGTTCCATCGACGCGGCCGGCAACGTCGATCCGACTCCGGCGACGCACTCGTGGACGGTGGATCGCACCGAGCCCGACACCAGCATCGCGATGGGCCCGGTCGGCACGACGAGCTCCACGACCGCGACGTTCACCTTCACGTCCACCGAGCCGGGCTCGACGTTCGAGTGCTCACTTGATGGCGGCGCGTTCAGTCCGTGCCCCGCGGCTCACACGCTCTCCGGTCTGGCCGACGGCAGCCACACGCTCGCGGTGCGCAGCATCGACCCCGCGGGTAACGTCGACTCGACTCCTGCGACTCGCACGTGGACCGTCGACACCAGCGTGCCCGACACCACCATCACCAGCGCACCGAGCGGAACGGTCAACGTCAGCACCGCGAGCATCACCTTCACTTCCAACGAGCCGGGCGCGACGTTCGAGTGCTCGCTCGATGGAGCGGCGTTCGCGGCGTGTCCGAGTCCGCACGCGTTGTCGGCATTGAATGATGGTCTTCACACCATCGCCGTTCGCGCGGTCGATGCGGCGGGCAACGTCGATCCCACTCCGGCGACGGCGAGCTGGACCGTCGATGCCAGCGAGCCCGACACCGTCATCGCGACCGGGCCCACGGGTTCGACCAGCGCCACCGACGCGACGTTCACCTTCACCAGCACCAAGGCCAACTCGACCTTCGAGTGCTCGCTCGATGGAGCGGCCTTCACCGCCTGCACCGCGACCACCACGTTCAACAACCTCGCCGATGGCAGCCACACGTTGTCGGTGCGCGCGATCGATCCCGGCGGCAACGTCGACTCCTCGCCTGCGACGCGGACGTGGACCGTCGATACCGATCTCCCCGAGACCACCATCGTCACCGCGCCGCCTGCGTTCACGAATTCCAGCAGCGCGAGCTTCACGTTCAGCAGCGACGAGACGGGCGCGACCTTCGAGTGCTCGCTCGATGGAGCGGTCTTCGCTGCCTGCCCGACGCCGCACGCGTTGATGAACTTGTCGAACGGCCTGCACGTGTTGCTCGTGCGCGCGGTGGACACGGCCGGCAACATCGATGCGTCTCCCGCGGTCGCGACGTGGACGGTGGATACGGTCGCTCCGAACGTGCCGCTCATCACCGAGCCCGTCGAGAACGCAGTCACCGGCGCTCTGCCTCGCTTCGGCGGCATGGCTGAACCCGGCAGCACGGTGACTGTCACGGTGAACGGCAACACGGTGTGCACTGCGACCGCGACTTCGAGCGGAACGTGGTCGTGCACCGGAACGACTCCGCTCGCGGCTGGCATGCAGACCGCGACTGCGACGTCGACCGACGCGGCCGGCAACGTCTCGATGCCCTCGCTGCCGCGCGCGTTCACGGTCGACACCGGAGCGCCCGACACCGTCATCACCAGCGCGCCGCCTGCGCTGACCAACTCCGGCTCGGCGACGTTCAACTTCGCGGCTGACCGCATGGGCGCGACGTTCGAATGCTCGCTCGATGGAGCGGCCTTCACCGCCTGCACGCCCAGCACTTTGATGGTCGCTGACGGAACGCACCGCCTCGAAGTGCGCGCGGTCAGCAACGGCGTGGTCGATCCTTCGCCTGCGGTCGCCACCTGGACCGTCGACACGATGTCGCCTGCGGCGCCAGTCATCACGTCGCCCACTGCGAACTCCACGACTTCTTCGACGCCGACCTTCACCGGCACGTCCGAGCCCGGAGCGACCGTCAGTGTTTCGCTCGACGGCACCGTCATCTGCACCGTCACCGCTGACGCGAACGGCAACTTCTCGTGCGCGGCGCCGAGCGCGCTGAGCAGTGGTGCGCACTCGGTCACCGCGACCGCGACCGACCCCGCGGGCAACGTGTCGCAGCCGTCGACTCCGGTTCCGTTCACCGTCGACGCGTCGCTGCTCGACACCGCCATCATCGCGGGCCCGAGTGGAACGGTGCGCAGCACGACTGCTGACTTCGCGTTCACCTCGACCGTGCTCGGCTCGAGCTTCGAGTGCTCACTCGACGGAGCGGCCTTCGTCTCGTGCAACACGCCGACGACGTTCACTGGCCTGAGCGACGGTCAGCACACGCTCGAGGTGCGCGCGGTGAACGGCACGAACACCGATTCCACGCCTGCGACTCGCACGTGGACCATCGACTCGACGGCGCCAATGCCGCCGGTGGTGACGACTCCGGCTGATGGCAGCACGGTCTACACGCGCACGCCGCGCTTCAGCGGAACGGCCGAGCCGGGCAGCACGGTTCGCGTCTCAGTTGATGACCAGGAAGTGTGCACCGCCATCACTGGCACCAACGGCATGTGGACGTGTGACTCGACGACCACGCTCGCGGCGGGAGACCACCGTGTTTCGGCGACGGCGACCGACGCTGCGGGCAACGTCAGCGCGCCTTCCGTGCCCAATGACTTCACCATCGTGATTCCGAACGTGATGGTGGCGATTACGTCTCCGGCCGACGGCACGCTCACGAAGGACTCGACGCCCACCATCACGGGTACCGCGACTCCGGGTTCGACCGTCACCGTCTTCGTTGACGGCATGGCCATCGGTACGACGACCGCCGACGCGATGGGCAACTGGACGTTCACGCCGACGACTCCGCTCGCTGATGGAGAGCACACCATCACCGCTCGCGCCGAGTTCATGGGCTACACGTCGCCGACGTCGGGCCCGGTGAAGGTGACCATCGATACGCGGCCGCCAATGGTGACGACGACGACGGATCAGCCGAACACCGAGACGCCGCCGGTCATCACGTTCACCAGCGACGAGCCGAACGTGACGTACGAGTGCAGCATCGACGGTGGCGAGTTCAAGCCGTGCAGCAGTCCGTTCGATACGACTCCCGCGGGCGACGGCAATCACTCGCTGGTGGTGCGCGCGACCGACGCGGCGGGCAACTCGAGTGAGACGACGGTGACGTGGACGGTGACTGCGCCCATCGTGACCGAGCGTCCGAACGTGATCGTGCGTGGCGGTGGCTGCGGCTGCGGCACGACGGAGAACTCGGCGTTCGCGTTGTTCGGAATGGCGGCGTTGCTCCTCCTCGCGCGTCGTCGTGAAAGACGTGCTCCCTCACCCCGAACCCTCTCCCCGAGGGAGAGGGGGCCGCTTCGACGGGGTGCTCGTTTCCTCCCGCTCGCGGCGCTGATCATCGCGTCGGGTGCCCGCGCGCAGGTCGCCGGCTTCGAAGTCGAACGCCTCGATCTCAACCCCGGCGCCAGCACCGGCCTCATCACTCCGACTGGCGACGTGATGCAGCGCGGCCAGTGGCGCGTCTCGCTCGTCGGCCACTACCAGCACGATCCGCTCGTCCTCTTCCGCGAAGACACGAATCAGCGCGTCGGCAGCATCGTCGGCAGCCGCATCACCGCGCACCTGATGGGCGCGTGGGCTCCGGTCGATTGGCTCGAGGTCGGTCTGCAGCTGCCCATCGTCGCCTTCCAGCGCGGAGACGATCTCAATACGTGGGGCGTCAACGCCATCTCCACCGCGGGCATGGGCACGCCGTGGGTGACGGGCCGCTTCGCGTTGCTCAAGCAGGCCAACAAGATGCCGCTCGACCTCGCAGTGCAGTTGGGCATCGGGCTCCCGTTCGGTTCTCCCGCGGCGTACACGCAGGTGAATCCGCTGGCGGTGGCTCCGCGCGTGAGTGCGGGTCGTGACTTCACGCCGTGGCTGCGGCTCGGCACCGAGGTCGGCTTCATCGTGCGCGGGAGCGCCGCGGGTTCTCCGGGCCCGGGCATCACCGAGAACAGCACCGCTTCGACTTTCACCTGGGCCGTGAGCGCGCTCGGTACACACGCGGCCTCCAAGCTGCGCGGAGAGCTCACCGTGCGCGGCCTCGTCGATCTCACGCACGGCGTTCCGGGAACCGAAGTGCTGCTCGGCGTTCGCTACCCGGTGCACAAGTGGGTCGAGATCTTCGCGCTCGGCGGGCCGGGCTTCGGCGCGTTGCCAGGAACTCCTGCGTTCCGCGCGATGGCGGGCGTGGCGGTGGGGCCTCCCATCGAGCCTGCGAAGCCGGTGTGTGACGCGACCGCGAGCGATGAAGTGTTGCGCCGCGATTGTTCCGCGCTCGATCTCGATGCCGACGGTGTGCTCAACGCGAACGACCAGTGCCTCCGCGTTCCCGGAGCCGCTTCACGTCAGGGCTGCACGATTCCCGACACCGACGGCGATGGCTTGCACGACGAAGACGACCAGTGCGTGAAGGAGCCCGGCCCGCGCGAGCGCAAGGGTTGCCCGATTCGCGATCGCGACAAGGACACCGTGGAAGACGCGGTCGATGCGTGCCCCGATGAAGCGGGTCCGGTCGAGCGCAACGGCTGCCCCGTGCGAGACCGCGATGGCGACACCGTGGAAGACGACAAAGACGAGTGCCCTGACGAAGCAGGTCTCGTCGAGCGCCGCGGCTGCCCGGTGAAAGACGGAGATCAGGACGGAGTCGAAGACGTCATCGACAACTGCCCGACCGTGAAGGGCGCGGTCGACAACGCGGGCTGCCCCGAGGCGGAGAAGCAGCTGGTCGTCATCAGCGGCGAGAAGCTGGTCATCAAGGAGAAGGTCTTCTTCGCGACCGGCAAGAGCGTGGTGTTGCCGCGCTCGTTCAAGCTGCTCGACAACGTGGCGAAGGTGCTCACCAACCATCCTGAAGTGGAATTGGTGCGCATCGAGGGCCACACCGACTCGCAGGGCAAACACGACAAGAACGTGAAGCTCAGCCAGGCGCGCGCGGAAGCCGTGAAGGCGTACCTGGTGAAGAAGGGTGTCGCTCCGGAGCGCTTGAAGCCCGTCGGCTTCGGGCCCGACCAGCCGACCGCCACCAACGACACGCCGGAAGGCCGCGAGCAGAACCGCCGCGTGGAGTTCAACTTCGAGCACCTGAAACACTGATTCGTCAGTCGTTTCAGTGGGTTGCGGGCGCGCCGAGAGGGAATGTCAGTCCCTCTCTGTAGTGTGTCTCGCATGGACACGAAGCCCGGACGTTGGAGCAACTGGATGGACCGCGCGCGCACCTGCTTCAAGGCGGCGACGGCGATTGATGCGACGGCGACGACGGTGCACTCGACGCTGCGCGAGCTGAACGGTCTCGCGGATCCGCAGAGTGAGATGGTGAACGCGTTGCGTGAGGCCGAGGCGGCGCTCGAGCGTGCGCGTGAAGCGGTGCAGGCGGCGCTCAAGGCGCGTCAGCTGACGGCGGCGAACCGCGAAGTCGCGTACGGATTGGTGGGTTGAGCCATGCGCTGGGAATCGGTTTCGACGACCCGTCTCTGCTACCGCGCGGCGAGTGAGCTCGAGAGCTCGATGAAGGCGCTCACCGAGGCGGCGCGTTCTCTCGCTGCGGCTGACGATGAAGCGGGGCGCGCTGCAGCGAGCGCGTTGGAAGCGGCGCAGAAGCGACTGCTCGAGGCGCGGCGTGCGTTGCAGACCGAGGCGCAGTCGCGCAATCCATTCCGTCCGATTGGCTCGACCTCGTCGACGCCCGTGCCGACGCCGGGAGATCGCTGATCGTGATGTGGTCTCCCTCTCCCGCCCCTGGGGGAGAGGGTTGGGGTGAGGGAGTGATCAGCTTCTTCGCTTCTGCGCTCACTCCCACGTGAGCTGCGCCATGAAGCCTTCGGCGTCGTGCGTAGTGAGCGTGACCGAGACGTTCTTCGCTCCGCACATCTGCAGCAGCCACTCGACCACGCCCATGTCGTACTGCGGGAGCGTGTGTTTCTCGTTGAGCCCGAAGTCGTACGACGTCGGCCCGGTGCGCTGGAGCGTGACCTTCGTGTAGTTGTTGGTGCTCGCGTAGCTGCGCATCGAGCGCTCGAGTGAACGCGCGGGGCCGATGAGCTTCATCATCGTGAAGAGCGCCTTGCCGATCATGGTGTGCGCGAAGCCATCGACCGTGTCGCGGCCCAACTTCCACGACGCGTCGGGTAGCGAGAGCTCAGGGTAGATGTGTCGCGAGCACGCGTTGATGACCGACGCCCAGGTCTCGACGGTGTACGCCGGGTTGAACGGCTTCTCGATGTTGACGCCGAGCGCCTTCAATTCCGCGATGAGCGCGGGCGTGAGGCGCTTGCGGAAGTCTTTGCTGAAGAGACCCTCGAAGCCCGAGGCGAAGACGACGCGTGTCTCTGTGCTGCTGGTCGCCATGCGCGCGCGGAGTGTGGACTCGGACTCGAGGCGAGGTCCAGAACAGCGCTCCCGCGAGGGGCAGAATGCAGCGCGCTCAAATGCGCTGCGAGGTCCAGAACAACGCGACGCCGAGGATGACGGCCGAGCCGAGCGGGAGGATGACTTTGAGGTACGCCGTCCTCGAGCGCAGCAGCCACGCGACGGGCACGAAGAGCGCCACGATGCACAGCTGACCGGCTTCGACGCCGAGGTTGAAGCCGAGCACCGAGAGCCACATCGACGGGCCAGCCGCGCCGAGGTCGGCGATGGCCTGCACGAAGCCGAAGCCGTGCATCAGGCCGAGCGAGAACGCGAGCGACCAGCGCGTCTCGGGGACGAAGGGCACGAGGTTGTTGAACGCCGCCAGCGCGACCGAGACGGCGATGCTGACCTCGACCCAGTGCGCGTTGGGGTGCACCACTTCGAAGGCCGCGAGCCCGAGCGTGATGGAATGCGCGAGCGTGAACGCCGTGACGACCTTCGTCACGTCGAGCAGCGTCGGCTTGAACGCGTCGCGCGGTGCCCAGGTCTTCTCCGTGCGCTTGAGGACCGAGGGGAGCAAGAGCGCGAAGAGAAAACACAGGTGGTCCCAGCCAATGGCGATGTGATGCACGCCTTGCGCGAACGCGAGTCCGGTCTGGGACGACGCGGAGACGGGTGAGAACGAGACGGTGCGGGTGCGGGCGTTGGTGGTGAACGCGTCCCAGTGGGTTTCTCCAGCGCCTGCGACGGAGAGGAGGCCGCGGTGTTGCGCGTCGGCGTCGAAGAGGAGCGCGTAGCTCGCGGTGAGCTCGGTGACCGGGGCAGGGCAGGTGGCGTCGAGGTCGAGCGCGGCGTAGCTGCCGTCGGAATGGTCGACGATGCGCAGGGCTCCGCAGGTGAGCGGGCAGCGTGACTTGTTCTGTTCGAGTGAGAGCGCGGTGGTGAGGGCGGTGCAGATGTTCGGTTGCTGCGCGCGAACTTCGTTCCACGTGATGTTGCCGTCGGCGTTGGTGTCGAGCGCGACGGCGAGATCGAGATCTCGGAGCGCGACGTCGAGGCGGCCGGTGACGCGGGGGCCGTCGGCGCGGATGGTCCAGTACGCGTCAGAGCCTTTGTGCGCGAACGCCGGCGTCGCAGTCAGTGCGAAGGCGATGCACGCCGCGGTGACGAACGCACGAGAGCGAGACGCGCGCGCAGGCGCATCGGGCGCAACACGAGACGCGCGCGAAGGGTCAGGGTGAGGGAGAGCTCCGCAGTTCTCGAGCGCGCGAGAGTGAGACGACGCGTGAGGAGACGAGTCGTGCGCAGAGCGGGATGACACTCCCTCGCCCCAACCCTCTCCCGCAGGGGCGGGAGAGGGGGACGTCGTCGCGATCGCTTGTGATGACTCGGACGCGGAGCGGGGCGTCGCTGAACTCGCAGGGGCGGGAGAGGGAGACGTCGTCTCGGAAGCAGACGTCATGGCGTTTGCTCCAACAGCTTGTGGAGCACTGGCCACGGCAACTTCGTCTCGTTCAACCAGGCCCGCACCGGCTCGAGCGCGACCGAGCGATGTGCCGCCACCGCCGCCTCGATGAACACGCGTGCGTCTGCCGGCTCGCGCTGCACCTTCCAATTCTCCACCGCGAGGGTGAGCGCCATCTCTGCGTCGCCCTCGACCCGCAGCGCGTACCGCGACTCCTCGCGACGGTGCAGCGTCTCACCGCGCTGACGATTCGCCGCCACGCGCGCCGCGAGCTCTTCCTTGCGAGCAGCATCCTCCGGATTCGCCAGCACCACCCACAGCAGCTCCGTGTCGTTCAGCTCGCGCCCCGCGTAGAGCGCCACCACTTCCTTCGGTCGTCCGAGGTCCAGCAGCAGCTCCGCGAGCAGCGAGCGCGAATACGAGTCGCCCGCATCGAGCATCACCGCTTCACGCAGCGACTTCTCCGCTGCGACGTCGTCTCCCGCCCAGCGCTCCAGCTCTCCGCGCACCGAAGAGACCCACGCCTTCGACGCCGGCTCGTTCACCACCAGCTCGCTCAACTTCGCGCGCGACTCGCTCAATTTTCCCTGCAGCGCTTCGGGAATCGCCACGCACACCATCGTCTCGAGCACACGCTCCGACGCGTTGAGGTGCTGACACGACGCCACCGCGTCTGCGTACCGCCCCTGCACGGTCAGCACCGTCGCGCGCGTCAGCCACGCCTGCGGATCGACCGAATCAGCAGGCTCGCCTGCTGGGCGATGCGGATCACGCCCAACGACGAGGTCGAGATCGGCGAGCGCTCCATCGAAGTCGTGCAGGCTCTGCTTCACCGTCGCGCGCATCAACAGCAGCTCGCTCGATGCGTCCTGCGAGCTCCACCACTTCGACAACACCGCCTGCGCCTGACCGAGCAGCCGCGGATCTCCACCGCGCGCACGCGCCTGGGTGATCAATTCCCGCGCGCGCTGCGCCGCTGCTTGCTCGCTCAGCTCGACTCCGGGAGCCGCGCGGGCACGCACGGGCACCTTCTCGAGCACCACGTCGTCACGCGCCGGCACGTACGCAACGTTCAGCGCCTTCTCTGGCGGAATCAGCGTGAACGAGATCGTCAGTGCCAGGCCTGCGAAGAGCACCATTGCCGCAGCAGGCTCGCCTGCTGATCTGATCGCCGTCGACCACCGCTTCATGAAGTCTCTTCGAGAGAGGGGGGCCTCGAAGCATCGGAGCGGGGGTCGAGAAGGACAAGCGAATCATGTTGCCTGCTCGTTCCGAACCGCCCCAGGTCGGTTCTCCACTGTGCGGTTCATTCCAGCCGGTAGTGGATGGTGAGCTCGCTGGTTCGGGCGCTTGCCCGCTGGACGCGCGCACCGCACCTGACGGCGGGGGTGCTACCGTCTTTTCATGTTCGCCAGCTTCGTCGCGCTCTCTCTTGCCGCGTGCATCACCGACGGCGCGACGGTGAAGGCGTCACCGCAGGGCGCGCCAGAGCTGGACCTCAGCAGGTTGCGCGGGGTCGAAGCGCGCTGTGATGGACCGTCGCTCATCGTCTCGTTCGTCGACTGGCCCGCTCCGTGGCGGCTGACCCGCACCTCCGACGGGCGCTGGCGGGAGGACGTCGAGCCCTCAGTGCCCGCGGGCGGGCCTGTGGTCGATCGGTATCGCGCGGTGCAGGGGTGGATTGGCCGCGAGGAGGCGCTCACGACGTGGATGGCGATGAACCCGGCAGTGACTCACGAGCCGCGGCTGCCTCAGCTGCGCGAGCAGCTCGAAGCGCTCAGGCGCGAGGCGATGCCGCGACTCTCACCGTACGCGCGGCTGGGCACGATGCCGGGAACCCAGTCGCTGGCAGACGCGTGGTGGTCGGCCGACGGGTTCTGCGTCGCGCAGGGGACGAGTGGGAAGGTGCGGTGCTTCGCGCCTGGCGGTGGTTGGAGCAAAGCGGTGAAGCGCGCCCAGCGCCCGGCTCTTTCGAACGACGCGGCCTACACCTTGCGCGACGCCACCGTCAGCCTTGGTCCCATCGAGTGGCACGTCACGGCGATGGCCGGCGCGCCCTGGCTCGACTCGAGCGACGCGCGCGAGTGCGCGAGCACCATGCCGACGCGCGAGGAGCGTGACGCGGAAGAGTGTGCTGACCCCAACAGCACCCGGTGCGCCGCCTGGGCGCGCTACGCACCGATCGACTGGCCGACGAGCTGCGGCGCGACAGTGGAGCGGCTGCTCTGGGCACCCGACGGTCGCGCCGTCGTCGCCATCGTGCGGACTGCGCACCCCGATGCTCCAAAGGGGACGCTGGGGCTGTGGCTGGCCAGCGTCGCCCCGTGAGCTGGGAACGGTGCTGAGAACGCCGTCACCGTGACGCGCGGCATGAGCGCCCCTGAGCCGGAAAGAACGTCCTCTCCCGCTTCACGCAGCGTCGAAGGCCGCGAGAATCTTCTTCACCGTCTCAGGCGGAGCATCGGAGCGCGGCACGACATGAAGCACGGACTTCTTCCGCACCACGGACTGATGCATCGGCAGCTTGCCCTGCACGATGTTCGATTCCTTCTCACCGCGGCCCGCTTGTTCGGCTGACGGGTACTCACACACCGTCACCAGCACGCCGTCTGCCGAGTCGGCCGAGGCGCAGTAGAGCGCGAGCTGCTTCTGCGCCCACGCCTGTCGCGTCGGGCCGAACGTCACGCCGTCTTTCGCCACCGCCGCCATGACCGCTTCGAGTGTGCCCGTGTCCTTCGGGCGCGCCGCGGCTTCGGCCGCCAACTGATCCACCAACGAGCCCCCGGTCTGCGGCAACGCGGCGAGGTCGGCCTGACGCTGCACATCAACCGGTGGATTCATCACGTCGACTTTCTTGTCGACGGCTTGCGGGTCAGCGGGCTTTGGTTCCGCGCACTTGCAGCCGGCCATCGCGGCCAACCCCACAAAAATCAAAACGATCCAAACCGAACCGCCCACTCCGTTCGCAGTGGGTCCGGTTCCGAAGCCCTGGTTTCCGTTTTTTCCCACCTGGAGGTTGTTCATGCGTTCGTTGGCCTGTGTCGTCGCGATTGCGACGCTGGTGTCGGCTCCGGCTCTTGCGTCGAGCCACCGTGAGGCGCCGTTCATTACCAAGAACCCGAAGGTCGACGGTACCGACTTCTACCTCTTCAACTCGTACGAGACGGGCAAAGGCGCCTTCGTCACCATCATCGCGAACTACCAGCCGCTGCAGGATGCGTACGGCGGCCCGAACTACTTCTCGATGGATCCCGAGGCGCTCTACGAGATCCACATCGAGAACTCGGGCGACGCGATCGAAGACATCACCTTCCAGTTCCGTTTCCAGAACACGCTGCTCAACGGCACCGGCGTCGCGCTCCCCATCGCGCTGACCGACGGTGGCATGTCGCAGACCGTCCCCATTCCGCTCATCAACGCCGGCCCCATCGGCCTCACTGACGGTGGCTTTACTCCTGGAGCGTTCGGCGGCGCGCAGGGCCAGCTCGAGACCTATTCGCTGGGCATCGTGCGTGGTCCGCGTCGCGCTTCGGCCGCGCAGCCCATCACCAAGGCGGTAGGTGGCAGCGCCGTCTTCCAGAAGCCGATGGACAACGTCGGCGCCAAGACCTTCCCGGCGGGCACCTACGGCCCGTACGCGAACTCGTTCATCTTCGACGTGAACATCCCGGGCTGCACGACGACCGGCTCGCGCGTCTTCGTCGGCCAGCGCAAAGAAGGCTTCGCGGTCAACCTCGGCACCGTCTTCGACCTCATCAACGCCCCGGCTGCCGTCATCACCGACCCCATGCTCCGCGGAGCCGTCCCCAACCAGATCGCCAACAAGAACGTCACCACGCTGGCGCTCGAGATTCCCAAGGCCTGCCTCACCGGCACCGGCAACGGCGTCATCGGCGGCTGGACCACGGCGAGCGTTCGTCAGGCCCGCGTCGTCAACCCGCGCGGTGGTTACTCCGCGGCGACCCGCGAAGGCGGTAACTGGACCCAGGTCTCGCGCCTCGGCATGCCGCTGGTGAACGAGGTCGTCATCGGCGTTCCCGACAAGGACCGCTTCAACGCCAGCGAGCCGAAGGACGACGCGGCCAACTTCGCGCCGTACGTGACGAACCCCACGCTGCCCAAGCTCATCGAGATCCTCTTCATGGTGCCGCAGCCCAACGTCTTCCCGCGCACCGACCTCATCACCGTCTTCCTGCAGGGCGTGCCGAACGTGAACCAGACGATGCCGGTGGGACCGCTGTCTGAGATGGTGCGCCTCAACACCGGCCTCGCCGCCACGCCCAACGGCATGCAGAACAACCTCGGCGCGTTCGAGTGCTTCCAGATGCGCAGCGCCACGATGGGCCCGGTGCTCGTGCTGCCTCCGACCAACATGGCCTGTGACCCGGCCGGCTTCCCCAACGGCCGTCGCCCCGGTGACGACACGGTCGATGTCGCGCTCCGCGTGGTCGAAGGCGCGCTCCTCCCCGGAAACGACGCGCCCGGTGGTGGCGTGCCGTTCCACGACGCGGTGTTGCAGGACGATTCCGACTTCGACGCCGTGTTCCCGTATCTGAAGACGCCGAACTCGGGCACTTGAGCCACCTGAGCACTGGAGAAAACCATGTTCAGAATTCGAACCAGGTCAGCGGCCATGAGCCGCTGGAGCAAGACAGTGGCCGCGCTCGCCTTGAGCGCGGTGGTCTACAGCGGATGCTCGTGCGAGCCGCTCATCCCGTCGCCTGATGGCGGCTCGGGTGGTGGCGCTGCGACCGGCGGCGGAGGTGCCACCGGTGGTGGTGGAGGTACCACCGGTGGTGGCGGCATGACTGGCGGCGGCGGTGCCACTGGCGGCGGTGGAATGACCGGCGGCGGTGGAATGACCGGCGGCGGTGGCATGACTGGCGGCGGTGGCATGACCGGCGGTGGCGGCAACACCGGCGGTGGTGGCGGCGCGATGATGCAGTTCACCGAGTGGGTGCGCCGCGAGCTCGTGTTCAACACCAACGATGGTGGCTCGGGTCTGCCGGCGCCTTCGGCAGACTACGAGAACCTGCCGGACGACATGCCGCTCACGTACTCGCAGGGCTTCTTCGACGGAGGAACGAACTAATGGTCCGCACGGCTCTCCTTGTCTGCGCGTTGGCAGCGACCAGCGCGTTCGCGCAGCGAAACCCTGATCTCGAGAAGGCGCAGAAGCTCCTGGCGGCGAAGAAGTACGCCGAGGCGCTCAAGGCCATCGACGCTGCCTCGAAGAAGGGAAACCTCGAACGCGACTCGCTGCTCACGCTGTGGGAGAGCCGTGGTCTCGCGGAAGCCTCGACCGGCAAGCTCGACAAGGCCGAGGAGAGCTTCCGTTCCGTGCTGCAGCTCGACCCGCGTCGCGACCTCACCGGCAAGTACACCGGCAAGGTCGCCGACGTGGTCGCGCGCGCCAAGGAATGGTTCAAGAACAACGGCGGCATCGAGGTGGGCCCGCTCGACCCGGGCGCGGCTGACGGCAAGGTCACGCAGATCTCGCTCTTCGTTCGCAACGACCCGTTGAAGCTCATCTCCAAGGCGAAGTTCTACGTGCGCGTCGATGGCGGCCCGTGGAAGCCGGTCGAGGCGAAGGTCGTCAACGGCGCGGCGGCGACGGACATCAACGCCACGACGGTCGAGTGGTGGGCTGAGCTCACCAGCGAAGAGAACAACCAGCTCATGTTCCTGGGCTCGGCCGGCAAGCCGGTGAAGCAGTCGGCTCCTGCTCCAGTCGCGGTGGCGAAGGTCGAAGAGAAGCCGGTCGTGAAGGACGAGCCGGGCAAAGCCCCTGGGGGCGACGCAGTTGGGGGAAACAAGGAGACGCCGAAGGAGACCGCGAAGGTCACTCCGAAGGACGAAGACCTGTCGAAGCCCGAGGTGACGAAGTCGGCGAGCAGCGGCGGTTCTGCGCTGCGCCCCGTCGGCTACGTGCTCATCGGCCTCGGCGTCGCCGCGGTCGGTGTCGGGGCGTACTTCGGCATCACGTACAACGGCATGCGCGAGAGCATCAAAGCCGACCTCATGAGCGGCGCGGCGTCGACCTCGGCGCTCTACACGCGCGACCAGGCGGCCATCACCAACGGCGCCATCGCCAACACGCTCTTCATCTCGGGCGGAGCGCTGGTCGTCACCGGCGCGCTGTTCTGGTTCCTCGGTCGTGACACGGGAGGAGCCGGTGGAGGAGTGACCGTCGCTCCGGTAGTCACCAGCAACGGCGGTGCGGTTTCGGTGAGCGGTTCGTTCTGAGTTTGAAGTTCACACAAGCCTGACGCCAGCGAGTGGTGACGCTGCACAGCAGTACCCGTGCAGCGGCGCGCACGAGCGGAAAGCGGCAGGCCCAGAAAGTCGGGGGTACACATCATGGGCCGGTCCTTGTTGTTGTGGTCGTTGCTCGCGCTCTCCGCGTGCGCCACCACCAGCGGTGCGACGACGGAAGACGCGAAGCCAGCAGACGACAAGAAGGTCGCCGCGGCTGAGACGAAGGGCGACGCGAAGGCGGAAGCGCCGAAGAAGTTGTTCGAGCGCCTCGGTGGCAAACCGGCCGTCGAAGCGGTCATCGACGACTTCCTCGGGCGCGTCGCTGGAGACGAGTCCATCAACTCCGGCTTCGCGGTCGGTCACGTGCCGCGTCTGCGTCAGCGTCTCGTCGAGCTGGTGTGCGCCGCCACCGGTGGACCGTGCACGTACTCGGGTCGCGACATGCAGACCGCGCACGCCGGCATGAAGATCACCAACGCGCAGTTCGACTCGCTGGTGGGTCACCTCGTCGCCACCCTCGACAAGTTCAAGGTGCCGTCGCAGGAGAAGGGCGAACTGCTCGGCCTGCTCGGTCCGATGCGCGGCTCGATCGTGGAGGAATGAACATGCGCACCATTCGCTACCCAACGGCGTCGCCCCAAGGGGCTTTGCTCATCCTCTCCTCTCTGTTGTTCGCTTCTCTGGCGCAGGCTGCCGACCCGCAGTGGGTGAAGACCCGCGGCCTGGTGCGCTTCGTGGTCGAAGGTCCGCTCGATGACGTCATCGGCGAGACCCGTCAGTCGAGCGGCATCCTGAACTTCGACGCCGCGACGTGGAGCAAGGGCACCGGCGCCATCGCGGTCGACCTGAACACGCTCCGCACTGGCATCGACCAGCGCGACAAGGACATGCGCGTCGAGTTCCTCGAGACCTCGCGTTTTCCGCGCGCGATTCTGACCATCGATTCCATCGAGAAGCCGTCGGCTCCTGCGCTCGCCTCGGGTGCGTCGGTCACTGGCACCGTCGTCGGCAGCTTCGAGCTCCACGGCGTGCGTCGCGCGGTGAAGGTGCCCATCACCATGAAGATGGATGGTGAGGGCAAGGTGAAGGTCAGCGGCAAGTTCGAGGTGCCCTTCGCTGACTTCGCCATCGTGCGCCCGCAGCGCTTGTTCCTGAAGCTCGGTGACACGGCCGTCGTGTCGTTCGATATGGGCTTCGAGAAGCGCGAGGAAAAGGCCGCGACCACCACCGCGTCGAACACCGCTCCGGCGACCCCAAAGGAAGAGCCGGTGGTCATCGCTCCGACGGTGACGCAGGTGCAGCCCGCGACCAAGCCCGCCGCGAAGCCCAAGCCGCGCAAACCCAAACCCGCGCTCGTCTTCAGCTACCAGTTCAAGGGCAACGAGGCCAAAGCGCTCGGAGAGAAGCTCTTCCACGACCCGACTGTCGGCGGCCCCGGAAACAAGATGACGTGCTTCCACTGTCACGCGAAGAGCGACGAGCGTGAAGGCGGCGTGGTGCTGAAGGACGACCACATCCGCGCGGCGCACACGCTCTACAATTCCGGCCAGCGTCCCAGGTTCTGGGGCGGCTTCGCGACGACGCCCGGAGCGGCCGCAGCCATCTGCCAGAAGCAGTACATGCTCGGCGACGGCTTGAGCGAGGAACAGAACAAGAACCTCACCGCCTTCATCGAGGCCATCTCGCCCGACTCGGCGCCGGAGCTCGACTACCGCACCACGTACCGCTCGATGGAGTCGCTTCTTCGCGACCCGACCAGCGGCGACGCCGCGAAGGGCAAGAAGCTCGCGGACAAGTACTGCATGACCTGCCACCTCGACGGACGCGTTGGTCCGGTGTGGGCGCCGGGTCTGTACGAGCCTGACTGGGTCGTGCGCCGCGTGCGTCGCCTCGAGGGCCACAGCAACAAGCAGATGCCGAACTGGACCATCGAGCGGCTGCCTGATTCCGATTTGCGCGACATCGTGACGTACCTGACGTCGCCGCAGACGCAGGCGCCCATCTTCAACCGCAAGAAGGACTGAACCTCAGCGCTCGGATGACAGCTCGACGGCTCGGCGTGCCTCACGGGCGCGTGCAGGGCTCCCGCCGCCCGATGATGCGCGCCGCGGTGATGGTCTCTGGCGCCGTGAGGTCGTCGAAGTGCGCCCCGATGGCGCCGAAGGGTGCCGCTTCCGCGCACCACCACGACGGCCGCCCGTTCACCAGTTGGTCCGCGCGGTAGTAGAGCGAGGTCGGAATGTGCTCGCCGCGCCACGCGTCAGGCACGCGAGGGCTCTCGCCCACGTCGCCGCCGCGAATGTCGGGCGCCCACGTGGTCGGGTTCGACTGCGGCATGGTGTCGAGGTTGTCGTCGAGGTCGCACCCCGCCTCCGTGCACCGGTTGCGCAGGAGCGTCGGCATGTACAGCGCGTACGGAGGCACCGCCGCGCCGCCGTTGCCGTCGTTGGCCACGTCGTCGATGGCCGTGCGCAAGGTGAAGAACTCCGCGAACACGTTCGACAGGAAGTTGAAGTTCTCGTTCGCCGCGCCGTTCTGGCTCGTCTGCTCCGCGATGTCGAAGCGCCCGCGCGTCAGCCCGCCGCCGCCCCAGCTCGCCGCGCCCGTAAGACCATCGGGGTAGCGCTCCGGGCCGGTGTTCACCAGGCGGTTCTTGAAGAACGTCACGTTGAGACCCTCGCCATCGTCACCGCGGTTCGACGTCGCCCACGGTGTGATGGGGCAGTCGAGCCGGTTGCCTTCCACCAGCGTTCCAGGCGCCGAGACGTTGCCGTGCAGGAAGAAACCACGCGAGCAGTGCTCGGTGTCGGCGTGCTCCATCCACCCATAGGCCATCACCACGCCGGCCGCGCCGCCCTGCAGCAGCGGCCCCATACGCGAGCCCTGGTAGTACTCGCCGACGAAGTGAATGCTGTTGGCCGGGCCGTTCACGTACGTCGACGCGACGTTCCAGTTGTTGAGCACCGACACCAGGCCACCCGGCGCCAGCGTCAACCCTGCGGCCCGCACGCCCGGCAGGTCGATGGTCACCGTGCGCGGCGCCGTGGTGGTCGCCGAGACGAACGCCTTGCGGCGAATGCGATCTCGCAGCGACGGCTCCGACACACCCGGCCCAAGGTACACGCGCCCCTCCGTTGCGTCGGACTGCACGTCACAGTCGCTGACCGAGACGTCCATGAAGAGCGTCAGGCGCACGTCGCCCGACGGGTTGGCGCTCATGTTCGCCACCTCGCCGACGCACCGCGCCCGGTTGACTGGCGCCGTGTACCGGTTGTTGAGCAACAGCACGCGCGACGAGTCTTCGTTGAAGGCCAGCCACGCGTTGCCCCACCGCTGAAACTCGTTCTCGACGATCCACCCGTCGGCGATGCGGCCGAAGCGAATGGCCGCGGAGCCGGAGTTGTACAGGTACCCGTCGGGCCGGTACCACTTGATGTTCCGGAAGCCGACGTACTCGGCGAGGTTGTTCGTCTCGGTCCCCGCGCCGCCGCGCGCGGTGCCGACGCGCTCCATCTGCCGCACCACGTGCCCTGTTGGCTTGTTCACCAGCGACGGGCCACCCATGAAGTAGACGCCGTTGCGGTAGTCCATCAGCCGCGGGCGATCGAGCTGCAGCTGGTGGTCGCCCGTCAGCTCGGAGCATCCCGCCGCAGTACCGACGCGATCACTCGGCCCGGGCACCGCCCCGTCGACGCACGTCACGCGGTACGACAGCCGGTGAGGCACCGTCGAGATCGGCGAGCCGTGCGGCTGCACGCCGGGGAACGTGTCGGTCTCGAGGTAGACGAGGTCGCCCACGCCCCACGCGTTCGCGCCACTCGACGCGATGGCGCAGGTCGAGTCGAGCTGCACACGCCGCCCACCCATCTCGTAGCCCCCCGTCCACGCGCACGCCGCCACGTGCGGCAGGTGCGAGAAGGTCGCCGGGCTGGTCGAGAAGCGGAAGGCGTCGAGCCTCGGAGCTCGCAATGCGAGGTCGCCCGAGGCCGTGTCGAACGCGGCCGGCGAGCGCATCACGAAGCGCGTGTTGGCCTGGCCCACGTACTCGATGAAGTCGCGACGGCCGATCAACAGCGGCTGTGTGTCGACGTTCAGCGCGATGTCGCAATTGGGGAGGATGATGCGCGTGCGTGGCGAGACCGCGAGCTCGCGCGCAAGGATGGCGCTGACCGTCGTGTTGTCCGCCGAGCACGCCGCGTTCTGCAGCGTCGTGTCCGTCGCCCACGTGGAGGTGTTTAACGGCAGGTTGTCGTAGGCGTGGTTGGGGGCGACCCGCTGCATCAGGTTGTCGCGGCCGATGGCCGAAGTGCCCCAGATGGAATCGGCGAGCGACACGAAGGTCGAGGTGCCTCCGCCCGTTGCGGTTCCGCCGCCCGTCGTCGCCGAGCCGCCGCCGATCGCGGTTCCGCCGCCCGTCGTCGCCGAGCCGCCGCCGATCGCGGTCCCGCCGTCCGTCGTCGCCGAGCCGCCACCGATCGCGGTCCCGCCTCCCGTCCCGCCGCCCGTCGCGGTCCCGCCTCCCGTCGTGGTCCCGCCACCGGTCTCGATGCCGCCGCCGGCTGCAGTGCCGCCGCCTGTTTCGCCACCTCCCGTCGCGCTCCCTCCACCTGGCACGTCGGCCGCGGGTGGAGGGGTACAGGCGAACAGCAGCGCGAGGGTCGTTGAGAGGAGGAGTCGCATGCCCTCCCCCGGAGCACGAGCCGTTCCACCGGCCCGAAGTCCCAGTTGGCGGCTGGTTCGAGAGCCCGAGTGTCCTGCGTCACCAGACAGCTGGTGTGCCCGAGCGCACCACCTGCTTCGTCTTCAGAGGTTCTGCCGGAAGTTGTCGAGGTAGCCCTTCACGTCTTCCTTCGCGCTCTTCGCGGCCTTCTCGAGCGCGGCGAGGAACGGCTTCTTCGTCGCGGGCCACTGCTTCATCATTCGCTTCGCCGCGTCGCCGACGATGTGTGAGTTGTTCTGCACCATGCCGCTGGGGCGCAACGCGAACCAATCGATGAACACGTCGACAACGTCTTCCTGGAAATAATCGAGCACCAGCCACGCGACGGCGGTCTGCGACTCGTTCCACGCTTCGTTCTCCGACAGGGGATCCAGCGCCTTGATGAACGAGGCCGGCGTGAGCTTCTGCTTCTTCCACTTCGCGACGTTCTTGCTGAGCTCGACGCGCTTCTTGCTGCCCAGCTGTTCGATGACCGCGCACAGCAAGAGGTGCTCAGCGTCTTTCACCATCGCAGGCTTCGGCTTCACCTTCTTCTCGTCGGAGAACGAGCCGCCCCAGCATTCGTGCAGCGGCGTCTCGAGGAAGCTCAGCGAGCTCAAGAAGTCGAAGTTCTCGACCGCGTCGATGGCTGCGAAGTCGCGCTCCAATTCCTTCGCGTCGATGGGGCGAAGGTACTGCGGGTTGCTGTACGAGCCGAGGCTCCACGCGCCGTTGCGCTCGGTGCGCAGGGTGGACACGACCCACGAGCTCACCGCGAGCCGCAGGAAACCGAAGTCGCCGTGACCGAAGTCGTAGTGCGGGCGCACGCCACGGCCGTACTGCGGCATGTGGATGCACTTGAGAAAGACGACCTGATTGGCGACGCGCGCGAGCGAGTTGAAGCGCGCGAGCAAGTCGCGGAAGGCGGGGCGGTCGGCCCTGGTCGTGTCACCGAGGCGGCGATCGAACGAGCGGTGTTGCCCGTTGAGCTCGAGCACGGACTCGCGGTCGGGAGTGACGAAGAGCACGGTCTCTCCCTCGCTCATCAACTCGCCGCTGCCGTGCGCTTCACCAGGAATCGCGAACGCCTCTCCGTTCGAACCGTCCAGAGCCCCCTGGGGCGACGGCGTTGGGTGGCGAAACGGCTCGCGCATCACGTTGGCCGACGACGGTTGGTACACGACGTGGGTGCCGCTGAAGACGACCGGAGACACGGAGTCGACTTCGCGCGTGCTGACGCCGTCCGCGGTGATGAGCGCGCAGAACGCCTTGTTGAGTGCGGGGTGCCAGGCCGAGATGAACGTGCCGCTCTGATGCGGGCGCGCGCGCAACACGCCTTGCGAGAAGCCGCACTTCACGGTCCACGGCTTCTCGATGACGCCTTTCTTCCCGACGCGGCCGCCGCGCAGCGTGCCGTCTCCGGTCAACACCGCGAAGCTGTCGTCGGAGCCGACGAACGTCTCGCTCTCGTACTCGTTGATGTACGGGTCGAGCTTCGGCCCGAGCGAGAAGGGCTTGAGCTTCTTCGGAGTGCCGAAGTCCGGCTTGCTCTCTTTGCCCGAGATGACGTCGTAGAGCTTGAGCTCTTCCTTCTCACCGCGGAGCGCGCGCTTGCCGTCCGACAACATCGCGGGGCGCTGGTACTTGAGGTCGTAGCCCTTGCTGACGCGCGCCTGCTCGAGCTGCGGGATGGTGCGCGCGACGCGGCTGTTGGAGCGCTCGTTGTGGAAGAGGCCGGTGCCTCCGGCGGCGGTGAACCACGTGCCGCTGGTGGCCTTCTCCATCCGCACCTTGTCGGTGTCGAGGTCGATGGTGGTGATGCCGTACGCATCGAAGACGATGACCACGGACCCGTTGGCGTCGAAGGCGTGCATGGCCCGGAGACAAAGCACGAATTCCCTGTCCCTCGGGGAGAGGGGCAGGGTGAGGGAGCGATTCCTGCTCGTTCAGCGACCGGGTCCCAGCTCAGCGAGCCGCGCGTCGATCTTCGGCAGCTCGGTGCGATTTCCCGCGGCGGAATGAAACGCACGCAGCTTCTGCAGTGCACCGCGCGCGTCTTCCCTGTGCTTGAGCTCGAGGTGCGTGTCGACGAGCGCGTTGAGCAGCTCCGCTGACGGCTTGCCCCAACCTTCGGCTTGCTTGAGCATCGCGAGCGCCTTCATCGTGAAGCCCTGTTCGCGGTGCGCGTTCGCGGCGCGCAAGGCGTACTCGGTGGCTTCTCCGAACTCGCCGCGCGCTTTGAGCTGGTTGGCGATATCGGTGGCGAGCTTCACGTCGCTCGGATTGTCGGCGGACTTCTCGCGCATGGCGTCGAGCAGCCCGTCACCGGACGACTTCTTCTTCTGGAACAGTCCCCCAAGAAATCCCATGAACGTCGAAGTGTGGATCTCTTCGTTCACCTGATCAACGCGGGGAATGCGCCGAGGAACGCAGCGCCCCGCGCGACCGCTGTCTGCGGGTCGTTTTCCACGTCCAGCGGCACCTTGAGCGAGTCGGCGACAGCGGTGCGCACCATCGGCAGAAACGTCGTACCGCCGATGAGGCTGACTCTCGCCAGCGCGCTCTGGGGCAATGCGCCCCGCAGGGTCTCTTGCGCGACGGTGACGGCGCGGGCGACGAGCTCGAGCCAGACCTTCGCCATGTGGTGGCGGGTGACGTTGAGGTCGATGTTCCAGTGACGGCCGGCGGCGCCGAGCGCCTCGCGAATGAAGTAGCGCGCGTTCTCCATCGTGGAGAGCAGCCGCTTCACCTTCTCGCACGTGCGCTGAATGGTGTCGGACAGGATGGCGTCGCGCGAGACGTCGAGCTTGTGATGTCCCCACACGTGCGAGGCGACGTCGCGCGCGAAGGCGGTGTCGAAGTCGTCACCACCGAGCGAGTCGTCGCCGCCGACGCCGAGCACCTTCACGGCGCGATCGACGTTCTGCACGATGGACACGTCGAGGGTGCCGCCACCGAAGTCGAAGATGAGGCGCGGCTTGCCGTCGTCGCTGGCGCCGGCGATGCCCCGGGCGAGCGCTCCGGCGACGGGCTCGGGGATGACGCGGGTGACTTCGAGGCCGGCCATGCGGCCAATCTTCACCATCTCCTGCTCGATGCGCGCGGTGCCGACGACGGGCACGGTCATCACGGCCTTGGTGAATTGGCGGCCGAAGCGTTGCTGTGCGCGCTCGCGCAAGTGGCGCACGATGATGGCGGCGATTTCGTCAGCGCCGTAGTCACCCGAGCGCGTGCGCACCTTCACGTTCGCGTTGCCGGGAGCGACGAGCTTGAACGCCGCGCTCGCCTGGAGCCGACGCGCCTGCGGAGAGTCGAGTGGCCGCGCGATGACGCGCTTGATGGCCCAGATGGTGTTCTCGGGGTCCGTCGCGCGCACGCGTTCGGCTTCGGCGCCGACGATGGGGGCTCCGGCCTTCGGGAAGTGCACCACGCTGGGGATGCAGGCTTCCGCGCGCTCGTCGGTCGCGTAGTGGAACTTGCCGTTCACCACGAGCGCAGCGGTGCTGTAGGTCGTCCCGAGATCGATTCCGAGCACTGGTTCTGATGCAGACGACACGTTGATCAGAAGTAGCGGGTTGATCAGCGCGTCGCTGCTGGTGCAGGTATTTGGCGCGACAGATCTCTGACAAGCTCCGCCGCCGCATGTTCGGCTTCGGAAAGAGCACGCCTCCTACGCGCGACGAGCTGTTGCGCCGGGCGGAAGACTTTCGAACGCACAAGAAGCCGAAGAAGGCCGTCGCCGAGCTGCGGAAGATTCTCGAGACCGACCCGAAGGACGCGACGGCGCACGCCAAGCTGGGGCCGCTGCTGATTCAGCTGGGGAAGAAGACCGAGGCGCTGATCAGCTTTCGCATCGCAGCCGACGATTTGGACTCGCGCGGCTTCGCCGACAAGGCGTTGAGCCTGTGGCTGCAGATTGCGCAGGCGCGCGTGAGCGACATGGACGCGTGGGAAAAGGTCACGCAGTTCCACGTGTCGCGTGGTCGCAAGGCCGAGGGCGTGAAGGTGCTCCTCGAAGCGGCGAGCGTGCAGGACGATGATCGCGATGGGCGGCCGCGCGCGATGCGGTTGTTGCACGACGCGCTGGTGTTCGAGCCGAAGCACGTCGAGGCGATTTTGATGCTGGCTCCGCTGATGCTGAAGGAGAAGCTGCGCGGCGAAGCGCGCGAGCTGCTCGAGAGCGCGCTGCAGTGGGCGAGCGGGCGCGACGCCAGGCGCATGCGGTGGCAGGTCTTCTATTACTGGCCCGGCTTCCGGACCTTCTGGCGCTGGCTGCGCGCGTGACCATCAGTCGGGCTCGGGTCACTCCTCGTCGAGGGGGATCTCCTTGAACTTCTTCTTCGAGATCATCGACCTGGGGTTGAAGTCGGGGAACATCTTCGCGAATTCGTTGATGCCTTCGGTGACCCAGCCGTTGCCCGGCTTTCCGGTCGCGTGCTGCACCCAGTAGAGAATGCCGCGCGAGCGGAAGAGCTGCTCGAGCCACTCGCGGTAGCTCAGGGCCGTCGGCACGAGCTCTTCACCGCAGTAGTGGTACGCGACGACCGACGGCTTCCCGGGCGGCAGGTAGAGCACCGTGTACGCCTCGGGCACGAAGCGATCGATGGGCCGAATGAGGTGGAGCGCGGTGCCTTCTTCGGTGAAGTCGAACCACAGCTCGTCTTCGAGGGCGTCGTGGTCCCAGAGATCGATCGACGGAATCGAGATGCGGCCGTTGACCTCGCTGAGGTTGGGTGCGGTCCACTCGATGTTGACGCCCGAGAGCTCGGAATAGAGCTCGTCCATGCCCTCGGGCCAGTGCGCGCCGGCGACCTTCTTCCACTTCTCGAGCTCGGCGGGCCTGGTCGGCTTGTCGATCTTCGCCTCTTTGACCTGCAGCTCCTTGTTCGCCTTCAGCTCGGCGATGAGCTGCTGAAAGCGGACCTTGTAGTGCATCTTCGGAAACGGGCTTCCCGCGGGCCAACGCGCGGCGCGGCACTTCTGGGCGTAGAGCGCCTCGAGCTTGGCGTCTGACTTCGAGCGGATTTGTTCACCGAGCGCGATGACTTCGCCGCGCACGTCGCCCTGGGCCTGGAGCGCATCGGCGTAGACGAGCCACGTCTTCGTGTCGTCACGGTTGGCGAGGAGCTTCTGCTCGAGCGCCGCGAGATCGCCGCTCAGTGCAGGTGCCGCCTTCGCCTTCTGTGCCGTGGCGATGGGCCCGGTGCCGGTCTTCTCGACGTAGCCCTTGCGGGTCTTCTCACCGATGAGCTTCTCGTGGAGCCTGGCGGCCTTCGCCTCGTCGCCTTCGTCCTTCACGGTCATCTGGCCGGAAGCGCCGATCTTCCCGTAGCGGGTGAAGACCTGATGGCCCTCGCGCCAGACTTCCCAGAACTTGTTGGACGTCCCCTCGGAGAACTCGAACATGCGCTTTTCGGTCATGGTGCCGCCCAGACCCGCCAGCGCTGATCAGAGTGCAGCTTTGAGGGCGAACTCGAGACCGCCGACGACGGCCGCGGCCTGCGCCTCGTTGCACTGCTGCGGAGTCGCACGCGGACTGTCGGGGTACACCTCGGTCGTCGTCGTGAAACGCGCACCGGTGAGACCCGCGCAGAGGCCGAGCTTGAGGACGTCGTAGTTCACGACCCCGCGGCTCTGGAGCGGCTCCTCGATGAGCTGACCGTTCTTGTCGGGCTCGGCGATGTGCGTGACCTTCTCGACGGCGGCGATGATGGCCTTCTGGAACTCGAGCTGTGGATTTCCGGAGTCGTCGACGAGATAGAAGCCGTCGGGAATCTGGCCGGCCTCGAACTTCTTCCCGTCGCGCGCGGCGAGGGCAGGGCGGAACTCGGTCTCGTCCGAATCGGTCGTCTCGTGCAGGTCCATGTGCATCACGAACTTGCCGCGGAACGGCGCGATGAAGTCCATCAGCAGCCGCGCTTCTCCGGCCTGACCGTCACTCTTGAACTGGCGGTTGGGGTCGACGGCGTTCGGATTCCAGCGGTGGATGCGCTCGTACGCCCACGGGCTCACGCACGGAGCGATGATCAGATTCGCGCGGCGCTCGAACTTCTTCGCGTCACGTTCGGCGAAGAGCAGCGCGCCGTGCACGCCGCTGGTCTCGTAGCCGTGCACGCCGCCGGTGATCATCGCGAGCGGGAGCTGAGCGTCCCAGTTGCGGCTCTTGAGCGCGAAGAGCGGGTAGCTGCCGTCGGGCGCGTAATCGAGCGTGCCGTAGGGGATGACGTCGAAGTACTGCTTGATCCGCTCGATGACGCTGAGCACGTCGTCGGCGTAGCTGCGTTTCTTCGTCTGCGTTGAGCGCCAGGCCGTCTTCTCGACTGCGCCCCAGGGAATGCCGGGAGTACCGATGGGAAACATCCGGGACCGCTCTAGCAAGAGTGTGGGTGAGTCACCTAATCGCTCGCTTCGTTCTCGAGGAGGCGCGCGGCGTTCGGGTACGAGCGTCGGGCGATGCCTGAGAACGCGAACTGCTGAAGACGCCCCTCGGCATTCACGGTGACAGGTTCGCTCTCGAGAACGACATCGCCTCTCACGATTCGCCAGACGAACACCGTGTAGCGACCGCTGTGGAGACCGGAGAACTGGCCGTCAGTGAACACGTCGGGGCGGACGGTGCCCGCCAGGAAGCGCTCGAGCTCACTGTCCGAGGGGAGCGCGCACGTTCCCGCGCAGAGTGAGACGAGGCGCGACTTCTTTGAACCGGCACCGACGCGAAGGCTGCGCCCTGTCGTCGCACGCAGCTCGATGCGTGTCGTCTTGCCCATCACCGCGTTGACCTGCTGCACCAGTTGGCCCTGCGGCGTCAGCGCGCGCACGAGATACGACCCGGGCTCGAGGCCGAGGAGCGAGAAGGTCCCATCGTCTTCGGCGCGGCGGAGAATCTTCCCGGGCATCGTCTCGATCATCGCGCTCGCGACCGGTGCGCCGAGCGGGTCGAAGACGCGACCCTCGATGATGGCGCCGCGATCGAGCTTCACGACGAGCTCGGTTCCTTCCCGGCGAATCGTCAGGGTCCGGTAGTCGGTGGCCATCACGCGGAGTTCGCGCTGCGTGGGTGTGAGGCGAAGCTCGAAGCGCCCCGAAGCGTCGCTCTTGCTCTCCGGCAGTTGTCGCGCCTCCCACGAGTCCGCACATGTTCCGCACCAGGTGTGCGACCCCTCGGTCAGTCGGCGAAGCGAGCCGGGGCGAATGACGAGCGCGCCTTCGATCGGCTTTCCGCTGAGCGCGTCGACGATCTTCCCGCGAACGAGCTCTCCGCGCGTGAGCACGACGGCGGGCACATCGACGTCGCCTTCGGGATTCATCGACGGCAACGTAACGAACTCGGTCGCGTAGCCTTCAGCGGCGATCTCGAGCGGCCTGTCCTTCGGCCACTCACGCGTCGAAAGGGGGCCGGAATAGACACGATCATCCACGTGAAACACGGAGATGCGCTGGCCGTTCTCGTCGACGACCCGCAGCTTGAGCGATGGGCGATAGGACGCTCGCAAGAGGACGTTGGAATCGCCGGCTTTGACTTCGAGCGTGTCGCTCCAGTGGTACGTGTCGTCCGTGCGCTCGATGGGCCACGCGCTGATCGACACGGGTCCACCGGCGAGCACCCACGGCACGACGAAACTCCCGTCAGCGCGCGAGAGGACGCAGTGTTCTGTGTCGCGTTCGCCTCCACGCGCGCAGACCTTCATGCCGGCGACGGGACGATCAAATTGATCGCGCACCTGACCTGACACCGGCGCTCCGAATGATGCAGGCAGAATCGTGATCGTCGCGTTGCGGATGCCGTTGGGTGGCAACTCGACGGTCGTGGTGTTCGTCGTGTCTGGTGCGAGCAGGCCAGCGTCGCTCTGCATCGCGATGAGGTACTGACCGTCGCGCAGGTCTCGCAGCTCGAAGCGGCCGAGCGCGTTGGTGGTCGTGCGACGAACGACGGTGCCGTGCGAATCGATGAGCGCGACCTCAGCGTTCGGGAACGGCGTCGTGGCGGTCGAGACCTCGCCCCAGATCACGCCCTTCGTCGTCGCGCAGCCGATCAACAGAAATGCGAGCGCGACGAATCGCTTCATGGGCGCTCCGTGAGGCATGACTTGCGCGCGCTGCGGTGCACGAATCACCTCACGTCAACGCCACCGCCATCGTGTTGATTCGCTCGCCATCAGGTAGCCCGAGCGTCGCGTCGATCGCGCGAGAAGGAGCCGCGGACAACTCGCGCGTCGCCGAGAGCAACGCCTCCGCACGCGCTTCACGCACGCGACGACGCGCGGCGAGCGAGAGCTGACCATCGAGCTGATCGGCCAGCGCGTGACTCCACGAGGCGTGACCGAGTTCGTCGCGGCTCACTTCGGCCATCACGGCGCGAACTGCCGTGTCGCTCGCGTGACGAGACTGGTGGAGACCGATGAGCGCTCCGAGCGTTTCGCGCACGCAGCCTTCGGTGGCGTTCTCGAGCGCGAGCGCTTCGAGTGTGCGGCCGGTGTCGATGGGCTGCGTGACACCGAAGCGTCCGCCGTGCGCGCGAGCGAGACGGCCTACCAACTGCGCGTGACGCACTTCTTCGCGGGCGGCTCGACGAGCGCGGCGAGAGAACTGCGGCGAGACGCCGTGACGATCGAGCTCCCGCGCGAGCTGCGCGAAGGCGAGCGCCGCTCCGGCTTCGTGCGAGGCCATGTTCGCGAGCTCGCGGCCGAGTGCTCCGACGCCGCAGGCGCTGGTCTGCACGCCGTTGGTCAGGCGACCGACTCCGCAGAACTGGTACCAGCAGATGAGGTCGAGGTTGTTTTCCGTCTGGCAGCCGTCGGTCGGACCGGGGCCGACCGGGCAAGCAATCATGCAGAGCTGGGGATCGAGCAGGCCACCGCCATCGAACACGATGTTGCCGCCGTCCTCGGGGTTGTACGCCCAGCCGCTGCAGCCGTAGATGATGCTCTTCCACGTGCCCGCATCAGGAATGCCCGCGTCGTAGCCGGCGTCGACGAAGCCTGAATCCGGAGTGCCCGAGTCCGGCCGGCCGGCATCGGGCAGACCACCATCGCGGCGCGCGACGACGATTTGCGCGTTCGGAATCACGCTGAAGTCGTTCGATTCGGTCCGACCGCAGCCGGCCGCGCTGATCAGCGGAGCGCTCGCCGCCGCTCCCAACGCCAACCGCCGCATCCACTTCTTGAAGTCGTCTTCGTTGCGAAACCGAGTGCGCATGCGGGGCACAGCATGCCCGCAGCGCACCGATCAATTCCAGACGCCTTACGGAATGAAGCTCTGCATGTAGTTGCCATCTTCGAGCGCCGCCGCGTGCGTCGTGTGCTGCAGCGGCAACATGCAGTCGAGCATCACCGCCAGCTCGTTCGTTTCCTTGTGGCCGATGCTCCCCTCGTAGCTGCCGGGGTGCGGACCGTGCGGAATGCCCGCGGGGTGGTAGCTCATCGAGCCCGGAGACACGCCCTTCCGCGAGGTGAAGTTGCCTTTGCAATAGAAGATGAACTCGTCCACGTCGACCGACGAGTGCGGATACGGGCACGGAATCGCCTCGGGATGAAAATCGGTCGGGCGCGGAACGAAGGAGCAGATCAACGCTCCACGCGTCGCGAACGTGCCGTGCCACGTCGGCGGCAAGTGCGTCAGCCCCACGCGCGGCTGGAAGTTCAGAATGTGGAACGCCCAGGGGTACACGCTCCCGTCCCAACCGACGACGTCGAGCGGCGCTTCCTTCGTGGTGAAGCCGTGGAACACGTCGCCCCGTTTCACGACCGTCTCCCGGATTCCCTCATCGCGCGGATCCAGGAACGCGGGCGCGCGGAAATCGCGATGGCAATACGGAGCGTCCATTCGCAGCTGGCCGACCTGGTTGCGCCACTGCCGCGGAATGTGAACGCCGCCGCGACACTCGACCCACACCCACCACTGGTCCACGCCCTTCTTCGGGATGAAGCGGTGCAGGATTCCGCGCGGCACGTAGACGTAGTCTCCTTCGTTGAATTCCACGTCGCCCAGGAGCGTGCGCAGCGTGCCGCCGCCCTGGTGGATGTAGAAGAGGTCGTCTCCGTCGCCGTTGTTGAAATACGCGGTGTCTTCAGTGGTCGGCTTGAGCACGCCAATCGTCACGTCGGCGTTGAAGAGAATCGGAATGCGCGCATCGAGCGGCGACTTCGGGCTCGCGTCGAGTTTCTGCGACAGGAAGTGACGCTTCTTCAATTCCTTCGAGACGCTCGAGGCCGCTTCACGAGGGAGCCAGCCGTGGGTCGTCGGCGCGTTGAGCTGCCGGTGCGGAGCGTTGCGGTGGTACGTGATGGTGTACGGCGCGTCGAAGCCTTCCTGCGTGATGCAGTGCTCGAAGTGCAGGTGACCCGTCTCGTCCTTCAATTGAATGTGGTGCTTCCTGGGGACGAACCCGTTGACGATGCGCTCAATCATGCGCGCGTCATACACGCTCTTTCCGGGCTCTTCACGACGAGCGCACGACCATCACCGGCACCGTCGAGGTGTGCACCACGCGATCGCTCACCGAGCCGAGCAGGAACCGCTGCGCAGTGTTGAGGCCGCGCGCGCCGACCACGATGAGATCGACTCCCGAGTTCTCGGCCTGCTGGCAGATGATCTCCGCCGGAACGCCGAACTCGACGCGCGAATGAATCTCGAGGTTGGGCCGCGTCATCTTGACCTGCGAGATGACCGCCTCCGCGCGCTCGACGTTCTCCTGCGACTGCGGGAGTCCGGTGGTGACGTAGCCAGACAACGGCCCGATGGGGATGACCTGCGGCGGCTGGAGCACGAAGAGCAGCGTCACCTGCGCCTTGAGCTGCTCCGCCAGCGAGAGCGCCTTGCCTGCTGCCGCGACCGACGATGCTGAGCCATCGAGCCCGACGAGAATGTGTCGCACCATGCGGCGATGCTGATGCGCGCGGCGGGCCAGCCGTGATCTCGCAGGTTGTGGCGCAGCAGGGCGCAAGGGCTGCCGTCGCACGATGAGCTGCTCGCAGGCTTTGCGCGAACCGCGGAGCGGGCCGTGCTAGTCGCGCGGTCATGGCAGACGCCACCGTCCTCGCGTTCGACCTCGGCACTTCGGGTCTGAAGGCCGCCGTTCTCTCGTCGAAGGCCGCGATCATCGACAGCGAAGTCGTGCCGCTCGACGTGCACATCACGCCCGATGGAGGCGCTGAACAGCACCCGTCGGACTGGTGGGCCGCGATGGTCAAAGCCACGCACGCCATCTGGGGCCGCGGCACCGCGAAGCCTTCAGACGTTGTCGGCATCGCGCTCAGCTCGCAGTGGAGCGGCACCGTTCCGGTCGCTGCAGACGGTTCCGTCATTCGCCCCGCGTTGATCTGGATGGACTCTCGCGGGTGCGACGAAGTGAAGAAGATGGTCGGCGGTTTCCCCGCGATCGACGGCTACGGCGCGTTGAAGGCGCTCACCTGGCTGCGCAAGACGGGCGGGCTTCCGACGCAGTCTGGAAAAGATCCGGTCGGTCACATCGCGTGGCTGCGCAAGAACGAGCCGAAGACGTACGACGACGCGAAGCTGCTCCTCGAGCCGAAGGACTGGGTGAACTTCAAGCTCACCGGTCGCGCGGCCGCGAGCTTCGATTCCATCACCGTGACGTGGGTGACGGACAACCGCGACATCAACGCCATCAAGTACGACGACCAGCTGCTCAAGATGAGCGGCATCGATCGCGTGAAGATGCCGGAGCTCATCGCGCCTGCGGCGGTCGTGGGAAATCTCACGAACGAAAGTGCTGCTGCGCTTGGTCTGTCGACCTCCGTCAAGGTCGCAGCCGGCGCCGCCGACATGCACATGGCCGCCATCGGAGCCGGCACCGTCGCCGACTTCGAAGCGCACCTCTGCCTCGGCACGTCGTCGTGGTTGCTGGCGCACGTGCCGTTCAAGAAGAGCGACATCGACCACAACATGGCGTCGCTCCCGGCGGCGATTCCCGGGCGCTACTTGTTCTGCAACGAGCAGGAGAGCGCGGCCGGTGGCCTCAAGCACATCGTCGAGCACATCCTCAAACGCAGCGACGCCAACGTGTACGCCGAGCTGCTCGCGGAAGCGGCGGCTGCTCCGGCCGGCAGTGATGGCCTGATGTACTTGCCGTGGCTGCACGGTGAGCGTTCGCCCATCGACGATCGCAACGTGCGCGGAGGCTTCGTCGGCTTCTCGCTGTCACACGAGCGCTCGCATCTCGTGCGCGCGGTGCTCGAGGGTGTGGCGCTCAACACGCGCTGGCTGCAGACGCACCTCGAGGAGAACCTCGGCAAGCCGCTCGCGTTCGTGAACGTGGTCGGTGGCGGAGCGCGCTCGGACCTGTGGTGTCAGATCGTCTCCGACGTGATGCAGCGGCAGGTGCGTCAGG
>JAEUJS010000505.1 GCA_016792935.1 Archangium sp. | reverse complement strand
GGTGCACGAGCAACTACGCACGCGCGGACTGCTGAGCCTTACACCGTAAACGTACGGCGTAAGGCTCGCAGCTCGTTGGCACGAAGGTCTCGTGGCGCGCTCGTCGGGCGAAGCGCTGAGAAGGAGCGACTTCCCCTCACCCTGACCCTCTCCCGCAGGGGCGGGAGAGGGGATCGTCCTCGTGTGCTCGCCCGAAATTGACGCACGCGATTCGTCGGCTTCGGTAGCGTGCGCGCGCCATGAGCGCCAGCGTCGATGAAGAGGGCCCGAAGACAGCCATTCCGCTCGCCGATCTCTCCGAGCTCGAGAAGGCGCTGCGCCCCCGAGGGCCCGACCTCGCCGCGGTCTTGAAGAAGCTGCGGCCCGCGGACGTGGGTCGCGATCTCTCACGGCGCACCGTGCGGGAAGGTGTCTCGATCCTCCAGGCCGCAGACGATCGACGCGGCGCCGCGATCTTGCGCGCCGCCCACCACGGCGTGGCCGCGAAGCTCGTCACCGAGCTCGAGCCCAAACGCGCCGGCGACATCCTCGCGCGCGTGCCCACCGAACAGCGCGCCGCGGTGCTTGCGCAGCTCGAGAGCAAGCAACAGGAAGCGCTCGAACAGGGTCTTTCCCCCGAGGCGCACGCGTTCATGCACTGGACGCGCTCGTTCCCCGAAGGCGCCGTCGCGCGCGTGCTCTCACAGAGCATCTGGCGCTGCGAAGAAGGCACCACGGTCGGCGGCGCTCTCGAGATGTTGCGCGCGGGCGGCGATCACATCGAGGTCGCTCCGAATCTCTACGTCACGAAGGACGGCAAGCTCACCGGCGTGTTGCCGCTGCGCGAAGCCGCGGTCGGCAACCCGAACGACAAGGTCGAAGATCTCATGACGCGCGGGCCGATCTCCGTGCGCCCCGACGCCGAGCTCTCGGCAGCCGCGGAGATCATCCAGACGCACGACTTCCTCTCGCTCCCCGCGACCGACGCCGACGGCAAGTTGCTCGGTGCAGTGCGCGTGGACGATCTCCTCGACTCGGCGCTCGAGCGCGCGGGCACCGGAGCGCTGAATCAAGGCGGTGTCGCCGGCAAGGTCGCCGCCGCGGTGCCGTACTTCATGGTGCCGCTGCACAAGGTGGTGCGCAGCCGCATCACGTGGCTCATCCTGCTGTTCGTCGCCGAGACGCTCACCGGCACCGTGTTGCGCGCGTTCGAAGACGAGCTGGCAAAGGTCGTGGCGCTCTCGTTCTTCGTGCCGCTCATCATCGGCACCGGAGGCAACGCCGGCTCGCAGACCGTCTCGACCATCATTCGCGCCCTGGCGCTCGGGGAAGTGCGCACCCGCGACGTCTTCCGCGTGCTCGGCAAAGAGGTGGTCACCGGCGTGGTGCTCGGGCTCCTGCTCGGACTCATCGCGTTCGGTCGCGCACAGATGTGGGGTGTCGGCCCGGAGCTCGGGCTGTGCGTGGCGATCACCATCTTCGTGGTGTGCGTGTGGGCGAACACCGTCGGCTCGCTGATCCCCATCGGCGCGCACGCGCTGAAGATCGACCCCACGGTGGTCAGCGGCCCGATGATCACCACGCTCGTCGATGCCTCGGGGTTGTTCATCTATCTGTCGGTTGCCCACGTCACCATCAAGGCCCTCGCCACATGAACCGCTCTTTCCTCGCGCTCTGTTTGTTCCTTGCAGCCTGCAGCGCCGACCCGTCGATGCAGGACGCGGGTCGTGACGCAGGTCGGCCACCCGTCGATGCCGGTGTGGACGCGGGCATGAATCGCTGTGCCACTCCGACGGGCGCGTTCATGGGCTGCCGTACGCCGTGTGACGTGTGCGTCGAAGATCTGGCCGGCTTCCCGCTCTACGGCGTGCATCACCCCCAGTGCGTGTTGACGGGCTGTGCGCTCCCCACGCGCCAGGCGTGCCCGATGGCGTGCCCCGCACCGGCGGCGACCGACGTCGGCGTCAGCGCGGTCTTCTTCGATGGCGGCACGTTCGACGCCGGCCCCGCGGTGAGCGGCGTGCTCGACGGTGGCTTTCAGACGACCCTGCTGCGCATGCCGCCCGGCACGCGCTTCGTCACGGTGCGACCGAAGAACGAGATCGCCAACTGCCAGCCCGCGGTGCTGACCGGGCTGCTCCTGATGTTCCGCCCGCAGCAAGACGGCGGCGCGGTGACGCCCGGCGTGTTCCCGATTTCGGGTGCGTTCGAGCCGCCTCCCGGAAGCGTGGTCGCGCGACTCGACACCACCACGCTCGGTACCAGCGGCTCGGTCAACCTGACGGCGGTCGGAGCGACGACCAGCGGCACCTACCAGATTCAGCTCACCGGCTCGGCGGGCATGGACGCGAGCGTCAGCGGAGCCTTCGACGCCGAAGACTGCGCCGTGCCATGAGCGGCTCCTCACCCGTTCGTTCGTCGGAGCACCCGTGACTGAGGTCTTTCCTCGCGTGGCGTTGGTCTGGATGGTGCTGTCGGCAGCTCCTGCGTTGGCGATTCGGCCCTTCATCACCGACGACGCGCGCGTGGTGGGAGACAAGCTCGTTCAACTCGAGACGTGGGGCACGCTCGAAGACGGGCTGCTGATTCAGTGGGTCGCTCCATCGTTCGGCCCGACGGAGTGGCTGGAGGTCAGCGTCGCCTTCACGCACGGCGCGCAGCTCTACGACCCCGCGGGCGCCGAAGAACACGCACAGCCGGGCCCCTGGGGCATCGCCGGTCCGCTGGTGCAGGCGAAGTTCCTCGTGCGGCACGCCGAACCGAATCAACTCCCGGGCGTCGCCGTCGCCGTGGGCTCTCTGCTCCCCTTCGGGCATGCGCACCTTCGGGCTGCTCCGGGGTTCTTTCTCTACGCCGCGATCACCGAGAGTCTCGGCGAGAACGAGCGCGTGTTGATTCACGCCAACCTCGGCGTCGGCGTGCGCAGCGAGACGACCACCGACATGTCGCTCCTCGCGGGGGCGGGCACACAGATTCGGCTCTTCGCCGGGCTGCATGGCGTGGCCGAGTTGGTTTACGGCGACGCGTTCACCGGCATCGACGCCTTCGCCGTGCAGGGCGGATTTCGGTACATCTTGAACGAGCACGTGCAGTTCGACGCGACGGTCGGCGGAGGCGTTGCCGGCGAGCCGCGTCCGCTGTGGGTCTCGGCGGGCATTCGCCTCGTCAGCGCCGACCTGTGGTGATTCGACAGGCGGGGCGTCTTGCCCGCTGCGCGCGGGAGCGGTGAGCGTTAGGTCCCGGGGAAATGGCCGATTCCGCGGAGGGAACGCCATGGCCGAGACCGAGAAGCTGACGTCGGAAGAGCTGCGCGACTGCTGGCCCGTGTTGTCGGCGGGTGAGCGTGTCGAAGCGTTCGAGCACATGGCGCGTAGCGATTCCGACGAGTTCTTCGTGCAGCTCGAGGCGCGCGATCAGGCCGAGTTGCTCGAGCGCATGCGTGATGGCGACCGGAGATCGTGGCTGCGCCTGCTCGCGCCCGACGACGCGGCGGACGTGGTGCGGCACCGCTCCGACTTGCTGAGCGCGCTCGACGACTCGTCACGTCACGAGGTGAGCGCCCTGCTCGCCTACCGCGACGACGCGGCCGGCGGCCTGATGAGCCCCCGCTTCGCCCGCTTGCGGCCAGAGATGAGCGTGAACGAAGCGATTCGCTACCTGCAAGTGCAGGCGCAGGCGCGAGAGACCGTCGAGACCATCTACATCGCGTACGTGGTCGACGCGGAGCAGCGGTTGCTCGGGGTGGTGAGCTTCCGTGATCTGTTCTCGGTGCCCGGTGATCGCGCGCTCGCCGACGTGATGCGCAAGAGCCTGGTCTCGGTGCCCGAGACGCTCGATCAAGAGTCGGTCGCGCGACTGATGAAGCAACACAACCTGAACGCCGTGCCCGTCGTCGATGGACAAAGGCCGCATCAAGGGCATCGTCACGGTCGACGACATCGTCGGCGTGGTCGAGCGAGAGGCGACCGAAGACATCCAGAAGTTGGGCGGCATGGAATCGCTCGACACGCCGTACTTGCAGACGTCGATGCGCGCGATGGTGCAGAAGCGCGCAGGCTGGCTGTCGGCCCTCTTCCTGGGAGAGCTGCTCACGGCGAGCGCCATGGCGTCGTTCGAAGACGAGATCGCGAAGGCGGTGGTGCTCGCGATGTTCGTGCCGCTGATCATTTCCAGCGGCGGCAACTCCGGCAGTCAGGCCACGACGTTGATCATCCGCGCGATGGCGCTCGGTGAGGTGAAGCTCGTCGACTGGTGGCGCATCATGCGGCGCGAGCTGACCGCGGGCGTGTGCCTGGGCCTCATTCTCGCCACGCTCGGCATCACGCGGATCATGGTGTGGCAGCAGCTCTTCCACACGTATGGCGATCATCCCTTCCCCGTCGCGCTGACGGTCGCGGTGAGCCTGGTGGGCATCGTCACGTGGGGCACGCTCGCGGGCTCGATGTTGCCGTTCGTGATTCGCCGGCTCGGCTTCGACCCGGCAAGCGCATCGGCGCCGTTCGTGGCGACGCTGGTCGACGTCTCGGGGCTCGTCATCTACTTCTCGGTCGCGCAGGTGATTCTGCGCGGCACCCTGCTCTAGGTGCCGGCGTCTTCAGGGGCGGCTTCGCGCGCGGTCTTCTCTTTCGCTTCGCGCATCAGCTCTTCGAGCGACTTCACGCGCGGCGGCTCGGTCGGAGCTGGCGCTGGAGCGGGAGGCGCGGCGGCCTCTCCACCATCGATGCCCGCGGCTTCGCGCGCGGCCTTCTCGCGCGCCTCGCGCATGATCTCCTCGAGCGACTTCACCTTCGGCGCTGCGGAGCCAGCGTCGGCGGAATCGATCGGCACGCCCGCGTCGAAGACCGGCATGACCACCGCCTTCGGCTTTTCCTTGAGCGCTTCGACGAGACCCGTGGACATCGAGGGCACCCAGGTGATGGCCGCCAGGCTGCCCAACATGATCACCACCGTCGGGATCACCGCGCGGATCACGAAGCCCAGCCCCTTCTTGAAGAGCGAGCTCGACACGAAGAGGTTCAACCCGACGGGCGGCGTGAGGTAACCGATCTCGAGGTTGACGATGAAGATGATGCCCATGTGAATGGGGTTGATCCCCATCGCGGCGGCCATCGGCGCGAGCATCGGCGCGATGATCAAGATCGCGCTCATGATGTCCATGAACATGCCGACCACGAGCAACAGCAGGTTCACCACGAGCAGGAAGGTGGTCGGCGTGAGGTTGAGCGTCTTCATCCACTCGACCATCAGATCCGGCACCTGCTGATCGACGAGGAAGTAGTTGAGGACGATCGCGAGCGCGATGATCACCAGCAAGCTGCCCATCACCGTCATCGAGCCTTCGGCGACGACCAGCAGCTTCTTCTTGTCCATCTCGCGGTGGATGAACCACTCCACGGCGAGCGCGTAGACGACGCTGACCGCCGACGCCTCGGTGGCGGTGAAGATGCCCGAGTAGATGCCGCCCAGAATGATCACCGGGAGCAGCAACGACCACACGCCCTGCCGCGTCGCTTCCCACAGCCGCGCTCTGGAGAACGGCTCGCGGGGAATCTTGAACCGCACGCCCTGCGTCACCGAATAGATGGCGAGGAGCGCGCCGATGAAGAGACCGGGGACGACGCCGGCGATGAAGAGATCCGTCGGGTCAATCGGCGTCGCCGACGACACCATGATGCAATAGACGATCATCGGAATCGACGGAGGGATCAGGATTCCCAGCGAGCCCGCAGTGGTGAGCAGACCGATGGAGAAGCCTTCCGGGTACTTCGCCTTGATCAGCGCGGGCACCATGATCGAGCCGATGGCGACCACGGTGACGGGCGAGCTGCCGGAGATCGCCGCGAAGAACACACAGCCCGCAACGGCGCTGACGGCGAGACCTCCGGGGATCCACCCGAACGCGGCCTTCATGAACTCGATGAGCCGGCGCGCGAGCGAGCCCTGCGTCATCAACTCACCGGCGACCACGAAGAACGGAATCGCGAGCAACACTTCTTTGCCCGCAAGGCCGAGCAACTGCCGCACGACGAGCACCTGCTCCTCGAACGTCTTCAGGCCTGACACGGTGGCGAGCAGCGCCATGCCGAGGCCGCCCATCAACACGAAGAGCGGCTGACCGAGCAGGAGCGCGGCCGAGATCATTCCCAACACCAGGAACGCCGTCTTGCCGGTGAAGAAGAACGCCGCGGACAGCAGCGCGAGCCACACCACCAGCCCGATCTTCCGTTTCCGGTACGCGCCGATGGCCAACGCAACGGTGAAGCCGAACAACCCGATGGTCAGCGGCGTCACGACGGCTTCTCCTCGGTGGGAGCGAGTCCATCGAGCTTCTCTTTCTCGAGCGCGTCGAGATCGATGCCGTGCGCGTCAGCGCCACCGGTCGGAGGGCCGAAGCGGAAGTCGTGAATGCCCTGCCCGAGGAAGCGCGCGGCCATCACGCCGAAGGTCACGGGCACGGCGAGCGTGGCGATCCACAGCGGAATGGGCAGCGCGTCGTAGACACCGACGCCGTCTCCCGAGGCCCAGTCGGAGATCTGATCCATCGTCTGCTTGATGCCGAGGGCCGCGACGAAGGCGCAGAAGACGAACGTCACGATGCCGCCGATGAGCGAGAAGGGCTTCAACGTCTGCGCATCGAGCTTCTTCTTGATGGGGTCGAGGATGATGTGACGCCGCGTCCTGGTGGCGAGCGACGCGCCGAGCATGCCGCTCCACAACATGAAGCCGAGGGCGAACTTCTGCGCGCCGGGCACGCTCGAGGGGAAGATGAAGAGCAACCCCTTCACCAACACGTACGCGCCGATGAGCAAGCCGAGGCCGATGCCGGCTGATTTTCCAAAGCCCGGTTTCGCCTGCCCCGCCCGCTCCGCCGCGATGGAGCGCGACGAATGCGCCGCGAGCGTGAAGAAGATCAGCGAGAAGACGCCGAAGATGAGCGGGCCCAGCGTGCCAGTGACGAACGCCGTTTGCTCGGCGGTGGGCGTGGAACCGTAGAGGACGGCGAGCACCATCGACTCGGTCTTGCCAACCGGCCTCGAGAACGAGCGCTGGATCACGTCGAGCGTGACCAGCACGGTCATGAAGGCCAGCGAGACGAGCAGCAGCACCCGCTCGACCTGGTACACGCCCTCATCGATCTTCTCGAAGAGCGACTTCGGCTTCGCTGGATTTTCCAACGCCCCTCCGGGCTACTTCTTGGCGGCGAATTCCTTCTTCGCGGCGAGCACCGCGTCGAGGATCTGCTTGTTGCCAGGCGTCTTCTTGGCGAACACGTCCCACACCGGCTTCACCTTGTCGGAGTACGCCTTGGTCTGCTCCGGCGTCAGCTTGCACACCGTCTTGCCGGCGGCGGTGAAGTTGTCGAGCAGCGGCTGCGAGAGCGCGCGCACGCCAGTGCGGCCCGACGCCTCTTCTGATGCGACGAGGAGCTCCTTCTTGATGTCGTCGGGCTGCTGATCGAACCACTTCTTGGAAATCACCATCAGCGCCGGCTGGTAGATGTGCTTGGTGAACGTGAAGTGCGTGATGCCCTGGTACCAGCTGGTGGCGAACGAGAAGAGCGGCGTGTTCGAGTAGCCGTCGACGGTGCCGGTCTGCAGCGCGCCGAGCACCTCGGGCACCGCCATCTCGACCGGTGACGCGCCGAAGGCCTTGTAGGTCTCGATGTGCACGTACGATTCCTGGCTGCGCATCTTGAGGCCCTTCATGTCGGCCACGTTCTCGACGCACTTTCCCTTCACGCCGTAGCCGTGCCAGCCGTTCTCGGCCCACATCACCATCACGAAGCCCTTGGCCTCGAGGAGCCTGGCGACCTGCGCGCGGATCTTCTCGAGGACGAAGTCGGCCTCGGCGTCGCTGGTGAAGATGAACGGCAGCTCGAGCACGTTGAGCTCGGGCACGAAGCTGGCGAGCGAGCCGGTCGAACCACCGAAGAGGTGGAGGTTGCCGCTCTTGGTCTCCTCGACCATTTCCTTCTCGCCGCCGAGCTTGCCGCCGAGGAACACCTTGAGCTTCAGCTTGCCGCCGGAGTTCTTGTCCATGCGCGCCTTGATGGCGTCGATCCACTCCGCCCAGGGCGTGCCTTCGGGGGCGACCGAGCCGACCTTGGCGGTGACCTGAGCGTGAACGACGGAAGCGGACAGAAGAGCTGCAAACAGGAGTGCGCGCATGGACATGATCGTTTTTCCCAGCAGCTGGCTGCTGCTGATCTGGTGACGGAAAGGTGCTTCAGAACTTCTCGTCGATCTCGCCGAGGAGCTTCTTGGCCTTCAGCTGCTCGATGGTGTTCTCCGGAGCGATGGCCGGATCGACCTTCGCGTCAGCGGCGATGACCTCGTCGAGGAGCTTCTTGAAGGTCTCCTTGTCCTGCTTCTTGGTGCAGAGGTACTCCGCCCAGAGGACCTTGGTGCCGAGGTAGTTCGGCGCGAGCTCGACGGCCTTCTTGTAGTTGACCTCGGACTTCTCGAGCGAGCCGCCGGCCAGACCCGCGGTGACCGCCTCGAAGCTGCCGAAGTACCGCCAGGGCGCCGCGTAGAAGTACATCTCGTCGAGCTTCTTCACGTGCTCCATGGTGGCCTTGATGTCGTCCTTGTAGCGGAGGCGCGTGGCGAAGCCCTTGCCGGCCGCCCACTTTCCGAGGTTGGTGGCGTACCAGTACATGCCGGGGACCGCTTCCTTCGGCGCGAGCGTGATGGCTTCCGCGTGCTTCTTGCCCTCGGTCATCGCCTTGGCGAATTCCGGAGCGGCCATCGAGAGCGAGCGCGTCGCCCAGTCGAGACCCTTCTGGTACTCGGCGTCGCGGCCCTCGGCGTTGTTCTCGAGCGCGAGGTACCCATCACCATACAAATAGTGCGCGCGGGAGATCTTCGCGGCGAGCTCGGCGGTGGGCGCCTTCTCGAACGCAGCTTCCCACTTGGCGAACGCTTCCATCAGCTTCGCCTTGTCGGAGCGCGCTTCCCACGCGGCGTCACCCTCGGTGAGCGCGGTGGTCGCCGCGTCGTTCGGCGTGGTGGGAGTGGTGATCTTCTCGTCCCACTTGGCCTGGTAGGTGGCACAGCTGGATGCAGCGAGTGCAGCAGTGAGGAACAGCGCGTGGGTCGACAGACGCATGCGATTGAGTCTCCGGGTTGAGGCTCGACCTGGGGCGAGCCGGTGGGAATGAGTCCGGTGCGCCTTCTAGTGGCGATCGCTCTCGCGGCAAACTGCCCCGTGAAGTTTGTTCAGCGAGCGAGCGCCACCAGCACGTCGGCCACGGCGCGTTCGTCATGGCCGCCGGTGGCGACGACGTCGGGCTGAGCGGGCGGCTCGTAGTCGGCGGTGGGCAGCTCGAGGTGCTGTGAGCGTGCGCGCGCGTAGAGCCCTTTGGGGTCGCGGCGGGCACACTCTTCCAGCGGAGTGGACACGAAGACCTCGAGGAAGCGCGGCGCTCGTGCGCGGGCGGCCTCGCGGTAGGCGCGGCGATGCGCGGTGGCCGGCACGAGGACGATCAGGTCCTGGCGGGCGAGCAAGGCCGCGAGCGATCCGAGCGATTGGTAGAAGTCGTGGCGCCCCGACTCGGAATAGTCGTGCGCGCCCAGCGCCTCGCGGACCGCGTCGGAGTCGAGCACCGCGCAGCTCAGCCCGCGTGCGAGAACCGCGGCCCTGAGCGTGGCGGCGAAGGTGCTCTTGCCCGAGGCGGGTCTCCCGGTGATCCACACCACGGTTCCGCGGGGCGAGGTGATCATGGGAAGAGTCGATCTGCCCACGCAGGGTCGAGCGTTCCCGCGTCGAGGACGTGTTCGACGAAGCCCAGGAGGCGATCGCGGGCCTCGGCGGCGAGCGCCGGGTAGAAGACCGGGTTGGCGAGCACCAGCGCGCGCCAGGCGAAGAACGGCGGCGCCACGCTCGGGAGCGCGGAGTCGTGGGCCACCGAGATCGCCCAGAAGCGACGCCACAACACACCGAGGCCCTGCGACCAGGACCGCGGGTGCTCGAGCGCGAAGAAGAGGTAGTTGATGGCCATCGCAGTGACGTCGTCAGCGCCGTCGCCGAGCGCGCCGCGGCTGGCGTCGAGCGCGGTGAAGTCGTCGCCTTGATCGAAGACCACGTTGAAGGGGTGGAAGTCGCCGTGGGTGCGCACCAGCCGGCCTTCGTGCCCCCGCAGACGCCAGCGCCACTCGGCGCACCGGCACTCCAGCGCGTTGAGCCGGGCCCCGGCGGCTCCGGGCACGTCGGGCGGGTAGCCGTCGATCACGCCGTAGATGCCTTCACCGTGACCGATGAGATCACGCACCGCGCGCACGTACTGAGCGGGGCGCGTTCCCTCCGGGCGGTGGTGCAGGTCGACGAGAAACCGCGCCAGTGCCTCGCAGCGAGCCACATCGCCGCTGGTCACCCGCCCTTCCCGCGCGATGCGGCGCAGATCGTCGGCGTAGAGCGTCCCCGGAGCCCAGCTGGTGAGCAGGTAGAACTCTCCGCTCTCTCGCAGCGACACCAGCGACCCGTCGAAGCGGATGGCGCCCACATCGAGCGCGCGAATGTGTCGCGGCATGCGCTGGAAGTCGTCGAAGGCGAGGAGTGCACCGCCCGCGCGATCCGACCGTCGATCGTGACCGAAGTCGTTGGGCGACGCGACGCGGAACACCAGGTCGAGCTCGGCGCCATCGGACTTCGCCACGCGCAGCCGCTGGGGGAGCCCGTACCCGGCACCTTTGTGTGTGCCTTCCGCGGCCGCGCTCGCGTCAACGGAGAGCGGGACGGCCTCGAGCAGGCGCCCGCCCGGGAAGAGCTGCTCGACGAGCTGCTCGAAGCCCGGAGCGCTCATTTCCCGCGCTCTCGTAGCGCGCCCACGAGATCCACCAGGCGAATGGTGTCGAGCGGAACGCCGTGGTTGTGCGCCGCCCAGACGTGGAGATCGGTGACGACACCCACCTGGTGGCCATCAGCATCGACGACCGAGATGGTGCGGCACTGGTGTTTCCACATCAGCTCGGCGGCGGAGCTCAAGGTGTGCTCGAAGCCGCAGGTCACCGGCCTCGTTTCCGCTGGGGGCGTGGTGTCCGTGGTGTCCGTTCGCGCGCCCATGACGAAGACCTCGTGAGATCACCGCACGACGAGCACCGGGCACGGCGCATGGCGCACCACGCTCTCGGCCACGCTGCCCAGCAGAGCGCGTCGAACGCCGCGCCGGCCGTGCGTACCGACGATGATCAGATCGGCGCCCATCTGCCGCGCGGTGTCGACCACCACGTCACGCGCATCGCCGTACGCCGCAGCGCCGGTCAGCGTCACGCCCGCGGCCTGGTGGCGCTTCAGCGCTTCGTCGAGCGCCTGCTGTGCGCCCTTCGCGACGTCGTCGATGAAGGTGGCCGGCACCGCGGTGGGGAGATCGGCGCTGCTGACGAACGAGACCGCCCAGGTGTGCACGAGGTGAACGCGCGCTCCGAACGCGCGGGCGAGCTCGAGCCCGTACGTGGTGGCCTTCTCAGCCTGTTCGCTGAAATCGGTGGCGATCAGAATCGTGCGCGGCGTCATGGTGCTCTTCTCCCGGGCTCGAGTTGTCAGGCCTGCGCGCAGCACGCCTGCCTTCAGCGAGCGAGATTCAAGGTGTGTGCCACGCACACCGTCGGCTGGCGTCGCGCCTGCATCAGCCGATGAAATGCACGTGCTGATGGTCATCGCCCCGCAGGACTTTCGCGACGAAGAGCTGCGCGTACCCAAAACTGCGTTCGAGCTCGCCGGGCGCCGCGTCACCGTCGCCAGCACACGTGTGGGTGTGTGCGTGAGCATCGCGGGGCGAACCATCGAAGTGTCGCTCGCGTTGCCTGACACGCGCTGCGAAGACTACGCGGCCGTGGTCTTCGTCGGCGGCGCCGGAGCAACCTGCTTGTTCGACGACCCCCATGCGCACCGCATCGCGCGTGAGCTGTATGCGCAAGGGGCTCTGGTGACGGCGATCTGCATCGCCCCAACCATCCTCGCGCGCGCTGGACTGCTCCAGGAGGTCGAGGCCACCGCCTTCCCGAGTGAGCGCGAAGAACTGGCGCAAGCCGGAGCGAAGTTCATCGAGGCGCCAGTCGTTACCGCGGGGCGCGTCATCACTGCGGATGGTCCCGCTGCCTCCGAAGCGTTCGCCGCGCGGATCCTCTCGGCGCTCGGCGCCTGAAGTCAGCCTCGCGGACGTAGTGACTCGACGCTGCGGTGCAACGCTTGCGTGCGTGCGGGCGGAGCTCGCTACAGGCCCAGTCCGAGGGCGATGCGCAAGCCTGAGCTGGTCTGCTCATCGACGTCGAGCACCTGAAAGCCGAGCTCGAAGAAGAACGGCGTGATGAACGAGCCGAGGTGATCGAGGTGAATGCCGAGCACCGCTCTTCCACCGAGCGCCGGCGTGCGGCCGAAGCCCACGAGCGGCCCACCGCCCATCAGAAACGTCAGGCGCGGCAAGTTGAAGAAGCGCGTGTTCTCGTCGCTCCACAGCGCGAGCTCGATGCGGCCCTGCAGATGCCCCTGCACCATGCTGCGGCCGGCCTGGAGCATGTTCTCGATCTCGATCGCCGCGCCGGGGATGACGAAGATCGAGCCCCAGTAGCGAAAGCCCGCCTGCCCGCCGAAGGTGAAGGTCGGAGGGTCGTAGGAGATCACGGTGCCCGCCTTCGCTCCGGCGAGGAAGGTCCACCGCGGCGTGAAGTCTTCTTCTTCTTCATAGGCGAGGCGCGAGAGCTCGTTCTGATCAGTCGAGTCGGCGGCCTGCGCGCCTTCCGGGTCGAAGGTCCACCACAACACGCGCGCCACCATCGGGCTGCTGGGCTTCTCGAGCGCTTCGAACTTCATGCTCGTCGGAGAGACGGCTTCGGCGACGACGCACGCGTTCTCTCCACGCGCCGACAGGCAGTACTTGCGCTTGCCTCCCTCGATGGTTTCCGCGCTCGCCACGCAGAGCTCACACCAGGTCTTCACCGCGTCCTGCCGACGTGACGTGAGGAATTGATCGACCTCGCTCAGCGGCTTCTTCAGCTCGCGCCCGTAGAAGCGTGCTTGCACGAGGCGGGTCTTGATCGCGTTTTCGTGGAGCGTTCGGCAGCCGGTGAGCAGAAGGAGAAAGACGAGGAGGTGCTCCCTCACCCTGACCCGCTCCCCGAGGGAGAGGGAATTGGTGGTGGCTCCATCCTGCCTATTCGGCATGGCCCTTCGCGCCGCTGCGGAACTCGACGAGCCGGTACAGCCAGCCCTCGGGTCCCTGCACCGCGACCTTGCCGATGTTCGGCGCGTAGTAGTGGGTGAAGCCCTCTCCACCTTCCGGAGCGCTCTCGAGCACCGCGAGGCAATGTTCGACCGTCATGCCCGTCGGCAGCTCGACCTGCGCCTCGAGCGCGACGACTTCGTAAGCCGAAACCTTTCCGGGGCCGCGTTCCATCGAAGACGGCGCCTGCCACCGCGTGCCGCGCGTCATCTGCGCGGGGAGCACGATCGTCTCGTGATCCGATCGAAGGCCGCTCCGCTCGAGCCACGCGCCTTCCTTCACGCGCCAGGTGGTGCCGCCCTGCCACTTGCCCATCGACACGCTCACCGACGCCTTCCAGTCGACGAAGCTCGAGATGGTGATCTTGCCGCGCTTGTTCTCCTTCTCCTTCGCCTTCTTGGAGTCGGCGGCGAGCGCATACGTCCACGACGCTCCAGCGCGCTGCACGAAGTACTCGGCGCCGAGGCGGCTCGCTTCGCTGGTGGCAGTCGCTTCGGGGCGGCCCTGCGCGGTCGCGACCGACGCGGTACCAACGGTAAAGACGACGGCGACCATGGTGCAGAGCGTGATTTCCCTCACGGGATGATCACTCAACTCCCTTTGTGCAAGCAGTCAACGGAATGACGCGAACGAAGTGTGACGCTGCTTTGGGTGAACGCTGACCCGCGCCCTTTCGTATCGACCCGTCTGATCCAACCGCCAAACCGCGCGATCCACTGCTGATCCGAGCGTGGCGTGCCGATTGCTCTCGTGCAGTCCGTCGTCAGGCGCATTTCCCACCATCACGAAGCACAGAGGAGCAACTCCATGTTCAAGAAGATTCAAGTCGTCATCGTGGGAGCGCTCACTGCGCTGTTCACGGCGTGCCAGCCCCCCGAGACGACCGACTACGGTGACATTTCGGGCGTAGAGGAAATCGCGGAGCCCCTCGCGGCGCTCGGCACGGCACCCACCTTCGCCACCGGCACGCTGACCGTGGTGATGGCGTCGGGTGAGACGGCGATCATCAGCAAGCACGCCGTGAGCGGCAACATCCTCGTCAACGACGTCTTCGCGACGGGCGCGACGTCGGCTGCCGTGAAGACGATCGCCATCACCGGCGCAGGCGGCGCGGAGACCGTCATCCTCGACTTCGCGAACGGAACCTTCGCTCCGGGCACCTCGAGCGCGGCGGGCATCACCGCGGCGATGGGCGCGGGCGCGGACGTCTTCAAGGTTCGTGGCGCTTCGGCGTCGGGCGACACCTTCACGGTCGGTGGCACGGCCCTGGCCGCCGACATGGCGTTCAACGTCGACGCCTACAAGGACATCGCGGTGACGGGCTCGGGCACCATCGCCTTCACCTTCTCGCTGGGCGGCGGCAACGACGTGTTCAACGCCACCGCGGGCACCTACGGCACGGGCGGCTCGCCGTTCGCTGGCGTGGTGACGGTGTACGGCGGCCTGGGTGACGACACCTTGACCGGCGGCAACGGCAACGACGTGCTCTACGGCGACCTGGGCAACGACACGTTGAGCGGCGGCAACAGCGCCACCGACGGCGACGCGTACAACGGAGGCGGCGGCACCGACACCGTCACCTACGCGGCGCGTTCGGCTGCGGTCACGGTGACCGTGGGCGCGGCGGCCAACGACGGTGAATCGGGCGAGACCGACGACGTGAAGATCGACTGCGAGATCGTGCGTGGCGGTTCGGGCGCCGACACCTTCACGGGCACCACGGGTGACCAGACCTTCTACGGCGGCGCGGGCAACGACACCTTCGTGATGGGCCTGCTGGCGTCGACCGGCGCGGGCAACGACTCAGTGTACGGCGAGGCGGGTACGGACACCGTGACCTACGCGGCGCGCCTCGAGGCGGTGACGGTGACCATGGACCTGAACGTCGCCAACGACGGCAACGCGACGGCGAGCGAGACCGACAACGTGCACGACGACATCGAGAACTTCATCTGCCCGACGGCGGCGGTGGTCTGCACCGTGACCGGCAACGCGCTCGACAACAGCATCACCGGCGGCGCGGGCGGCGACGTGCTGGCCGGCGGCGCGGGCGACGACACCTTCGTGATGGGCGCCAACGGCACCATCGGCGCGGGCGCTGACACCTGCAGCGGCGGCGCGGGCATCGACACCGTCTCGTTCGCGAGCTTCGGAGCCGTGATCGACGTGATCATGGACGGCACTGCGTCGACCACCATGAGCAAGGTCATCAACACCGACGTCGAGAACCTCACCTGCCCCACGGCCTCGGCGTGCACGGTGACGGGCAACGCGTCGGCGAACCGCATCGTCGGTAGCTCGGCGGCGGACACCATCACCTCGGCGGGCGGCGATGACTTCATCGAGACCAGCGGCGGCAACGACACGGTCGACTGCGGCGACGGCTCGGACATCCTCTACTACACGGCGGGAACCCCGGTTCCGACGGCGTGCGAGCTCTGAGTTGAGGAAGTGAACTGGGGCGGATCCGAATTGGGTCCGCCCCTTTTGTTTTGCCTGGGGAGGCAAGATGAACCGGGGACTGTTGGTGGTTGCGGTAGCGATGAGCGGCTGCGTGATGCCGATGGGGATGGGCGACGGCGGCGCGATGGGCGGCGAAGACGGCGGCGCGGTGATGACCGGCGGCGGCAGTGGCGCTGGTGGCGGCGGAATGACGGTGCGCGATGGCGGCATGGCATCGGCTCCGGTGTGGCAGATGGCGGAAGCGCGCGTGGCCGGGAGAACGGGCCGCGACTTGCGCGTGAGTGTGAAGGGCACCGATCGCAACCTCGATGTGATCTCGGCTTCGCTGCGTTTGATTGACGGCGCGGGCGCGACGATTTCCGAGGGCGCGTTGCCCATCGAAGGAAAGAAGTGGATGGGCGAGAGCGTGAGCGGCGCGGTGTGGATGCGCGGGATCTTCACGGCGCCTGGCATGGGCCCGGTGCAGGTCGGCGTCTCGCTGATCGACGCGACGGGCCTGTCGTCGGACGAGCAGGTCTTGAGCGTGATCGATCAGCCGGTCATCGCGCGCGGTGGCACGTGTGATCCGGAGTTCTTCTTGAATCGCTGCGAGCCTTCGCTCGGTTGCAGAGGCATGCCGGCGGTGTGTGACGAAGGGCTCGCTCCGCAGGTGGCGCGCCTGGGGTTCTTCCGTGGCGTGAACGGTCCCACCATTCTCGTCGAGGGCACGGAGCCGGAAGACGATCTCGCGACGCTGCGCTTCACCTTCCAGAACGCGCAGGGCCAGGCGATCAGCATCGACTCCGATGGAGATGGTTCGCCGGATCTCGCCTCGTTCGATCAAGACGCGGCGACCCTGGCGGTCGATGGCGCGTTCTTCCTGAATCTGCAGAGCGGCGTGGGGCTCGACACGCAGGTGCCGAAGTTGGTGGTGACTCCGATCGATGGAGCGGGCCACACCGGCATGGCGAAGATCACCTCTCCGGTCGCGTTGCCGGTGAAGCAGAACGGACAGACGTGCGATCCGCGCGGGTTCGATGTGTGCGCGCCGGGGCTGGCGTGTTCTCCGGGCATCGTGGGAGCGACGACCAATCGCTGCGGCTCTTCGGCTCCGATGCGCACGCAGCAGTGCAGCGCGGCGCCGGTGCTGATTCCGTCC
>JAEUJS010000498.1 GCA_016792935.1 Archangium sp. | reverse complement strand
GCACCACGATCAGTCGATGTCGAAGAATGACTTGATCCTCGAGAGCAGCGCGTTGGCGTCGCGGGCGGCGCGTTCCTTCGCGGTGTCGGCGCTCGCTCCTTCGCGTGCCGACTGCAGCGCCGTCTTGCGATCGGTGAGTCCGCGCGCGAGCTGCTCGGCGAGCGCTGGCCGCTGCGCGAGGAGCGGCTGAATCGCGGTCTTGTCGAGCCGGAAGCATTCCACCTCGGTGGTGGCGATGACGGTGGCGCTGCGTGGCTCTCCGGTGAGCAGCGACATCTCCCCGAAGATGCACGGGCCTTTGAGCTGCGCGACCTCGCGATCGCTCACGCCGTCCGAGACGCGTACCACCGCTTCGCCTTCTTCCATCAGGTACAGCCAATGCGCCTCGGCGCCCTGTCGCGTCATCACCTCGTTCTTCGCGAACGGCGAGTACTTCATGCTCTTCGCCAGCTCGTTTCGTTCTTCAGACGAACAGGCTCCGAAGAGCTCGAGGCGTTCCAACAATTCACGCCGACGCGCGAGCTGCCGCTCGGTCTTGATCTGCTTTCGATCGTGCGTCTCTTCGGTGACGAACAGCGCGTGGGCCGGCATCGCGAGCGACATGTCGGCGCGCTGCAACGCGAAGTACACGCACGCGCGCACGTCGGAGTCGGTCGGGTCGTCGACCGCGATGTCCGTCAGGAAGTAGCGCACCGCGTACTTTCCGAAGGTGTCGGTCATGTCCATCAGCACCACCTGCGGCGCCGGCTCGCGGGCGACGCGCTCGATGTGTGCGGCGCGCACGGCGGTCTGCACCACGTTGATCACGTCACCGGGCTGAAAGCGCCAGTCCACGTTGAACCACACCCACCGTCGCAGCTGCGTCGGCTGGCCGCGGCGCCGCCCGAGGATGATGACGTTCGACTTGGTCATCGCCGTGTTGGGGATCAGCACCGTTTCCCAGTTGCGCGTCTCGACCGCGGTGTGGCGCCAGCGAATCTCGATCACGCGGCCGTTGACGTCTCCGACCTTGATCCAGTCTCCGATGCCAATGGAATTGTCGACCTGCAGCGCGAGACCACCGGCGATGTTGCCGATCACGTCTTGCAGCGAGAAGCCGAGCATCGCGGTGAAGACCGCCGACGTCGCGATGAGGCCCGAGAGGTTGACGCCCGCGCGGCTCAACACCGCGACCGACGCGGCCACCATGCTCAAGCCGACCACCACGTCCTGCACGATGAGCGGCGCGTGCAAACGCATGCGCGGCAACACGACCGAGAAGAGGAGTGTGGCTCCGGCGCCCACCGTGCCGACCGCCGCGAGGATCCACGTCGGCGTGCGTGAGATCTCGGCAGCCGATGAGCCCACGGCCACGAAGCCTGCGGTCAGGAAGAGCCCCACCAGGTGCGCGGCGATGAAGAAGAACATCGCCTTGAAGCGCGGCTTGTCGATGGCGAGGGCTTTCGAGAGCACGAACGCCACCATCGCGAGCAGCAACAGCCATTCGGTCGACGACTCGAGGGCCTCGGCCCACAGTGCCTGGAAGAACGCCACGGCGCGCGAAGCTACTTGAGGTTTCCCTCAGCCGCAGTGACCAACGTCGTTGCGCGCGAGCAGCGCACGGACGATCAACACCGCCGCCGCCGCGAGGGGAACGACGCGCCGAATCCACGGGTTCACGTTCAACCGCGCGAGGCCGAGCTGCGCGGCGAGCAACGCGGGCACCGCTCCCAGCGCGAAGGACGCGAGGAGCACCGCGCCCTCGAGCGCACCACCGGCCGCCGTCGCAGCGAGAAAGAGCCCGTACAAGAGGCCGCACGGCAACAGCGGCGTCGCGACGCCAAAGAGAAACGAGCGTGAGAAGGGGCTCTCGGTCTTCGACGCGACGCTCAACACGGTGGAAGCGCCTCGACGCATGAAGGGGATCCGCTTCGTGAGATCGAACGCCGCGATGATCAGCCCGAGCGCCATCACCCAGGGCAGGTACTGCGCGACCGACGCGACGAAGAGGTGCGAGACGCCACGGCCGATCGAGCCGAGCGCTGCGCCGATCACCACGTACGCGCTCAGGCGCCCGAGTTGCCAACCCGCGATCGCCGCTGGCGAGCGGTGTGGGCCCATCGACGCACACGCCAGCGGGCCGCACATCAGCGCGCAGTGAACGCTGCCGGTGGCTCCGGTGACGGCTGCGCTGACCGCTCCGGCGAGGAGCCACGTCGAGTCCATGCGTGCACTTCTCTTCAACCGGCATGCCGTTCGCACTTCGCCGCGCCATGCGCTGTGAACACTGCCGAAGCCCGATTCCACCAGACGCAAAGAATGCGCGTTTCTGCTGTTCAGGGTGCGAAACGGTGCACGGTTTGCTGCGTGAGGGTGGGCTCGATCGCTTCTACGCGCTCGCCGGAGACGACGTCTCGCCCGCGGTCGTGAGTGACACCGAGCGGAGCCTGACCTGGCTCGAGCCGCTGCTGCCGACGTCGCGAGAGGGCATCGTGACGCTCGAGCTCGACGTGCAGGGCATTCACTGCGCGGCGTGCGTGTGGCTGATGAACGAGGTCTTCCGGCGCCGCTCGCAGCACGGCGAGATCATCGTCAACCCGACGCTCGGCACGGTTCGGCTGCGGTTCGGCAACGACTTTGACGTGCGCGCGTTCGTGCTCGAGGTCGAGCGCTTCGGCTACCAGTTCGGTCCACCGCGAAAGGAAGCGAAGCGGGGCGACGCAGGCCTCGCGCTGCGCCTCGGCATCAGCGCCGCGCTCACCATCAACGTGATGCTCTTCTCGTTGAGCTTCCACCTCGGCCTCACTCGCACCGATGGAGAGGTGTTCGCGCTCTTCACCTGGCTGTCTGCTGCGCTCTCGACGCTCACCGTCGCGATCGGTGGATGGCCGTTCTTCCGCTCGGCGGCGTTGAGTCTGCGCTCGGGCGTGTTGCACCTCGACGTGCCGATCGCGCTCGGCATCGCGCTGGTCTACGTGACGTCGTTGGTGCAGCTGATCGCCACGAAGGGCAGCGGAGATCACGCCTACTTCGACACGCTCAACACCTTCATCACCCTGATGCTGCTCGGCCGCTTCATTCAGGAACGCGTGCTGCTGCGCAATCGACGCTTCCTCCTCGAGGACGACGGAGCCGATGGCTTGATGGTTCGCGTCGTGCGCGCGGGTCACGTCGAGCTGGTGCCCGCTCCGCGCGTTCGGGCTGGAGACGAATTGTTGGTCGCGCGCGGTGACGTGGTGCCCGTCGACGCGGAACTGCTCGGCTCGGCGCCCGCGCTCATCTCGATGGATTGGATCAACGGAGAGGCGGCTCCGCGACGCGTCACGCCGGGCGTCACCGACTCGTCGGCTGCTCTGATCGAAGCGGGCAGCTTCAACGCCGGCGCCTCGGCGCTCCACGCGCGCGCCAGGCAGAACTTCACCGATTCGCGGTTGGTCGCGCTCCTGCGGGCGCCGGTCGAGCGAAGCGTTGGGACGCACCGGCATCAGCAGCTGTGGAACGCCGTCGCGAAGCGGTGGGTCATCACGGTGCTCGGCGTCTCCGCGCTCGGCTTTCTGGCGTGGCTGCCGTTCTCGCCCTCGCGAGCGCTCGACGTCGCCGTCGCCCTGCTGGTCATCACCTGTCCCTGCGCGGTTGGTATCGCGATCCCGCTCGCGTACGAGTTGATGCAGTCGCGGCTGCGTCGCGGTGGGTTCTATTCACGCGGCGCGGATCTGCTCGATCGCCTCACCGACGTGCGCACGCTGGTGTTCGACAAGACCGGCACCTTGACGCTCGGGCGACTGGAACTCATCGCTCCGCGCGAGCTCGAGCACCTCACGCCCACCGCGCGGGAGATCGCCTTCAACCTCGCGGTGCGCTCGAGCCACCCCGTCAGCGTCGCCATCGCCCGCGCGCTCGATGCCCATCACCCTCGCTTCGACGCCAGCGCCGAGGTGATTGAAGTGCCCGGTGAAGGCATGCACTGGACGCGTCCCGACGGAGTGTGGCGCCTCGGTGGTCGCCCCACGGAGCTCACCTGCAACGGCGTGCGCATCGCCTCGCTGCAGACCCGCGAGGTGCTCCGCACCGACGCGCGGAACACGGTGCGCACGCTCGGAGAGAAGTACGCGCTGCATCTCCTCTCCGGTGATTCGAACGCCCGCGTGTCTGCGCTCGCCACCGAGCTGGGCATCTCGCAGTCGCGCGCGCACGGACAGCTGTCGCCCGAAGAGAAGGGCGCTCGGGTCGCGCAGCTCGAGGGCGTGCTCTTTCTCGGTGACGGCGTGAACGACTCGCGCGCGTTCGAAGCGGCCCTTGCGGCTGGCACACCGGCCATCGATCGCCCGGTGATGCCCTCGCGGAGCGATTTCTTCCTCGTGGGTGAGGGGCTCGACCCGCTCGTCGCGGCCCTCGACGGTGCGCAGGAGCTGCGACGCGTGGTGCAGCGCGTGCTCGCCCTCTCGCTCGCCTACAACGTGTTCGCCATCGCCTTCACGCTCGCGGGCTTCATGTCGCCGGTCGCCGCGGCCATCAGCATGCCGGCGAGCACGCTGAGCCTGCTGGCGTTCACGGTGACGACGCTGCGGCGTGGACAGAAGCGACTCGAAGCGCGCACGGAAGCCAGAGCGGCTACATTGCCTCCTCTCTTCCACCCATGGCCGTCGACGTCGAACCGCTCCTCAGGAGGCTGACCGAGCTCGCTCCGCGCTTCGGGCGAGCACGCCCTGATCTCGAGGCCATCGTCAGCCGCGGTCGCGCACAGGACTACAAGGGCGTGATGCAGAACGCGCGGCTCGTGCTCGAGACGCTGATGCGTTCGCTGGTGGCCGACGAGCTCAAGCAGGCGCCCGGCAAGGCGATGCTCGAAGAGCTCGTCTCGCGTTTTCGCCAGAAGGCCAACGCGGGAATCGTGCCTCCCAACATCCTCGCGCACATGGGCACCGTGCAGGCGTGGGGCAACCTCTCGACTCACGATCACGCCGGGAGCCTCGACGAGTCGGGCGTGCGCGTCGGCCGCGAAGAGGTGATGGCCAGCCTCAACTCGATGGTCGCCATCCTCACCTGGTACGCCGAGAAGAAAGGCCTCGACGCGCTCGCGGGTGAGGTCGCCACGCCGAGCGCCTACGCCAAGACCGACCCGACCGGCCGGTCCATGGTCGCGGGGCGGGTCATCGGCGGTCGCTATCGGCTCGAGGCGCGCCTCGCCGCGGGCGGAATGGGAGAGGTCTACCGCGCGACGCACCTCGAGCTCGGTCGCACCCTGGCGCTCAAGTTGATGCGCCCGGAGCTCAGCAACGAGACCAGCTTCGTGGAGCGTTTTCGCCGTGAGGCGATGACCGCCAGTCGCCTCGGCCACCCGCACATCGTCGACATCACCGACTCGGGGTCGGAAGACGGTCACTTCTACTTCGTCATGGAGTTCCTCGACGGCGAGACGCTCAGCTCGCTGATCGCTCGCGGGCCGGTCGAGGTGCCGCTGGCGCTCGAGCTGATCAGGCAGATCGCCGAGGCGCTCGAGGTCGCGCATCGCGCCGGCGTCGTGCATCGCGATCTCAAGCCCGACAACGTCATCGTGCTGCAGCGCGCGGGGAAGCCGTTCATCAAGCTCGTCGACTTCGGCGTCGCGAAGGTCGTCACGCCGGTCAGATCAGCCGACGCGTCGGCTGGGGCAATCGATCAGCAGCTCACCACGCACGGGCTGCTGGTCGGCACGCCGCAGTACATGGCGCCGGAGCAGGCAGGCGGCCTCGCGGTCGATCTCCGCGCTGACATCTACGCGCTCGGGTTGATCTTCTACGAGCTGCTGACCGGCAAGCCGCCGCTCCGGGGTGAGACACCGCAGCTGGTGATGGCCGCGCACATCTCGCAGCCGGCGCCTCCGTTGCCTTCACAGTTCTCATCGTCGCTGCGCACGCTCGTGGCGCGCTCGCTCGCGAAGCGCCCGGAAGATCGCCAGCAGACGATGACCGAGGTGCTGCTCGATCTCTCTCAGCTCGCGCGAGCGGCTGCGCCACGTCGGTCGCCTGGCTCGATCGCTGCGGTGGTGGTCGGTGGCATCGCGCTGGTGTCGCTGCTCGTCGTGCAGCCGTGGCGCAGCGAGAAGCTCGAGCCGGTTCCGACTGTCGTGCCGCCCGCCGCCACTGCACCGCCCGCGGATCCGATTCCCACGGCGATTCCAGCTCCGACTCCGACTTCGACTGCTTTGCCGAATCCAACGACTGCTCCCGAGCCGCCTGCGGATGCCCCGCAGCTCGTCGAGAAGAAGCCCTTCGTCACCAACCTCAAGGTCCTTCCTCCGCTCGATGCAGGCGTGCGAAAGAAGTCGCCACCGGCGAAGCCACCGAATCCGGGCGCGAAGCAGGCTCCTGCGCTCATGCCTGCGGGAGATCTCTGAACGCGCCGACTACTCGAAGGCGATGGTCGTCGCGTTCAGCACGAAGCAGAGGATCGCGGCGACGAGTGAAGCGCCACCGATACCCAGTCCGACCGCACCGGTGAGGCTGCGCGTCGAATCACTGCCTTCAAACGGGCTCTGGATCGAGAACACCGTGCCGATCGCGAGACCAGCCACGGCGGCGGTGGTGAACAACACGCCGCCTCCGAAGAACCAGCCGAGGCTGCCCGTCTTCTTGACGCGCAGGTTCACGCGGTTGCCGCGCGCGTGATCGATCAACACGAACGCCCTCGACGGCACGATGCCATCGCCGCCGATCTGGAAGATCTCGTTGGCGCGCGAGATGGCCTGATCACACGGCGCGCGGCACTCACCTGCGAGGTTTCCGTTGAGCCGAAAGAGCCGCACGTTCTTGTCGCTGGTCTCGATGTGCAGCTGCACCGTGTCGCCCGACATCGCGAACGCGAACTCGGGGTCGGTCGAGCGCGGAACGGTCGGCGCGGGCAGGGGAGCAGGCAACAGCACCGCTTCTCTCGGCACGGCCGGAGCGCGATCCATCGTCACCAGCTCGAAGAACTCCACCGCTGGAGCGTCGAGCTTCACGGTGATCGATCGCTCGATCGGCGCGCGATCATCGAGCTCGACGCGAACCAGATGCCGGGTGGGCGTCAGCTCGACGGTGATCGGCACGAGCCCGGCGACCACTCCGTCGATCGACACGCGCGCGCCCAATGGGAGCGAGGTGATGGTCACTGCCTGCACGCCGAGGCGCGCCAGCTTCGCGCCGAGCGTCTTGAGTGATTCTTCGGCCTGCGGTCGCTCGGGAGCGCTGGGCGCCATCACCAACCACGCCTGCCACGCGTCGATCGCCTTGAGCGTCTCTCCGGCCTGTTCCCACGAGCGCGCGGTGTTGAACTTGGTCACCGGTACCGGGCGCGCGGCGAACGAGGCCTCGAACTTCGCGGCGGCAGCGGCGAACTGACCCTTCGCGTAGAGCGCTGCGCCTTCGTCGAACAGCGAACGCGGCGTGGGCGGAGCGAGTGGGGTCTGGGCGAGCGCGACGGACGAGATGAGCACCAACGACCAGACCCAGCGCATGCGCGGCATCATGCAAACGAACGCGAGCATGGGCCAGCACGTTGCGCCTGGACCGCGCAACGTGGACCACTCGGCCACGGGCCAGCTGGACCCGCGCAGCGTGGACCACTCGGCCACGCCAGCACGCCGTGCTCGCGACCGCACAGCGTGGGCCGTCTGGATCACTCGGCCACCCTCGCTCAGCGCGGACCGTCTGCTCAGCGCAGCAGCACCTGCACCGGCCCGTCTTCTCCGTTCTTGCCCGGTCTTCCATCGGCGCCGCGAGGACCATCGGCACCGCGAGAGCCCGGGCTGCCTCCGCTCGCGTAGGTCGACTTGCCGTTCTGATAGCAACTCGTGCCCGAGCCGCCGGCGCCACCTGCGCCGCCGCTCCCGCCTGCACCGCCGGGACCACCAGCGCCTCCGCGCCCACCACGCGAACGAAACGCCATGCGGATCAGCGGCTCGTCTTCACACGCAGTGCCGCACCGCAGCTCGACGCGAATCGCGCCGCCGTTTCCTCCGGGGCCACCGTCGGTTCCCGCACCGCCGGCCGTGCCGTTGCCGCCGTTGCCGCCGCGCCCGCCTGTTCCCGAGGGACAACTCGCGGGTGAACCCTGAGAGCCCGTGGAGCCGTTCACTCCGCGCGAGCCCGCGAGGCCCGGCCGACCTTGTCCGCCGCAGCTCCCGAACTCGAAACCGACCGCCGCGCGCGGCAACACGAACTGCACCCGGCGCGCGCTCTCATCGACGGCTTCGACGAGCAGACCCTGCGTCACCGGCGTGACCATCGCGTTGACCTGCGGCCCCGGCGCAGTGAGAGCACCTTCGAAGCAGAAAGAGCTCGGCGGCTGCGCGGTGATCGGCAGTTGGAGGATCTGCGAGGTGCGCTCTCCGAGCTTGATGGGCACGACGACGCCGAGGCCCGCCCGCGAGAGATCGATCGCGTCGGCCATGGCCCACTTCCCGAGCACCCGCAGCGTGCCGTTCGCCTCGAGCTTCGCGAAGCCCGTGCCGAGCGTGAGGTCCTTCGCGTCGAGACACGGAGCCACCGAGAGCGCTTCGGGTGCATCACACAGCGCGAGCGGCTCGCTCCACCCGACGTGAAAGCGCAGGTGAGGGCGGAGATCGATCTCTGGCGCGCGTTTGCTCTCGTCGCTCGCGAGGTACGGCCACGCGAGCTGCTGAGCGATGTCTTGCGAGAACCTGATGTCCACCGGCACCACCAGCGGCGGCTGCGGCGCGGGAGCCGACAGCGACGCCAACGGCTGCGCCCAGCGGCCCGTCGAGAACACCGCGGCTTCGACTTCGGCGGCGCGCGCCTTCACCTCACGCACGGTGCTCTTCGCGATGTGGAGCCGCACGATGGCCCGTCGCGCCGCATCACGCTGTTGCTGCTGAGGGGCACGCGCTCCGATGCGCTCCAGCAGCGGCTCGTCTTCGAGCTTCAGCACCGACTGCTCGGTCATCGGCTGCCCGTTCAGCGTGCCGGCCTCGAGCTCGAGCAACGCGCGGAGTTCATCGACCTGCGCGCGCACCTCGGCCCGTGGAGAAGGCAGGTCTCGCGCGGCCAATTTCTGCAACGCCGGCGAGGGATCGCGCGGTCGCGAGACGAGCAGCTGATGGGCGAGCTGCAGCGACGCGAGCTCACCGCGCTCGACGAACCCCGGAATCGCGCGCGCGAGCGCTTCGACGAACTCGAGGCGCTCTTCGGCCGCGAGCGTCGGCAGCAACCTCTGCGCACACGCGAGCCACCGCTTCCCGGGAACGTTCGGAGCACCCAGCGCCGCGACGAACGGCTCGCTCAACGCCGAGTCGGTGCGCGCGAAGCTCGACGCCACGCACGCCGCCTCGACGTCGGCGCCGTGTCGCGAGAGGTAGTGCGCCAGCGCTTCGCCGGGCCACCGCTTCGAATCAGCGCGCAGCGCCGCGAGGTCGTACTTCTCGGGGAAGACGTGTTTGCAGCCGACGGCGAGCACCAGCGGGAGCAGCAGGAAGGGCCACGAGATCCTCACGGACCCGCGTCTTTGCTCACCGGCACGCCTGCATCGAGCCCATTCTTCAGCGCGGCGGCGAACGCGAGCACACCGTCCACGTACGCCTGCTCGTGGTTGTAGTCGTACACCGCATCGCGCGCGGACTTCTTGAAGCCTGCAGCCTGCAGGTATTTGCCGACGCTCGCGATGGCGTCATCCATCTGGAAGAGATCGATCGCGCCGTCACCATTTCCATCTTCCGCCCAGCGCAGCGACGCCGGCATGAACTGCGGAAAGCCGAGCGCGCCCGCCCACGAGCCCTTCATGGTGAAGACGTCGATGCCGCGCGTCTTGCACTGACGGAGCAGCGACAAGAAGTTCTTCCGCCCACGCGAGCGGATGCTCTCGACGCGCGCCTGCTGCTTCTTCACGAGCTCCTCGCGCGCGGCGGCGACCTTCGCGAGCTCTTCCTCGGTCAGCTTCTCGCCCTTCTTCTTCTTCGGCAGGGCGACGGTCAGCAGCGCCTTCTCATCGGTGCTCCGCAGGGCTTCGGTGTTCGCCTCGTCGATGAAGAAGGCCTGCGAGGCGAGCGCGTTGAACGCCACCCAGTCGCCGGTGATGGTGCCCAGCTTCGATTCCCACATCAGGATGCCGATGATCACCTCGCGGTCGACGCCGGTCTTCTTTTCGGTCGCCTCCAGAATCGTCTCCTTTTCCTTCTTGAAGGCCGCGCCGGCTTCCACGCGCTCGGGCTGGAGGAACTTCGCCATCAGATCGAGGTGACCCTGGCGCTGCCGCGTCAGCATCGAGGGCGCCACGATGGAGATCGTCTTGTCGCCGTAGATCAGCTCAGCGCGCGGATCGTCGAGGATCGCTTCGGCTTCGGCGCGCGTGAGCTCGGTCTCTCCGACGCCTCCGCCTTTCCTGGTCAGCTCGGCGATGATCGCCTCACGCTCAGGCTTCCCCTTGCCGAGCTTCTGCGAGAGCCGCCAGGTCGCAGCGACCCCACCGTCGGAAACTCCGGCGTCGGCGGTCAGCGCGACTCCTGCGTCGATCCGTCCCGCATCCGCAACTGTTGCGCCTCCGTCAGCGGCGCTCAGCACCGCACCCAGCATCAACCACGCACTCATCGCTCGACCGTACCTGCCAAAGCCTTCCGGAGCGACGAAACAGCCCGGTTGGCAAGCGGGCTGCACAGGTCCCCGGCGTGGAGAACGTCACGCCCATGGCTCGCGCAACGAATGCGTCGTCGAAACACGCGGGGGTCCCGTGAGCGTGATCGTCCTCCAGGTCTTCGTGAGCCTGATGCTGGTGGTGGGCTCGGTGGTGCTCTTCGTGTGGACCGTTCGGTCTCGCACGCTGGAACACGCCGACCGCCTCTCGCTCGCACCGCTCGAAGACGACGTCTCTCCGCAGCCCTCAGCACCGACAGCCCAGAAAGAGGAACCATGAGTACCCGCATCGAACGCGTCACGTACGACGACGCCACTGTCCGCAACTTCATGCTCGCGTCGATCGTCTTCGGCGCGGTGGGCCTGCTGGTGGGGCTCCTCATCGCCTCTCAACTCGCGTGGCCGGCGCTGAATTTCGGAATTCCGTACACCACCTTCAGCCGGTTGCTACCGCTGCACACCAACTCGGTCATCTTCGCGTTCGTCGGCAACATGATGTTCGCGGGCGTCTACTACTCGAGCCAGCGCCTCTTGAAGACGCGCATGGCCAACGACGTGCTCTCGAAGATCCACTTCTGGGGCTGGCAGCTGATCATCGTGAGCGCGGCCATCACGCTGCCGCTCGGCATCACCACCTCGAAGGAATACGCCGAGCTCGAGTGGCCCATCGACATCGCCATCGCGCTCATCTGGGTGGTGTTCGCCATCAACTTCTTCTGGACGCTCGCGAAGCGAAACGAGAAGCACCTCTACGTCGCGATCTGGTTCTACATCGCGACCATCGTGACGGTGGCGGTGCTCCACATCGTCAACTCGATGGCGCTGCCGCTCTCCGCCTTCAAGAGCTACTCGGTCTTCAGCGGCGTGCAGGATGCGCTGGTGCAGTGGTGGTACGGGCACAACGCGGTCGCCTTCTTCCTGACCACACCGATCCTCGGCATCATGTACTACTTCCTCCCGAAGGCCGCGGAGCGGCCCGTCTACTCGTACCGCCTGTCCATCATTCACTTCTGGGCCCTGGTGTTCATGTACATCTGGGCCGGCCCGCACCACCTGCTCTACACCGCGCTGCCTGACTGGGCGCAGTCGCTGGGCATGGTGTTCTCGCTGATGCTGTGGGCGCCGTCGTGGGGAGGCATGCTCAACGGCCTGCTGACGCTGCGCGGGGTGTGGGGCCGGGTGCGCGAAGAGCCGGTGCTCAAGTTCTTCGTGGCCGGCGTCACCTTCTACGGCATGGCGACCTTCGAGGGCCCGCTGTTGTCGATCAAGAGCGTCAGCGCGCTGGGCCACTACACCGACTGGATCATCGCGCACGTGCACAATGGCGCGCTCGGTTGGAACGGGTTCATGGCCGCCGGCATGTTCTACTTCCTGGTGCCCAGGTTGTATGGCGTGAAGCTGTACTCGACGCGTTTGGCCGACTTCCACTTCTGGATCGGCACCTTCGGCATCCTCATCTATGTGGTGGCGATGTGGGTGGCCGGCGTACAACACGGCCTGATGTGGCGCGAAGAGACCGCAGACGGCGGTCTCAAGTGGGTGAGCTGGGTGGAGATCGTCAAGGAGATCCTGCCCCTCTACATGCTGCGCAGCATCGGCGGCACGATGTTCATCGTCGGTTGGGTGCTGATGATCTACAACCTGGTCCGGACCATCGGTTCGGGCAAGGCGGTCAA
>JAEUJS010000492.1 GCA_016792935.1 Archangium sp. | reverse complement strand
AAGCGCGGCGTGGACATCGTCATCGCCACTCCGGGTCGCGCGCTGGATCACATCGAGCGCAAGACGCTGCTGCTCGACAAGGTGAAGGTCGTGGTGCTCGACGAAGCCGACGAGATGCTCGACATGGGCTTCGAGGAAGATCTGCAGAAGATCCTCGGGGAGCTCCCGAAGGAACGGCAGACCGCGCTCTTTTCGGCCACGTTGCCCTCGCGCATCGCGAAGATCGCCGAGAAGCACCTGAAGAACCCGGTGCGCGTGACCATCGCCGCGCGCTCGGTCGAAGCGGGCACGTTGCCGAAGATTCGGCAGTCGGCGTTCGTCGTGCAGCGCAAGATGAAGGAAGCGGCGCTGATGCGCGTGCTCGAGTGGGAGACCCCGCAGAGCGCGATCATCTTCTGCCGCACCCGCACGGAAGTGGAGTCGCTCAACCACGTGTTGATGCGCGCGGGCTACGAGCCGGCGGCGCTGCACGGTGGTCTGACGCAGGAGCAGCGTGACCAGGTGCTCCGGCGTTTCAAGGACGGAGCGGTGCGCGTGCTGGTCGCCACCGACGTCGCGGCGCGTGGTCTGCACGTCGAGGCGCTGTCGCACGTGGTGAACTTCGATCTCCCGACCTCGCCCGAGGTGTACGTGCACCGCATCGGTCGCACGGGTCGCGCGGGCAAGGAAGGCGTGGCGCTGTCGTTCCTGGATCCGCGCGAGCAGCGGCTGCTGCGGAACGTCGAGTTCCAGATCAAGGGCAAGGTGCCCCTCTCGCAGGTGCCGACGCGTGCGCAGTTGGATGCGCGGCGCGCGGACACGATGGCGAAGCAGGTGCAGGGGGCGATTTCCGACGAGGGTGTCGCGCCGTTCATCGAGCTGGCGAAGAAGGCCGCGGGTGAAGACGCGACGATGGAACAGGTCGCCGGCGCCGCGATGATGTTGCTGCAGCGGAAGTTGTTTCCTCCGCACGAGAGTGACGCGGCTGACTTCGGGAAGAGCGCTCCGGCGGCTTCGAGCGCGCGCGGTTCGGATCGTGGAGAGCGCGGTGCGCGCAGTGATCGCGGTGCAGAGCGTGGGGACCGCGGTGGAGACCGCCCGCCGCGTGAGCGTCGTGAGCGCTCGGGTCCGCGCGAGGGCATGACGGCGCTCTCGTTGTCGCTCGGTGAGCACGCGGGAATTCGTCCGCAGGATCTCGTCGGGGCGATCGCCAACGAGGCGGGCATTCCGTCGCGAAGCATTCAGGGCGTGCGCATCGAGGAGATGACGTCCCGGGTCGAGGTGCCGACCGAGTCGGTGCACGACGTCATCAAGGCGCTGCACGCGACGCGAATTCGTGGGCGCAAGGTGCGCGTCACCATCGCGGGTGCTGAGACCGAGAGTGCTCCGCCGCCGGCGCGCGCTCCGAGGAAGACGGCTCCGCGTGCGGCGCCTGTGCGTGAGATGCCGCCTCCGTCGATGCCTGAGGCTGCGCCGGACGACGAAGAAGCGGCTCCTGTTGAGGCAGAGTCGGAAGACGCGCCGATCGGTGGCCGTTGGATGATCAGCGACGAGCTCGAGTCGGAGCTCGACGAGAAGGCGCCGCCTCCGAGCGCGCCGCGGCCCGTGGCGCCTCCCACTGAGGAGAGCGAGTCGACGGCGAAGGCACCGCGCATGAGCGCGCCGCGCGCGAAAGTTCCCTCTCCCTCCCCTGCGGGAGAGGGTCAGGGTGAGGGGAAGTCGCCCGGTCGTTTCGCGAAGTCGGGTGAACGCTTCGGCAAGCCGCGAGCAGGAGATCGCTTCGGCAAGTCCGACGGCGGCTTCGACAAGCCACGTGCTGGGGACCGCTTCGGCGACAAGCCGCGCGGAAAATTCGGCGGCGATCGCGGTGGCAGCTTCGGCGAGAAGTCGGGTGGTCGCTTCGGCGATAAGCCGCGCGGAAAGTTCGGCGACGACCGCGGTGGGACCTTCGGCGACAAGTCGCGCGGAACGTTCGGCGACGATCGCGGCGGGCGTTTCGGCGACAAGCCGCGCGGAAAGTTCGGCGACGATCGCGGCGGGCGTTTCGGCGACAAGCCGCGCGGCAAGTTCGGCGACGATCGCGGTGGACGCTTCGGCGACAAGCCGCGCGGAAAGTTCGGCGACGATCGCAAAGGCAAGTCGGACAACTTCGGGCGGCGTCCTCCGGGCACGTTTGGCGGGGAAGGTGCGCCCGCGCCGCGTCCGTCGGCGGGTCGCTTCAGCTCGGACAAGTCGCGCGCTGAGGGCTTCTCGCCCAGGCCTCGCTTCGGAGATCGTCCCGGGACTTCGAGTCAGCGCTCGGGCGGACAGGCGCCTCCGAGGCGTCGTGAGTTCGGTCCGCCGTCGGGTCCAGAGACTGGGCCGGCGCGCTTCAGCGCTCCGACGAAGAAGAAGCACGGGCGCATGGGTCGCTGATCATCGCTTCAGCGCGTGCTTCTCGAACTTCGTCGAGAGCACGAGCAGCGTCTGGTCGTCACTGGTCACGTACCCGAGCTGTGCCGTCCTGTTGCGGCGTACTTCGATGCTCAGCGAGTCGACGTCGATGACCGCGATGCCTTCCTCGACGGTGACGACTGCCTTCGCTCCGCTGGGCGAGATGCTGAGGTGTGCGAGTTTCCGCAGCCCGATCTTCGGACCAACTGCGCGACGCTTCACGGTTCCGGTCGCGGCCTCGACGACCAGCAGTTCCAGCCTTCCGCTCGACCCGTCCGCAGCGAACACGTCACCATTCGGCAAGAAGCGCGCGAGCTCGAACTGAAATGCGATGCGCTTCTTCCTCGGTGCTCCAACTCCGGCCGGCCCGAGTTCCCACTTCCCGTCGGCGCGCACCTCGGTGACGCGCAGGGGTTTGGTGCGGGTTTCCTTCTGCCTTCCGGTCTTCAGGTCGAGGCGCTCGCAGCCGGTGCGTGCGAAGTGCCACAGGCCGTCCTTTGCGAACCACAGCTCGCGCGACTCGAAGAAGGGCGACTTCGCTTCCCAGAGTCGGCGAAAGCCAGGCACCGAGAAGAGCAGGACCTGCTTGTAGGTCGCCGCCGCGAGGAGCGTGCCTTCGGCGTTCAGACGAACACACGAGAAGCCCTGGCTCGGAAATTCGGCGACCACCTTGCTCGTGCCTTTCTTCACGATGAAGACGCCATCGACGTCGGCGACCAGCCAATCGCCACTCTTCGTCTCGGCCACGGTCATCGCCAGTCGGATTTCGCGCATCAGGCGACTTCATACGAGCCGACGCACCGAGTCAGCCACGAAGAGCGTCTGCGTCAGCCCGCGCATGTTCCCTCCACTCGACGACGCCCAGGCCATGGCCGTGTTCGCCGACATGTTGTCGGTGCGCGGCGATCCGCGCGGTGATCTTGCGCACCTGCACCTCGCGCTCGAGAACCGTCCTGGCGATCCACGTCTGCTTCGCGCGGCAGAGCAGCACATCGCGCGGCACGACCGTCATCTGCTCGGGCCGCTCCGCACGTCGACCTCGCTGTGCGAGTTCACCTGGCAGCGCGGCTACATCGTCGAGGCGCGCCTCAAGAGCCATGCGGGCGTGGACACCTGGTCGCGTCGCGGCCGGGTCGAGCTCCCGGCGAATCAGAAGATCGCACGCGCAGTGCGCGAGCTCTTCCGCCTCGAGTCCGCGCGGCCGCTCCAGATGTTGTCCATCACCATGCCGCGCTCGGCTTCCGCGCGCGCCGTCATCTTCTCGTGTCTCGACGAGCTCCGTCGCGTCCGTCATTCGCTCCACGTGCTCGGTTTGTTCTTCAGCGACGTCGGCGGAGAGTGGTCGACCACCGAAGATGACCTCGGCGCGACCAAGGAATGTCAGCTCGGTGAGCTGCTCGTCAGCGCAGACCTCGCCATCGCCGACGCGGTGTTCGATCGTCTCAGCTGATCAGATGATCAGCGCGCGGAGGGTCGTCAGTTCGCGACGGTGACCTTCCGCACGCCCTTCTTCTCCAGCCACTTCGCGACGCGCTCGCGCAGATCTCCCTGCAGCACCAGCGCTTCGTCTTCGAGCACGCCACCGCAGCCCATCGCGGACTTCAGCTCCTTGAGCCACGTCTCACGCTGCGGCTTCTGCAGCTCGAGGTGCTCGATGAGCGTGACCTCTTTCCCACCACGCCCCGTGCGCTCGAGACGCACCACCGCGCGCGCCGGGCCCTTCACTTCCTTCGCAGGCGCAGGCTTCTTCTCTGGACCGGACGGCAACGACTCCCGCAGCCCGCCCAGCTTCGCGAACGGGTTGTTGAACTTCTCGTCGCTCACGGGTGCGGCGCTCCGGCTTCCTCATCGGGAGGCGGCGGCGGCAGCTTCAAGAACCAGGGCGCATCGGCGTTTCCTCCCGAGAGCACCATGCCGAGAATGAACGCCGGCGCAGGCGGAGCCATCTTCCCGTTGATCAACACCAACGGCGTGCCGCTGATGTTGTGCAGCTTCGCGTAGGCGATGTCTTCCTTGAGGCGCGCCTCGGTCTCGGGCGACTTGATGCATTCCACGACCGCGTCGGTGTCGATGCCGAGGCGACGCGCGATGGACACCATCATTCCCTGATCGAGCTGCGACTGATTGGCGAAGAACTCGCGGCGCATGATGAAGAAGTTCGGGTTCTGTTCGGTGCAGATCTGAAACTTGGCGCCGAAGCAGCGGATGCCGTTCTTCGCGGTGCCCTGCATGTCGGGGTTGCACTCCGAATCGAGCGGGTAATAGCGCGGCTCGATCGACAGCCCGCCGTACGGAGCCATCGCCTCGACCTCGTGGAGCAGACCTTCGAACTGGGCGCAGTGCCCGCAGAGGATGTCGGTGAACTCGACCAGCTTCACCGGCGCGTCCTTGTTTCCCTTGCGCGCGTGCACCGGGAACATCGAGGTGTCGCGCGGCTGGAATTTCTTCCACTGCTCCCGCGCCCACGAGGTCGTGAGCTTGTCGGCCTCGGGCAGCGTGTCCATCAGCGCGGCGAAGTCGTTGGGGTCGTGGTTGTCGAGCACCTTCTTCACCGCGGCGTCGCCCATCGGCGTGTGCTGACCGGGGTAGATGAGCCCGAAGTAGATCGGCACGGTGAAGATGAGCGTCCACCCGATGCCCGGCGCGAGCTCTTTGTTCGGAGGGAGAATCGGACCGCCGAGCAGCTTCAACGCGCCGACCGCGAAGCCGATGGTCAGCGCGTAGGTGCCGATGCACGTGATGCACACTGCCTTCGCCTGCACCGACGCGGTGATGAACGTGATGCACGACAAGAGGCCGATCATCGCCCACGCCTTGAGCGCGGCGACGAACGCGGCGGCGGACAGGCCGCGACGCGACTGGCTCCACCAGAAGAACGTCAGCGCGATCGCGACGGTGCCCCACAACACGCCCATGCCCGCGACGGGGAAGCCGAACAGCTCGTGCACGCGGTGCGCGAAGGGCGAGTTCCACACCGTCGCGCAGTTCACCGTCTCGTTGATGGCGCACGCAGGCGTCTTGCCGGTGCGCACTTCGATGAGCTCGAGCCACTGGTAGACGGCGAGGAACGTCAGAGAAAACGCGGTGCCGAACAGAACGACGATGGCCGGGGTGTTGCTGCCCGCTTTCCCGGCTGGGCTCGATGGCGTGGACACGAGGGCGCTTATATAGCCAGTTCACCATGTCGGTCGTGCAAGCCGTGCAGTCGGAATATCGAGCCGCGTTGGAAGGTTGCGCAGCCTTCGACGCGAGTGATCGCCAGCAACTGCGCGTGACCGGCTCCGAGGCAGGCAGCTTCCTGCAGGGCATGGTGACCAACGACGTCGAAGGCCTCGCCGCCGGAGCGAGCTGTTACGCCGCCGTGCTCACCGTGAAGGGCGGAATGGTCGGAGACGTTCGCGTGCTCAGGCGCGCTGACGATTTCATCGTCGATACCGCCCACGGGCGCGTGCAGACGGTGAAGGACTATCTGAACAAGTATCTGATCAGCGAAGACGCGGAGATTCACGACGCTCCGGAGCTCGCGGTCATCGGGCTCGTCGGTCCTTCGTTCGCTGCGGTGCGCGCGTCGATTCCCGCGGAGCTCGTCGAGGGAGAGCTGCGGTCGTTCTTCGCGTCTGGCGTCGAGGTGCTCGTGAAGCGCGAGCGACTCGCTGAGGTGTGGGCTGTGTTGTCGGTTGTTCCGCGGCTCTCGAAGGAGACGGTGGAAGTGCTCCGCGTCGAGCAGGCGGTGCCGCTCTTCGGAGTCGACATGACCGAGGTGACCATTCCCCTCGAGGCGAATCTCGACCACGCGATTCACTACAAGAAGGGTTGCTACATCGGCCAGGAAGTCATCGCGCGCGCGACGTACCGCGGCCAGATGAACAAGAAGCTGGTGCAGCTGCTCGTCGGAGATGCGGCTCCCGCGTGGAAGGCGGAATTGAAGGTGGGCGAGCGCAAGGTCGGCTTCATCACCAGCGTGGTGAAGAGCGAGAAGCACGGTCAGCACCTCGCGCTGGGCTACGTGCACCGTGACTTCGTGGCGCCGGGCTCGAAGTTCGAGCTGGGGACGGGTTCAGCGACCGTCGCGTAGTCAGTTGAAGTCTTCGAGTCGTGAGGGGAGTCCCCTCTCGCCGAGGGAGAGGGGGGACGGTTTCGATCCTTCGCTGCTTCAGCTGCCGAGCCAGGCGGCGAACGTAGGAGAGCTTGTCACCGTCTTGATGTGCCGCGCGAGGTGCTCCGTGCCGAGCGCCACCGCTACGTCGAGCAGACCGAGTTCCTTCAGCACTTCCGCCGCCGGCCGCGCGCCATCGTGCTTGAGCGTCAGCGCCGCGAGTTGATCGAGCTGCGTGTTCGACGCGTCACTCGCGAGCCAGCGCTTCAGCGATGCGCGCACTTCTTCAGCGCCGCCCGACACGTCGCTGTTCATCACTTCGCGCGCCAACTGTGTCCCCGTCAGCTCGATCAGTCCGTCGAAGAACGCCTGGCGCAGCTCACTCGCCTCGTGCGCACGCTTCGGGTCCGACAGCGCATCGGCGATCTGACCGAAGACCCCAGCGAGCGCCGCGTCGACGAAATCGACCGCGCGCTTCTCGAGCTGGCGTTCCACCTCACCACTCACCGCTCCGACGACTGAGCCGAGCACGCCGGTGCGCGACTTCACGGTGTCGCCCGCGAGCTTCGCGATCGAGCCGAGTCCTCGGGCCACGCCCGCAACCGGAGCGCTCGCCTTGCGACCGAAATCGAGAATCGCGGTCAGCAACAACTGCCGCACCAACTCGCGCATCGGCGGACGATCGATCACCGTCAACACCACCCGCCGGTCCGGAGAAAACGGCCGCCCCAACACCTCGCGAATCAGTGTCGTCGCCTCTCGCGGAGCCACGTCCTTCATCGCCCGCGGCTGTGACTGGAGCTCATTCACCACCCGCTCGACCAACACGTCGATGGCCTTCGCTCCCTCGGGAGCCGACAGCCACGCCTCGAGCACCTTCCGCGTCCCCGCGCGCAATTGCTCACGCGGCAGCAACGCCTCGAGCGGCTGCGCGAGCAGCGCCTCCACCGACAACTTCGCGAGCCCCACAGCGCCCTCGTCAGACTGCAGTTTCTGAATCAGCGTCGTCGCATCCACACGCAGGGCGCGTAGCAAGGCTATAAGCCCCAGACCATGAGTTCAGAGACGCGCTTCGTGTGGTGTGACCTCGAGATGACCGGCCTCGATACGGCCACCTGCGCCATCATCGAGATGGGCCTCATCATCACCGACGTTCAGTTGAAGCCCATCGCCGAGTGGGAAGCGGCCATCTGGCAGCCTGGCGAAGTGCTCGACCGCATGGAGCCCTTCGTCAAAGACATGCACACCCGCAACGGTTTGCTCGAGCGCGTGAAGAAGTCCGACACCTCGCTGCGCGTGGCGGAAAAGGAAGCGACCAAGTTGCTGCTGCAGCACTGCGACTATGGCGAAGGCATGTTGTGCGGCAACTCCATCCACACCGACCGTGCGTTCATTTCGAAGTTCATGCCGGGCTTCGATCGCGCGCTGCACTACCGCATGGTCGACGTGTCGAGCCTCAAGATCCTCACCCGCGCGTGGTACCCGTCGGCGCCCGGTCGCTCGAAGATCGACGCCGCGCACACCGTGCTCAGCGACCTCCGCGCGTCCATCGGCGAGCTCGCGTACTACCAGCAGACCTTCTTCAAGAAGAGCACCGAGGTCTGAAGGCGTGAGCAGTCGCACGTTCTTCGTCGGTGACGTTCACGGCTGCAACGACGAGCTCGGCGCGCTGCTCAAAGAAGCCGGCTGGACCACCGACGATCGCCTCGTCTTCGTCGGAGATCTCGTCGCCAAAGGCCCCGACTCCGCTGGCGTCGTGCAGCGCGCGATCGAGCTCAAAGCGCTCGCCGTGCTCGGAAACCACGACGCGCATCTGCTCGACGTGCGCGCCGGAATTTCGAAGAAGGCGCATCACTCCGCGGTCGCGAAGACGCTCACCGACGAGCAGTGGAAGTTCCTCGATCGCCTGCCGTTGTGGATCGATCTCCCCGAGTTGAACGCGCTCGTGGTGCACGGCGGCGTGTTGCCGAACGTCGATCTCTCCGCGCAGCCACGACACCTGCTGCTCAACATGCGGTCCATCGACGCAGAGGGCAGGGGCACGCCGCGCCTGGAAGCCGGAGTGCCCTGGGCCTCTCGTTGGCCCGGCCCACGTCACGTGGTGTTCGGTCACGATGCCGTGCGCGGACTGCAGCAGCACCCGTTCGCGACCGGACTCGACAGCGGCTGCGTGTACGGAAAGAAGCTGACCGGCATGTGGCTCCCGACGCGACAGCTCGTGTCAGTTCCGGCGAAGCGCGCGTACCAACCCATCGATCCCGACTAAGAGGGCTCCATGAGCACGTCCGAACTCGTCCCGTACTTCGAAGGCTCGATGCAGCAGATGCGTGAGCTGGAGCGACAGCTCTCCGCGCAGGAAATCGAGGTCGAGCTCATCGCGCCTCCGAAGAAGGCGTGCTGCGGCGGCGGGTGCGGTTGCGGAATGAAGCTGCAGCTGCTGGTGCGCAAGGAAGACGTGCCGCGCATCTCGTCGATGATGCAGGCCGAGTGGCTCGCCGCCGTCCAGGAGCAAACGGGCGCGCTCGTGCAGCTCGGAACGCCCACTGAAATTGCTGAAGGCGCGGAGCCTCCGTGTCCTGCGTGTGGCTTCGTCGGTCCGCTCAACGCTGCAGGCGAGTGCGGAGACTGCGGCTTGAAGCTCGAGTGACTCGGTTGCGCCGAAGCGCAGCGAGGAACGTTCGAATCGCGCGAGGTTGATCAGGGTCCGCTGCGTGGGCGGAGCTCGACTTGATGCCTTCATGTACGTGCGAGGGACTCATGATCTCCAGCACGCCATCGAGGTAGGTGATGCGATTGCCGCCGCGCTCGCTGCGGATCTCGAGGAACTGCTGGAACTCGTCCCAGTCGAAGTCGAAGAAGATCCGCTGATCGATGGTGTCGTGCGCGTGGTCCAACATGGCGCGCACCCTATCAGCTGTGGCGACTGCGACCGGAAGCTCGCCTAGAAACCGCGAACCACGACCACCGGAGGACATCATGGATACGAGCAAGTCAGCTGCGAAGTGCCCCTACCTCGCCGGCCTCGGACAGACGAACCGTGACTGGTGGCCCAACCAGCTGCGCGTCGAGTTGCTGCACGCGCACTCCGCGAAGTCAGACCCGATGGGGAAGGGCTTCGACTACGCGAAGGCGTTCAAGAGCCTCGACTACAAGGCGCTCAAGCGCGACCTGGTGAAGTTGATGACCGACTCGCAGGACTGGTGGCCCGCAGACTTCGGTCACTACGGCCCGCAGTTCGTTCGCATGGCGTGGCACGCGGCGGGCACCACCGCACCGCCGATGGTCGCGGCGGTGGAGGCCGCGGACAGCAGCGCTTCGCTCCGCTCAACAGCTGGCCCGACAACGTCAACATCGACAAGTCGCGCCGTCTGCTGTGGCCCATCAAGCAGAAGTACGGGAACAAGATCTCGTGGGCTGATCTCCTGATCCTCGCGGGCAACGTCGCGCTCGAGTCGATGGGCTTCAAGACCTTCGGCTTCGGCGGAGGCCGCCCCGACGTGTGGGAGCCCGACGAAGACGTGAACTGGGGCCGCGAGATGAGCTGGCTGGCCACCGATCAACGCTTCGCCGGTCAACGTCAGCTCGAGCAACCGTTCGGCGCGACGCACATGGGCCTCATCTACGTGAATCCGGAAGGTCCCGACGCGAGCGGCGACTTCCTCGCGGCCGCGAAAGACATCCGCGACACGTTCGGGCGCATGGCGATGAACGACGAAGAGATCGTCGCGCTCATCGCCGGCGGTCACACCTTTGGCAAAGCGCACGGCGCGGCAGCCGAATCGCACAAGGGACCCAACCCCGAAGGCGCTCCGCTCGAGCAGCAGGGCCTCGGCTGGAAGAGCTCGTACGGAAGCGGTCACGGCGCGGACACCATCTCGAGCGGCCTCGAGGTCACGTGGACGCGCACGCCCGCGCGCTGGAGCAACGACTTCTTCGAGCTGCTCTTCAAATACGAATGGGAACAGACCAGGTCTCCCGCCGGCGCGAAGCAGTGGGTGGCGAAGGACGGGCCCGAGGTCATCCCCGACGCGCACATCGCGGGAAAGCTGCACAAGCCGTCGATGTTGACCACCGACCTCACGCTCCGGTTCGACCCGGAGTTCGGGAAGATCTCGAAGCGCTTCCTCGAGAACCCCGACGCGTTCGCCGATGCGTTCGCGCGCGCGTGGTTCAAGCTCACGCACCGCGACATGGGTCCACGCGCTCGGTACCTGGGCCCGGAAGTGCCCGCGGAAGAGTTCTCGTGGCAGGACCCGATTCCGAAGCCGAGCGGTAAGGCGATTGGCGCGAAGGAGATCACCGCGCTCAAGAAGAAGCTGCTCAGCGCGAAGCTCTCCGTCGCGCAGCTGGTGTCGACCGCATGGGCGTCGGCCTCGACGTTCCGCGGCTCCGACAAACGCGGTGGCGCGAATGGTGCGCGCGTTCGCCTCGCTCCTCAGAAGGACTGGGCCGTCAATCAGCCGCAGCAGCTCGCGACGGTGCTGACCGCGCTGCAGAAGATCGCCGACGAGTTCAACGCGAAGTCGAAGGGCAAGAAGGTCTCGCTCGCCGACCTCATCGTGCTCGGTGGCTGCGCCGCGGTGGAGCAGGCCGCGAAGAAGGCCGGAGTCACGGTGAAGGTGCCGTTCACTCCGGGCCGCGCGGACGCGACTGAAGCGCAGACCGACGTCGACTCGTTCGCCGTCCTCGAGCCGATGGCCGATGGCTTCCGCAACTACGCGCGGGCTGACATCGAGCCGTTCGCTGAACACGCCCTCATCGATCGTGCGCAGTTGTTGACGCTCACCGCGCCCGAGTTGACGGTGTTGATCGGCGGGCTGCGCGTGCTCGGAGCCAACACCAGCGGCACGCAGGGTGTGTTCACCTCGAAGAGCGCGACGCTCTCGAACGACTTCTTCGTCAACCTGCTCGACATGCGCACCGAGTGGGTCGCGCAGGGGCACGCGTTCGAGGGTCGAGATCGCAAGACCGGCGCCGTGAAGTGGACCGCGTCGCGCGTCGATCTCGTCTTCGGCTCGAACTCACAGCTGCGCGCGCTCGCCGAGGTCTACGCCAGCGCCGGAGCGAAGGAGAAGTTCGTGACCGACTTCGTCGCCGCGTGGACGAAGGTGATGAACCTCGATCGCTTCTGATCCACGAGCACGAGCTCAGCCCGGCTTCACCTTCGGCGTGAAGGTGTCGAGCAGCATGCGCGTCAGCGCTGGGAAGTGACGACCCAGCGCGTTCATGTGCGGATAGATGACGCGTTCGTCTTTCTGCTCCACCGCATCGGCGACGAGGCGCGCGAGCACCGGCGCTTCTCCCGGAGGCGCGAGCAGACGAGCGGCGAGTGATTCTTCGTACGCTGCGCGGCCGGCGGTCTCCATCGGTGTCTTCACCGGGCCCGGGTACACGGTGACCACGTGAATGCCGTGCGGCTTCAACTCCGCGCGCAGCGCTTCCGAGGCCGCCGCGAGTCCGCCCTTCGCTGCGTTGTAGAACGCCATGCCCGGCGTCGGAGCGATCGCCGCCATCGACGACACGTCGACCAGCGTGCCGCTCTTGCGCGCGATCATTCCCTTCACGACGTGATGCGAGAGCTTGAGCGGCGCGAGCAGATCGACCTGCAGCAACTTCTCCGCGTCTTCGAAGGGCGTGTCGGTGAACGCGCGGACAATCTGCACGCCTGCGTTGTTGATCAACACGTCGATGGGTCCGAGCGCGCTCTCAGCGGCGTCGACCCAGCTCGTCACCTGAGATGGATCACTCAGGTCGGCCGTCACGAGGTGCGTCTTCGTGTCGGTCTCCTTCGCCAACTTCTCCATCAGCTCCCGGCGACGCGCGACGAGCGTCACGGCAGCGCGGCGACCGAAGTACTCGCGCGCCAGGGCCTCACCAATTCCGCTGCTCGCTCCAGTGATGACGACGTGCATGCGCGGCAACTCACCACGACCAACGCACGAAACCCACCAACACGACGATGGCCACCACGACGAGCGGAACACCGAGCGCGACCATCGCCAGCGACACGCGTTGATTCAGCGGCCGCGGCCAATCGGCGCGTGTGAAGGCGAACGAAGGCCACATCGCGCCAGCGCCCCAGCCGACTCGTCGGCTGATCTGATCGCGTGCTTCGACGTTCAGCAGCACACCCGCGCTCAGGTACGCGAACGGAGAGAGCTTCAAGTTGCCGAGCCAGCGCACGGTGTACGCGCCGTCTCTCCACAGCAGGTAACCGTCGTAGAACCACGCGCTCGAGAAGAAGAGCAGGGCGATGGCGACCAGCGCATGCGCCAGCGGACGTTCGCGGCGTGCGACCTTGTACAGCGTGCCGACCACCCACCCCGAGGTGAGGAACGTCAGCAGCGCCATGCCTCCGCCGCACACCACATCCCACGTCTCGTCATCGGTGAAGCGCCCGGCGAAGGTCGTGAAGAGAATCGCGGGAACGAAGACCATCAACTTCCAGCGCACGGTGAGAAAGGCGAGCTCGGCCCGCCAGTCCAACCGCACCGTGCGAAACGCGACGAGGGCCGCCAACACGAGGAAGGCGACCCACGTCACGAAGTAGCGAACGAGAAAATCGGAAAGGAGCAACAGCGACGTCTTACTTCTTCACCGCCGCCTTCTTCACCGGAGCCTTCAGTTCGGCCGGCTTCGCCGCCTCTTCCTTCTTCACTTCAGCGGCAGGCGCAGCGGCCTCGGCGGGCTTCGCGGCCTCAGCCGGCTTCGCAGCGTCGGCGGGCTTCACTTCTTCGGCCTTCTTCTCCTCGGCCTTCGGGGCAGCGGCGACCTGCTTCTCTTCCTTCTTCACCACGGCCTTCGCCGGGGGAGCAGCAGGCGCAGCAGCAGGGGCCTCACCAGCGAAGGCGGTCAACGACATCGTGGCAGCAACGGCCAGGGCGAGCTTCTTCATGAATGTCTCCAGGTGTGAGTGTGCCGTCGAAATCGAGCGGCGCGCCTCAGACGGAGGCCCGGCTT
>JAEUJS010000480.1 GCA_016792935.1 Archangium sp. | reverse complement strand
GGTCAGTGCCGGGGATCTTCCGCGGCGCGCAACCAGTCGCGACGACCAGCAACAACAGGGGAATGAGGACGCGCATCGGTGGTGCTCCCAAACGACGGAATGACGGCTGCGGTGAAAGGCGGTTTGCCAAAATGTCAGTACACGGCTGGTGCAACCCAGCAAAAGAGAAAGATCTGCTTCATGGTTTTGCAGGGCCTGTGCCGCGGAGCACCTCGGCGAGGAACCGGTCCATGACCTTCACTTCCGCGTCGAGGATCTCGAGCCCTTCCTTGTGAATGACGGCCTCGGCGATCAGCGCCAGCGGCTTCAAGAAGAAGGGCACCTTGATGCTGATCTCGCCTTCCATTCGCCGTTCGCAGCGCCCGCCCACGTCGCGAAACCGCAGCGTGCCGGTGTTGATCAACATGCTCGCGATCTGCGCCGAGGTCGGCGTGTTCTTGAAGACCAGCTCGTGTTTCGCAGGGTCCCACGTCGACTCCTCGACGAACGCGAACCACTCCGGAGGGATTTTGTTTCCACCAATCGACTCGATGACCGGCCGCGGGCGATAGCGGACGCGGCGTTTGATCAACGCGCCATCGCTCTTCGACTCCAGCATCTGGGCCTCGAGGAGCACGCCGTGGTGCTTGATCACGAAGTCGAGGTAGCGCGCGTCGAGGAAGGACTGCTCGACCTCGGCGATGGTGCCCTGGAAGAGGTGCGTGGCTTCGAAGCGCATCAGGGCCTCTTCATGAAGCGGCAGCGATCCAGCCAGTCGGTGGCGCGCGCTTCGAAGGCGGCGCCGTGTCGTTGCGTGGTGCGCAGCGCTTCGATCTTCTCGCACTGGCCTGAGAAGAAGGCCGCTTCGATCGCCAGCCGCGCGCTCTCCTTCGCGATCGCCGGAGGCAGCTCGGAGTTGGTCAGCAACGGCTCGAGGATCTCCAGCGCCGCGACGGATTCCTGCGCCTGCTGGAGCCGCCGCCCGAGCAGATAGCGCACCGGCATCGCGTCGCTTTCCTTCGCGGCGTCACGCAGCGCGAGCGTCTTGGCGTCTTCGCTGCCCGGTGCGAAGTACTTCTGCGCGGCCGCGCGCGCGGTGCCCGAGAGCTTCAACGTCTCGAGCCGCACCAGCGCCGTTCGCTCGATCGCCGGAGAGATGTGCAGCTCGAGCAACTGTTTCCAGAGCGCTTCGGCGACGTCGAGTTGGCCATCTTCGAACGCGAGATCGGCGCGCGCCATCGCGGCCTCGGCCCACGAGGTCGGCTCGTCTTTGAGTCGCGTGAGCTCGGACTCGAGCAGCGCGCGCGCGTCGTCGCGTTTGCCGAGGCGTCGCAGCAGCTGCGCTTCGGCGAGCGCATGTGTGGGCTCATCGGGCTGCAGCGCGCGGCAGCGATCGAGCAACTTCATCGCCGCGATGGGATCTGCGCCGAGCAGATCAGACGCGTCGGACGAGAGGCGCGCGACCTCGCGTGCGCATGGTCGATCGAAGAGGCTCCCGCGCCGGAAGCGACCGAAGGCCTGGTTGATCTGCTCAGCGCTCAATTTCAGCTCGTCGAGGTGCTTGGTGTAGTCGGAGGCGAGCGTCGGGAGCGGCTGTCCGAACGCGCGCTCGAAATCTCCATCGCGGTAGAGCGCGCGCAGCTTCTCTTTGCCGTGCGTCTCCGCGAGCCAACGGAGAAAGCTGCCCGCCACCGTGTACGCGCGCGAGTGCGGCGTTCCGTAGAAGCCCTGCGGCGTCATCAGCTGAGCGACGTCGGGGAGCAGTTCCTTGCGCTTCATCGCCGCCGCCCACTGGTGGAGCGTCAGCTCATCGATCGGATTGTCGGCGGCGACGGCGAAACCCTCGATGACACCGACGTGCGGGATCAGGCCGCTCCAGCTGGCGGCGACTCCGAAGGGTGGAGCGCCCCACGGCGCAGCGAGCGCGTGCACCAGCTCGTGTTTGATCACCGGGTGCGGGAAGCCGAGCGAGTTGACGTGCACTTCGCGCCGCCAGGGTTTGGCGAATTGCGTGTGGGCTGCTCCAACGAGTCGCTGCTTTTCGTCGGGAGAGCGGTACCACCACACCGTCACTTTTCCCTCGGGTGTCGCTCCGAAGAACTCGGTGAGCTGGTGCAGGCGGAAGCGCAGATCGCCGACCATGCGCGCGACCTCTTCATCACTCACGCCGCGCGGGTAGTGGAGCACGAGGCCGTCTTGCTCGAGCACGCCTCCCAGCGCGGCAGAGACGGATTCGTCGGTCGCGCGGAATCCAAGCGCGGTGCCGTTGAACTCGATTCCCAGAAAGCTCGCGATCAACACCACGCCCGCGAGGCGGCGGCGTTGCACCAGCGCAAACAACCCGAGCGCGAGCAGCACCGTCGCCAGCCGGAACCACAGGAGCGAGGACGGAATCGACAGCTCCTCGTCGTAGAGCGGGCCGGGCATGTAGCCGCCGAGGTGATTGAAGGCGAACACCTGCGGGCCAGCGAGCAACGGCCAGACGGTGGCGAACGCGCTGAACAGAATGACGAGCGCCCAGAGGCCGACGGTGACGAGCTTTCGCTTCTTCGAGAGGTGCGCGATGGCGGCGGCGACACCGCTGATCACCAGCGCGCTGGGGATGATCAGGACGGGCACGAAACCGATGGTGGCGAAGGGATCGCAGTGACTCCCGAGCGAGGTGCGCAGGAAGGCCACCACCAGAGCGGGCAGGGTGCTCGAGAGCACGACCAGCGTGAGCTCGAGCGGTGAAGCGCCTTTGCGCGCGGCGGCCATCGCGAGGAAGGGGCCTCCGAAGGTGAGTACGAGGCAGCTCGCGGCGGACAGCTCGTAGCCGGGCAGCGCCATCAGCGGGAGGAAGGTGAGCGCGCACTGCAACGAGGCGAGCGCGACCCAGGCGACCGTCACGGCGCGACGCGCGAGGAGCCAGCTCACGCGAAAGAGGACTTCCCTCATCAGCCGCACGTATACTCGCTGCACCAATGCCTGCTGATCAGAAACCCGGCATCGAAGGCCGCACGTCCATCCGCGCGCCGATCGAGCTCAAGGTCGACTACAAGAAGTTGAACTCGTTCTTTGCCGACTACACGAAGAACATCAGCAAGGGCGGCACCTTCATCAAGACCAAGAAGCCGTTGCCCATCGGCACGCGTTTCTTGTTCAAGCTCACCGTGCCGCTCCGCGCCGCGCCGTTTGAATTGCTGGGCGAGGTCGTCTGGAGCACCATCGAGGGCGAAGAGCCGGGCATGGGCATCAAGTTCGTCTATTCCGATGACTCGCAGCGCACCGACTTCGAGGGCGTGGTCGAGGCGTTGATGACCGACTCGCTCGGCATCGATCTCACGGCTCGGCTGCTCAACAAGCAGAAGTCGTGATCCGCTTCGTCTTGATCAGCGTGCTGGTCTTGAGCGCCTGCGAGTCGCAGGGCAAGCCGCCGGCTGTCGCTCCGGTTGCTCCGCCGGTCGCGCCGCCTCCGCCCAGGCCGAAGGTCACCGACATCACGGCGCAGGACTACGAGATGCCGAAGTTGCCGCACGGCCGCGTGACGTTGACCGACGCGTTCGGTGGCAAGCACCCGGTCGATGTGGAGATCGCCGCGACGCGTGATGCGCGGACGCGTGGCCTGATGTGGCGCACGCAGTTGCCCGAAGGCACCGGCATGCTCTTCATCTTCGAGAAGGACGATTGGCTCTCGTTCTGGATGAAGAACACGCTGATCCCGCTCGACATGATCTTCATTCGGTCGGATCTCACGATCGTCGGCATCGTCGAGCGCGCTGAGCCGAAGACGCTCTCCGCGCGGCAGCCGAACAACCAGCAGTCGATGTACGTGCTCGAGGTGCCCGGCGGCTGGAGCGAGAAGATCGGCTTGAAGCCCGGCCTCAAGGTGCAGATCGACGGCACCAAAGACATCAGTCCAGTGCCGTGACGACTCCGCCCTGGAAGAAGAAGAACCCCAAGAAGAAGAGCTCGAAGCTGAGTGACGCGGCGAAGGTCGCGGCGCGTGCGCGGGCGCTGTTGTCGGGTCGGCCGTACCCGAACCTGATCGACAACATGTGGGCGGCGCGCGAGATCGACGGGAAGAAGAAGGCGAAGGACTGACAATGGTCGATGCCTGGAGTCGAAGCCCGCCGAAACTGCGTCAATCGACGCTCGGACGAGGGGCTGATCGGGTCGAGCACCGCGAGAGCGCGCGACCGCCAACACTTCGACCCCAAGGCGGTGAGCAGCGTCCGGTTGCGAGGCTCATCCCTCACGCCGACCTCTCCCGCGGGGGCGGGCGCTCGGCGCTCAGTTCTTGATCGAGTCGTCGACGGCCGCGAGGGACTTCTCGACCGACGTCGCGACCTCAGCGATGGGCTCCAACTTCGCGGCCTCGCCAGTCTTGCCGAGCTCGGCATCTGCCTTCGCGTCGGCCTTCTGCGTCTCGAGCGAGTTGAGATCGGCCGCCGTCGCGACCTCGTGACCGAGCCGCGCTTCATCGCCTTGCGCCAGCGCCAACGCGTTCAGCTTGCGAGACACCGCCGCCATCTCCGCCGCGCGCACCGTGGCGTGCGTCGAGCGCATGCCAATCAGCGCCACACGCGCCCGCTCGAGCAACGCGACCTGCGACTTGAGCCGGGCCAACACGCGCTCGCGCTTCAGCCGCATCTCGCCGAGGCGCCCGAGCTCTTCCTTGAGCGACGCCGCGGCCGCCTCGAGCTGCTGACGCGCCACCGCGTCACGCGCCGCCTTCGCGCTCTTGGTCAGCTCTTCGATCTCCTTCTGCAGATCGGCGTGCGCGTTCTCTTGCACCTGCGCTTCGACGCCTGCCCACTCACCCGCGAGCTCCGCGGCATCCCTGGTCAGCTTCTGGAGCGTGCGCGCCAATTCCTCACGCGCCGGATCGCGGGGCAGGGCGGCCAGCTGCGTGCCCGCCTGGCGATACAGATTCAGCGCCCGCGACACCTGCGCCTCGAACTCACCGGTGAGATTCGGAAGGAGCTCCTCGATCTTCGCCTCGACCGGATCCGACTTGAGCGCGATGTGCGACGCGAGCGAACCGATGCCCGCGAACAACGCCACCACCACACCGCTCGCGGCGAAGTTGATCAGCAGCGGCGTCTGCAGGTCGGTCAGGCGGGAGGCGAGAATCTTCGCGACCTCCGTGCCGGCGACCGCGAGACCACCCGTCGCCGCGGCCGTTCCGACGTAGTGCACCACGCCCGGACGATCCGTACCGACTGAGCCCTCCTCACCGCGCTCGGCGAGCCTCGACTTCACCATCAGCAAACCGGCCGCAGCGCCCGCGAGCGCCACCGTCCACGCGGTCGAGAACCCGAACAGCCACGGCACGGCCGGCAGAATCACCGACAGCACCGTGAGCAGCATCCGGTCCATCTTGTCGCCGCGCACGCAGGCCAGCGACGTGGCCACCAGCGCGAGGAACGGCAAGCTCACCTGCACCGAGAACTTCTGCGCGAGGAACCCGAGGACACCGGCTCCTGCTCCTGCTGCGAGCGCGCGGGTGACGTTGCGCTCGAAGGCTTCACGGTGCTGCAACTGGATGACGGCGGCGTTGGACATGGCGTGCTCCTTCGTTTCTTCAAGTTGCGCAGCGGAGAACCGACCAGGGGCGGTTCGCAGCGAGCAGGGGAATCAGTAGGTCGAACCCATCAGGCCGTAGTCGCGGCGCGCCTGCGTGCGGATCTGCTTCTGCATCGCGCGGCCTTCCTCTTCGCCCTTGGCCTTCTCGATGCCGCCGAGCATGTCGTTCATGTTCTTCATGTCGCCGTCGACCGCCGGCGCGCCTGCGACTTCCGACGCCTCGTCGAAGAACACCCGGTTGGCCTGAATCAGACGCTTGGCCTCGGCGACGTTGCCCTGCTGGAGCGACTCCGCCGCTTTCGCCGCGTTGTCCGCCGCACGAGCGCGCGCCGCGAAGACGATGGCGTCCTTGTCGCGGTTGTCCATCACGACCTTCACCTGATCAGTCGTCATCGCGGACAGCCGCGCCTCGCCATGCGTCTGCGCGTCAGCGACGAGGTCGGTGTACTCGAGGTCGAGCGACGAGACGTCCACCGCCTGGCCCGCGACGTTGCCGTCGACCGTGAAGTGCGCGACCACGCGCTCCTGCTGCGAGCTCGCGAAGTCGGGGAGCGCGACCGTCACCAGTTCCGAGTCACCATCGAAGCGGCGCGAGACCTGCGAGTACCCGAGCACGCGCTGCAGCTGCGCGCCCTTCGGCACGCGGAAGGTGATGCTGACGTTGCGAGCGACCTGCGTGCCGGCCGCGTTGAGATCCTTCTGGAAGATGGCGGCGAGCTGCGAGGCATCCTGCAGGTACGCGTACGCACCGGCGCCGACCTCGGCGAAGGCTTCCATCAGGCGCTCGTTGAAGTCGTCACCGACGCCGATGCTCGAGACCGACACGCCGATGTTGCGGATGTCGCGAACCTGCGCGGTGAGCGCCTCGAACTCGACGACGCCCTCGGTCGGCTGGCCGTCGGAGATCAGAATCAGGCGGTTCACCTTGAAGTCGCTCTTCGCGGTGAGGAGCAAATCGCGACCGGTGGAGAGGCCCGCACCGATGTTGGTGCCGCCGTCGTCCCAGATGCCGTCGATGTACGTGAGCATCTTCTCCTTGTTCGCCGTGGTGGCGAGCATGCCGTCGAGCGACTTCACGTCACTGCCGTAGTGAACGATCGCGAGGCGGTCGGTCGGGAGCAGCTGACCGACGAGCTGACGCGCGGCCTGCTTGGCCTGGTTCAGCTTGAAGCCCGACATCGAGCCCGAGCGATCGATCACCATCGCCAGGTTCACCGGACCACGCTGCTGACCCGGCACTTCCATCGCGCGCAGATCGATCGTCGCGAACAGGTCTTGCCGACCCAGAGAGATGAAGGGGTGCGAGAGGCGCGAGGTCATCGTGAGGCTGCCCGCGCTCACCGTCTTCGGTTGCTGCGGGGCCACGATGTCCTGCGGCGTGTTGGGCTGGTGCCGCGTCATCCGCGGAACGCCGGCCACGAGGGCGACGAGGGCAAGCACTCCAGCTGCTGCGAGAAAGATTCCGGTTCGATTCATAAGTCCTCAGGTTCTGTACGACGCGGGCTCCCGCCCCACGGTGTTCCCCAGCAGCCCAGGCTGCTGATGTGTCCGTTTGTTCAACGCGCGAACACGACAGGCGATCTCTTTGCGAGAGACAGGCCAACATGGAGCCAAGTTCCTGAAACTGCCGCCGTTTCCCTTGGCCTGTCCCAGTGCCCCTATGTAGTCAGTGCCCCTATGTAGAAGGGATATTGAGAAATTGCCGGCGACGTTGGTGGATTTCGAGAAGGCTTCGCACGGAGGAGTAGGTCACAGCTGGCACGCTGTTCCACCAAACGCGCAAGCCGCTGCGGCTGTGGTTTCGCGCCATCACGTTGTGGGTGACGTCGAAG
>JAEUJS010000449.1 GCA_016792935.1 Archangium sp. | reverse complement strand
GACCTCGGAGAAGGCGTCACCGATCCCGTCACTCGCAAAGAGAACGCCATCAAGCAGCTGGGCGGCATCCCTGAGGGCTACTCGGTGATGGCGAGCTTCAACATGTTCGTCATGCAGATGACGATGATGACCGACGCTCCGGCGCTGCCTGATGGTGGCTTCAACCTCGAGGGCGACAACCACACGTTCATGTTCTTCGACGTGATGGCCAACGAGAACAACAAGGCCTCGAAAGACTTCCTGACCGGCAAAGAGACCGACCCCGAGGCGCTCGCGCGCAGCGGCATCAACGTCGACGCGAAGAACCTCGTGAAGCGCGGGCAGCTCACCATCGAGGGCCGCAAGGTCTATTGGATGGCGTCGCGCGGCCGCATGGACACCGGCCCCCGCAACGGCCGTCAGGCGCCCGCGCAGGAAGGGCTCAACACCGCCATCCTCTTCGACTGCCCGGGCGACACGCTGAAGGTCGGCATCTGGGGCCAGGCTGACCCCGCGCCCGAGAAGAGCGTCGAGGAGCTCGAGCTGGCCGGCACCGTCGCTGACGAGGCCGAGCTGGTGCGCTTCCTCAAGCCGATGAACCCCTGCGGCAAGTAGTCTTCGACGCATGCTCGAGCTCCTGGTCGCGGCGTGCCTCGCCTCTGTCGATGGCGGGGCTGAGCCCGTGGTCGTCGCCGAAGACGCGGGTGTCGTTGATGCGGGTGCGGTCTCTCCGCTCGCCGATTCGCCCTACGGTGAGGTCGATGCAGGCACGCTCGCGCCTGCTTCCGGTGTTCTCGCCGCGGGAGCCGACGCCGAGCGCCGAGACGGCAAAGCGGAGTTCGTGAAGGGCGAGCTCTCGGTCTACCTGGGCAGCGATCGCCTCACCGTGAAGAACACGCGCATCGGTGTGACGGTGGGCCCCGACTTCTTCGCCGGAGCGCTCTACGCCTTGATCGAGCCGCTGGTCGATCTGCGCTTCTTCGACGGCAAGCTGGGCATCGGGGTCGGCGTGCCGCTGCGCATCGAGTTGGTGAACCTCGCGCTGATGAACCCCATCGAGCGCATCGGTCGCCTGCGCATCGAAGACTACGACTCGGTTCACGATTTCGGCCGCATCCTCAAATACGTCACGTTCGGTCGGAAGGAAGACAACATCTACATCTCGGCCGGCCAGCGCTACGCGTCGTCGGTCGGCCACGGCGCGATCACCCGTCGCTACTCACCGAGCATCGACACCGACTACCCGCGCGCGTCGGCGCAGGTCGACATGTACAACGACTACGGCGGCTTCGAGCTGATGACCAACGATCTGCTCGAGTGGAACCAGCTCTCGGGTCTCGCGTTCATCAAGCCCTTCTCGTTCTTCAAGCCGCAGAACCTGTTGCTCAAGTCGCTGTCGATCGGCGTCACCGGCGCGGTGGACTGGAAGGCGCCGTATTCGCTCTCGGGTGTTCCCACGCAGCGCGTGACGATGGCGAACCGTCTGGCGATCACCTCGGTGAAGCCGGTCACGCTGATTGGCGTCGACGCGGAGATCAAGGTCGTGAAGACCGAGAACGTCGATATCAAGCCGTACGTCGACTACTCGATGTTGATCAACGGAGACGGCGGCTTCACGGCGGGCGTTCTCGGGCGCTTCAACGTCGGCACCGACATCAAGAACGCGTTTCGCGTGATCGCCGAGGCGCGCTTCCTCGGGAATCGCTACGCGCCGTCGTACTTCGACACGTTCTACGAGATCGATCGCATGGCGTACTTGAACGCCGACTTCCGCGATCCCGGAACGGGCACGGCCGTCTACATCCCCAAGGGGCAGTTCATTCTCGAGCGCGGGCTCGGACAGCGGTTCGGCTACTACCTCGAAGCGAGCTGGGGCATTCGCAACGCCATCGGTCTGACCCTCGCCTTCGAAGGCGTCAGCAACGCGCCTCCGAAGAACTTCGTGGCGCACCTCGAGTTGCCGGTGTTGTCGTTCCTGCAGCTCTTCGGCAGCTACTACCTGCGCGGTGTGAACTCGTTCGACGAGCTCGCGATGTTGGGCCCGTTCGGCCTCAAGTCGATCCTCTTCGCGGGAGCGCGACTTCGGGTGCTGCCGTTCCTGTTCATCAACGGGCGCGTCTACAAGACGTTCCGCGTGAACCCGACGCTCGAGCGGTACGACAACCAGTTCGGCTTCTCGGTCGATCTCGAGCTTGGCTACGAGTTCCAGAAGCGAGATCCGGCGCCCCCGCCGAAAGAAGAGCCGGCTCCGACGACGCCGGGTCCCTCGCCGACGCCGAGCACGCCGCAGCTGCCGAACCCCGCCGAGCAGGGTCAGCCGATGTCGCCTGCTGGCATGCGTTGAGCCGGGCGCTCTGAAGCAGCCCACACGCCTGCGCCGAGAATGATCGCCACGCCGATCGCGGTGTGCGCGCCGAACGGCTCGTGCAGTACGACGATGCCGATCAACGCGGCGGTGAGCGGCTCGAGGTACGTGAACATGCCGACCAGCTGCGCGCCGATGAGGTTGATCGACCGGTTGAAGAGCACGGCGGCGAAGAAGCCGTTGCTCAACGCGGCAAAGAGAATCGGGGTGGCGCTGTCGAGCGAGGGTGGCAGCACTTCGGATCGGTACACGGCGGCGAGCGCGATGATCGACACCACCGAGTGGAGCGACGTCACCGCGAGCGGGGTGAACGTGCGGCCTGCGCGGCGGCTGCCGAGCACGACGACGGCGTAGAAGATCGCGCTGCCGGCGCCGAGGGACGCGGTGGTGAGCCAGTTCGACGGATCTCCGGAAGGCCCGAGGACGATGGCGAGGCCTCCGAGAACGATGGGGGTGGCGATCAGCGCGCGGCGTGCGCGTGGTTCCTTCAAGATCAGCGGAGCGAGGACCGCGACGAAGCTCGGCGCCAGGTAGTGCGTGAGCACGGCGATCACGACCGGTCCGCGGGAGAGGGCGGAGAAATACAGCACCACGTTCGCGGCGTCGGCGAGGCCGACGAGGATCATCGCGATCACGGCGCCCCGATCGAGGAAGTCACGCCGACGAAACGCGAACGGTGCCGGCAGCGACATCACCGCGAGCGTGATGAAGCCGATGCTGATGCCCGACGGAGCTCCGCTGCGCGTGTAGAGCGGCCAGGTGCCCCAGAGGGTGGCGGCGATGGCGATGAGCACCATGCCGAGCGTTCTCTGCGCGGGAGAAGAACTCATCGCGCTGCGCTCGTTCTCGGCGCGCGAGCCCAGGCCGGGTTGATCGCGGAGCACGGCGTCACTTCGCCAACTCGAGGTCCATCCACGAGCGGGCGACCTGGAGCACGAGGCCGAGGTGACCCATCGCGCAGTGATCGTCTCCGGGGACGAGGAAGAAGGTGCGCGGTCCTCCGGCGGTCGCGGGGAAAAGCGTGTCTTCGTACGGGATGACGGAGTCGTCGGTGCCGTTGATGGTGAGCAGCGGTTTGGTCGCGTTCTTCAGACCGTCACTCACTGCTTTGGCCAGCGAGTCACTGACGCCAGCGAGCCCGAGGACTCCATCGACGCCCATCACCGCGAGCGCGGCCTGCACGAAGGCCTCGGGGAGACGTCCGAAATTTCCGAGCGTGAAGGCCCTGGTCATCGGGCCACCGAAGTTCACGGCGGCTTTGATGCGCGGCTCGACCTGCGGGAGCCGCACCGCCCAATACCCGCCGAACGACAGCCCCATGAAGCCGATGCGTGACGCGTCGACGTCGGGCTCAATGACGAGGCGATCGATGATGGCCGAATACTCTTCGTTGCCCGCGGCGCTCAGCTTGCGCGGGTTCTCTCCGGTGCCGGGCATGTCGATGAGGACGAGGATGACGCCGGTGCCGACTCCGCTGCTCGAGAGCGTGCCGGAGAGGAGGAGGGCGAGCTCTTCCTTGTATCCATCGAGGCCACCGCTCACGAGGATGACGGGGCGCTTGAGGCCGTCGTTCTTCGGCTTGGTGCGCGTGATGTGGAGTTTTCCCATCGGCGCGTCGAAGTCGATGGGCGTGAAGTCGAGCCCGCCGAGCTCCATCGCCTTGCGCGCGGTGCGAAGCGAACTCTCGAAGCCTTCGCGTTTCTTCGGCGTCTTCGGGTTCGGGTAGTGCGCGACGATGAAGTAGCGCGCGGCGTCGGCGTAGCGGCGGCCGGCGGCGGTGGTGTCGGTTGCTTCGAGCGTGACGGCTTCGGCTTCGAGGCGTTGGCCTTCGGTGAGCCACTTCTGCACCCAGGCGTCTTCGTAGAAGTCCGACATGGTCTTCGTGCTCGAGAGCGCGGTGTCCATGAAGGTCTGATCGATGCCGAGCAGCTGCCAGCGCGGGAGATCGACGCGCATGAAGAACGCTTTGGGATCGCGCGTGGGGCCCGCGTTGGCGCAGCCGAGCGAGAGCGAGGCGAGCAGCAGAAGAGCGAGCGAGCGCATGAGGCGCGTATCAAAGACGCTCAGGGGCACTGCGTCAGCTTCAACCTCGCGCACCCGAGTGCTATCCGCGCGTCGTGCCTCGTTCAGCGATCAGCTCGCTTTCCGCGCGGTTTGGCGTGACGCGATTGGCGCGCATCACCGGCCTCGATCGCACGGGCATCGAGGTCGTCGCTGCCGTGCGTCCGCGCGGTCACGTGCTGCAGGTCTCGCAGGGGAAGGGCGTCTCGCTCGCCGACGCGCAGTGGAGCGCGCTCGGAGAAGCGATCGAGCTCGCGGCGGCCGAGACTCCAGAATTGGAGCGCCTGGTGTTCGGGCCTGCTCCGCACGATGCCGCCTGGGACGCTCGAGGCCTGTCGATCGCCTGGGTGCGTGGAGAGACGCTCGATCGCGGCCGTGCGGTTTCAGTGCCCGCGGAGACCGTCTTCTGCCCACCTTCTGGTGTGGCCTGGTTTGGCCCGTCGATCGCGAACTGGAAGTCGAATGGCCTCGGAGCACACCCGACTTCGCGTGATGCGGCGCTCGAGCACGCGCTGCTCGAAGTGTTGGAGCGTGACGGTCTCGCGCGCGTGTTGCCCGATGGATGGACCGAGGATCTCGCGCTGGAGCGGCTCGTCGCGTTGGAGGGCGATGAGTTCGGCTTGCGGAAGCGGGGCTTCGCATTCTTCGTGTTCGACTTGACGCCGGACGACAGGAAAGCGCCGCTCGCTGGCGCGCTCCTGTTCGATCTCGAGTCTGACGTGGTGCCGTTGACTGCGGGGTATGCGTGTCGGCGCTCGTGGGATGAGGCGGCGCGCGCGGCGATCCTCGAGGCGGCGCAGTCGCGGCTCACGGAGATCCATGGCGCTCGCGAAGATGTGCTGACGGGCGATCGCGAGGCGGGCGGCGAGTTGCTCGAGGTGCTGGCGCGCGCGCGGCCGAGGCGGGCGAAGCGCCGATCGGTGCGAGGCCCGCTGCAGCTCGACCGTGCCGTGGTCGTCGAGCTTCGGCGCGATCCGTGGGTGGTGAAGATCGTCGGCGAGGATCTCCTCGTCTCGGAGCTTCTGTGATCCGCTCCGCTCCCTCGGACTGCTGGATGCGCTCTGCTGCGATGCGCTCCGCTGCGATGCGCTCCGCTGCGATGCGCTCCGGTGCGATGCGCTCTGCTGCGATGCGCTCTGGTGTGGCGCGCTCTGGTGTGACGCGCTCTCCGAGCGATCAGGTGGGCGAGGACTTGGCGGGCGGTGCGTTCTTGCGGGACATGCGCTCCCCCGCCGTCGCCC
>JAEUJS010000443.1 GCA_016792935.1 Archangium sp. | reverse complement strand
AGCTGACGCTCAAGAACACCCCGTGGACGCAGGTCTACCTGTGCAAGAAGAAGCTCGGAGACACGCCGATCATCGACGTCGCGCTGCCCGCAGGTCGTCACACGCTGCGGCTCGTTTCGCCCGAGACCAACACCGAGAGTTCGATCGAGGTGGAGATCACCGCGAACGAGACCACGGTGAAGAAGCTCAAGCTCTGAAGAGGGTGCTCCCCCCCCCTCGCGGAGAGGGTGGGTGAGGGAGCGCATTGCTCAGGCGGTCGCGGTTCGGCGCGCGAGGATCGCGAGGCGATCGACGGCGTCGGTGAGCGCCAACTTCGAGTGCGGCGTCAACTCGAGCGTGAACGCGGCGTTGTCGAGCCAGTCGGCCTCGGCGCGCGCCCGGGCCGCTGCGCGTTCACTCTTGCGGCTCAAGCTCTCGAGCTGCTCGAGCACGTCCTTGTGCACGCGCAGCGACTGCTCGAAGTGCCGCCGCAGCTCGTCGTCTTCCACCATCTCGAGTCGCGAGGTCAGCGTCTCCACCGCCGCACGCGCTTCGTTGGCGCGTTCCTCGTCGATGTCCTCGGCCTCGCGCTGCTCGAGGCGCGCGTCGAGCCAGCGCGACGCCACGAGGTTCGCCGTGTCCTTCAACTTCTGACGCGCCGTGGGCTCGCTCACGCGCTTCATCGCCGCGTGCAGCCGCAGCCACGTCTCGCGCATCTTGCGATCGAAGCGCAGCCGCGGCTCGACCGCGTCGACGGCCAGGCCCACCTGAGACAGCAGCGCCCCGATGCTGATGAAGAGCCCCGCGGTCAGCTGCGTGGCGCCGCCGAGCACCGTTCCGCCACCGAGGTGACGCGCCGACAACCAGCGAACCACGAAGAGGAACCAGCCCACCGCGATGGCCGGCCCGACCAGCGCGAGCACGCGGCGCGGCCACGACAGCCCGGTCTCGAGCGCGAGCGTGACGCCCAGCGCGACACTCAGCACCCACGGGGCGGCGCTCTCGGTCACCCGCGTCATCGCGAACGACACCATCAACCCGAAGGACAACATCGCCATCAGCCAACGCGGGTGCGCAGGCAGCGCGATGATCAACGTGAAGAGCGCGGCGCAGATGGCCACCGTCCCGTTGGTCCTCGATGACGCGAGCGATTCGATCATCACCACCACGCCGGCGATCAACGCACCGAAGAGGGTGCCGACGAGCAGCCGCCGCTCTGCGAACTCGCGCTGCTCGAAGCCGACGCGCTGCCACCACTGCTTCCACGTCTTCAAGGTCGGAGTCGTCATCTCAGTAGCCCTCGTTCTCGCGGCCGAAGTTCTGCAGCGTCTTCTTCTCGAGGCCGTAGTTGAGGCTCTTGCGTTCGCTCGCGCCGGCCTTGCGCATGCGGTTGCGAACGTTCTCGACCTCGCCCTGCCCCGCCAGGGCATCGGCGCTCATGCCGAACAGCCCGCGCGCCTCATCGAGGAGACTCGAGCCGCGACCGTCGTCTCCCTTCTGGTACGCGTCGGCGGCGGCGAGCATGCGTGACGCTCCGAGCGCGCTGACACCACGCGCGAAGACGGGCTCGTCGCGCATGCGTTCCACGCCTTCGACGTCGTCGACGACCACCAACTGCAAGGGCACGCGCGTGGTGCGCACCTCACCCACCAGCGTCGTCCAGCGCAGCTCGGCGTCGACGTCGGCGATCGCCGCGTCACGCTCGGCCGCGGAACGGTACCGAACGAGCACACGCGTCGGGACGTTGGCGCGCAGGTCGGCGAGGTGCAGCACCGGTCGCAGGTCTTCCCAGAAGAAGGTGCGGCCGGGGGCCTCGGCGGGGTTTGCTCCATGCGTGTCGAGGCGGAGCTCGACGTTGCGCGCGACGGCCTGCCGCGCGGCGGTGAGTTCCTTGGCCAGCACTTCCTCGAGCAGGGCGACGTCTTGCAGGTGACCGACCATTCCTCCGCCGCGCTCCGAGAGCATCGCGAGGAGATTGCCGTCGTAGTCGCTGCCCACGCCGAGCGCGGTCACGGTGGTGCGCGCCTGGTGGATGGTGCCGACCACCGCGGCGAGCGAGTACTGCTCGGTGATGCCCTCGGTCGGCTGGCCATCGCTGATCAGAATCAACCGGCGCGCAGCGGTGGCCGACTCGAGCGCGCGCTGACCTGCCTGGAGCCCTGCGCTGATGTTGGTCCCTCCGCTGGCGACGATGGTGTCGATCTCGGCGTGGAGCACGCGCCGCGAGTCGTCACTGAGCGTGACGCGCGCACCAGCCGTCACCTCGCTCCCGAAGGTGATGAGCGCGAGCTCGTCGCCGTCCTTCATCATGTCGACCAGGCGGTGCACGGCGCGGCGCGCGTCGTCGAGCTTGGTTCCGTTCATTGAGCCGGAACGATCGAGCACCACCGCGATGGACACGCGCGACGACTCGGGCACCACGCCTTCCTGCAGCGTCACCGCGTACTCGACGAAGAACTCGGTGCCGCTCGGGGCGATGACCGGGTGACTCGCCTTCGCCTCGATGCGAACGCCGGTCGACGTCGAGAGCGCGGTCGGCACGGCGCGGCTCTTCAGCGAAGGCCGCGTGACCATCGAGAGCACAGCAGCGACCGAGAGAATGAGCGCGGTGCCGAGCAGCACGCGCGTCTTCAGATGCGGGATCAATTGGTTCATGCGAACAAAGTCGCATGCGGCAGCGGGGCCGCGGCATCGGTCGAAGATCGAGGTCCACCCGATGACCGTCGGTCAGATGACGTATGCCGAACGAGGGAACTAGCGCTTGAGCTCTTTGCGCAAGAACTCGGTCAGCTTGTTCGCGACCGTGTCGGGCATCTTGCGCGCGAGCGCCTTGCGACAAATCTGCGGAGTCGCCCGGTAGCTCGCGAGGAACTCTTCACACGGCGTGCAGCCCCCAAGATGCGCCTGCAGCTTCTGGAGCATGTCGTCGGTGAGCGCACCGTCGAGATACTCGAGCATCATCTCGACGCTCTGTTTGCAGGTTGGACCGTCCATCGGTGATCAGCTTCCCTGTGTGAGGCTCGACCTGGGGCGAGCCGAGAAGAACACGTGGCCGTTCATTGTGGCCCAACCAACGCAGATGCAATCGAGATTGAACGCCAACCCCGCCCGACCGCGCGAGAACTGAACGAGCGAGCAGGTAGAGTTCTGGTTCATCCAGCAGGGTCGGCTGCTGATCATGGCGAACGTTCTGCGTAGAAGGCATCAATCGCCGAGCGGAGCGAAAGCCGTGCGCGGTGCAGGCGGCTCTTGATGGCAGGCACCGAAGCTCCGGTGATCTCTGCGATTTCCTCGTACGAGAGGCCCTCGAGGTCCTTGAGGACGAACACCTCGCGGTACTCGTCTCCCAGCTTGGCGGTGGCCTGCTCGATGGCGACGCGCAGCTCGTTGTCCATCGCCTCGCCCTCGGCGTCCTTGAATTCCGACACCGCGTCGAGGAGCGAACCGCGCTCGTTGAAGTTCGGCGCATCGAGCGGCTCTTCGACGGCGCGCGTGACCTTGCGGTGGCGCAAGCGCATCAGCGCGTTGTTGGCGGCGATCTTCAGCACCCACGAGCCGAACTGCGCGTCGGTCTGCAGCTGCGTGAGGTTTCGGTACGCCGACAAGAACGTGTCCTGCAGCACTTCAGCGGCGTCGTCTTCGCTGTTCAACATGCGCAGCGCGAGGCCGTAGACGCGACCGCGGTGCTGCTCGACGAGTGACTCGAAGGCCGCGACGTCGCCGTTGCGCGCTTTGGTCACCAGCTCGATGTCTTCAGTGGTGGGGGCGTCCAAAGCGTTTCCAAAGTGTCCGTGTTGACCGGTGTCGTCAAGCACAGCGTCATCGACGACTGACCCATTCAGAGCGTGAGTCGTAGAAACGCAGCGGCGCCTGCGCCCATTCCTTCGCGTAGTCGACGCCGATGCGCGTGGTGACGGTGACGTACTTGGTCGGAACTTTCGTTCCTTCGGCGAGAAACAATGGCGCGCGATTCAACGGCAAGGTGTTGTGCGCGAGCGTGACACCGAGGGCTTTGGTGAGCTTCGCGGGCCCGTCGCAATCGGCGAGGTGTTTGCTCACCGGCTCGAGCGCACGCAAGAGAACGGCCGCTCCTTTTCCCGTCACCACGTTGAGACAGAAGTGCATGCCGTACACGAGGTAGACGTACGCGTGGCCGTGCGGGCCGAACATCGGCTCGGTGCGTTTGGTGCGGCCCTTCGAGGTGTGACACGCGAGATCGTGCGGGCCCAGGTAGGCCTCCGTCTCGACGATGCGACCGATGCGTGGCCGCTGATTCCTGGGAGCATGCACGACCAGCGTACCGAGCAGCGCGCGCGCGAGCTGTTTGGGCGAACGCGCGCTGAAGGAGAGCGGAAGTGGAGTCACTGCGCGCAACCAAATCAGCAGGCGTGCCTGCTGGGGTGAAAGACTGCCACACTCACGCCGCGATGATGCCCCGCAGCCGGATGAGTGGAGTTCTGCAGCCCGTTTTTTCCCTCCGCAGCGCACATGACGTGGGAGTCGGTGACTTCGAGGCCTTCGACGCGCTCTTCGCGTGGATGCAGCAGGCCTCGCAGAAGTTGGTGATGGTGCTGCCGTTGTTGCCGACGACTCCGGGAGACCCGAGCCCGTACTCGACGCGCTCGGCGTTCGGCTTGAACCCCCTCTTCATTCACCTCGGTTGGTTGCCCGAAGGCGTGCGCTTCACGGAAGCCGAGCAGCGCGCGATCGCCGAGGCGCGAAAGTCTCCGACGGTTCGCTACGACCTCGTGTTCCCGGTGAAGACCGCCGCGCTCGAGCGTGCCTTTCACGCCTTCCAGGGAGCCGGCAGCAGCGCCCGCGCGCAAGACTTCGAGCAGTGGTGCTTGTCGCAGCGCGAATGGCTCGACGGCTACGCGCTCTACTCTTCTCTCTCGGAACACTTCGGTCAGAAGCCGTGGTGGGAATGGCCGACGGGACTCTCGTCGCGTGAGCCGAAGGCGCTCGACGCGGCTCGCAAGGAACACCACGCGCGCATTCGCTACCACCAGTGGCTGCAGTGGGTCGCGCATGAGCAGTGGCAACGGGTACGTCACTCCGCGAAAGCGCACGGCATCCTCATCTGCGGAGACGAGCCGTTCATCATCGGCCAGGACTCGGCGGACTGCTGGTGCTTCCCCCGGTTCTTGCGGCGCGACGCGCGGCTCGGCGTGCCTCCCGATGATTTCTCGCTCGATGGTCAGGACTGGGGCCTGCCGTGGTTCGACTTCGACGCGCTCGCGAAAGACAACGACGCGTGGCTGCGGCGGCGCGCGCAACACGCAGCGGCGACGTACGACGTGCGGCGCATCGACCACGCGATTGGCTATTTCCGCCAGTACGTGCGCGATGAGCTGACGCCCAAGGGGCGGTTCGTTCCGAGCGACGAACCGGCGCAGCGCGCGCGCGGTGAGAAGAACTTCAAGTTGCTCTCCGACGGCGCAGGAATCGTGGCGGAAGACCTCGGCGTGATTCCGCGCTTCGCGAAAGACACGCTCGCGGCGCTCGGTTTGCCCGGCTACCAGGTGATGCGGTGGTCGCGCGAAGACGGCATCTACCGCGACCCGCGGCACTACCCCGAGGTCTCTCTCGTCACGACGGGCACGCACGACACCGAGACGTTGCGGCAGTGGTGGGAAGGCACCAACGCCTGGGAACGCGAGACGGCGTGCAAGACGTGGCCGGAACTGAACGCGTTTCTGCCGACGCCTCCGAAGGAGTGGAGCTTCGAGGTGCACGAGGCGCTCCTTCGCGCGGCGCTCAACTCGCAGTCGTCGCTGTGCGTGCTGCCCTGGCAGGACATCTTCGGAGAAGCCGAGCGCACCAACACGCCGGGCACGATGGGTCCACACAACTGGGCGTATCGGATGAAGCCCGAGGTGCAGGACCTCGCGAAGGAAGAGCCGCTGCAGCGCGCGGCGAACTGGCTCACGCGGCTCTCTCACGAGGGCAAGCGTGCGTAGGGAGTTGAGTTCTCCCTCACCCCAACCCTCTCCCCGAGGGAGAGGCAGAAGTTCACGAATACGATCCCCTCTCCCTGAGGGAGCGATCAATTGACGCGAGCGTTCGCGCTGCTGACCGCGTCGGTGCTGCAAGCCTGCACGTGTTCGAAGCCTGCGCCTCCCATCATCGACGCGGGCCCAGTCGCCGTCGTCTCCAATTGGCCCGACTTTCCTCAAACCGCTGAAGCGCGCGCGGCGCTGACGAAACGGTTCACGCAGCGCGAAGTCGTCATCACTCCCGAAATCACGCCCGAGTCTGCGTTCGCCGAGGCCGCGCGTGCGGGCTGGAGCACGCTCCCGTCAGGTCCTGTGGACATTCGCGAGTGGATCGACGCACGCAATGCGCGCTGGTTCCTGCTCGGCACGTTTCACGATTCGTCAGGACAGATCGACACCTTCCGCTGGCTCATCGGCCCGAACGGAGTTCACGTCACGCACGTGGCGCTCGAGCAGTTCCGCGCCGACGGTCGCTGGACCGGAACCGACGCAGGACAAGTCGGAGACACCGAAGGCCTGATGCGCGCCGTCGCCTCGAGTGAGCGCGCCGCGTGGAAGGACCTCGGCCGCTCGCAAGCTGCGCACGACTACACCGCGTGGAAGTACGGCTACGTCGCGGGCGTGGTGGACATCGTGGCCACCGCGAAGGCGATGAACCTGCCGGCGCTCGGCTGCGACGTGCCTGACTCGCTGCTGCAGCTCCTGCCGAACGGCACCGACGACGACGCGTTGCGCATTCGTGAGCTGCACTGCTTGTTTGCGATTCGTGACGCCGTCAGCGACCCGACTTCGCGCGTCGCGATGTTGTGGGGACAGGCGCACGTTCGCACCGAAGGCTTTCGTCGTTACCTGCATCCACGAGACTCCGTGCTCGCGGTCTATGCGTTTGGTGCTCGGCATTCCGACACCGCGCCCGACGAGCAACTGCGCGACCGCCTGGTGTTGAACGACCTGGTGTTGGTGCCGCTCGCGGGAGACGAAGCCGCGCTCTTCATTCCTGATCAATGGATTGGCGGGAACGTCGCGCGCGTACGTTCCAACGAGCCCGGTCCGATGAAGGGGCTGCGCGTCTCGGCGAGCACGCCCGGGGCGTTCACCGTCGGCGATCAGCGCGTGGACGTGAACGGTGGAGAGGTCTCGCTCGCGCTCGGTGCGGGCGCGTACACCTACTGCTTCGAGAGCAACGGGGTGCGCGTCGTCGGGCACGTCGACATTGCGGAAGGTGGCGGTGCGCAGCTCGCGTTCGATGTGCCGAATCGCGCGACCCAGCTCTCGGTCGAAGAGTGACCGACCGGCCTCGAGCGAGGAAGGCAACGAGAACTCGCCAGCGGTTCGTGACGCCGGTCTCGCGAGGCTCCACAATTCGTGCGCGTGGCTGACGAGCTCCCGCCTGACCTCTCGCTGACGGCCACCGCCGCTTCGCCGCGCCCCGCGGGCGCCATCGAGCGCCTCGCGCGCTACACCATCGTTGAGCGGCTCGGCGCCGGCGCGATGGGCGTGGTGTACGCCGCCACTGACCCCGACCTTCAGCGCACGGTGGCGCTCAAGCTGCTGACTGGCCCCGACCCGACGACCACCGCGCTCTCGCCCTTCGCGCGCGAGCAGTTGATGAAGGAAGCCAGGGCCGCGGCTCGCGTGCAGCACCCGAACGTCGTGGCCATCTACGACGTGGTGTCCGACGGTGAGGTGCTCGCGCTGGCGATGGAGTTGGTGCGCGGCGGTTCCCTCCGCGACTGGCTCCGAGATCGCCGCCCGTGGAGAGACGTGGTGCGCGTGCTGCTCGAAGCGGGCCGCGGGCTCGAGGCGGTGCACGCCGCGGGGCTGCTCCACCGCGACTTCAAGCCCGCCAACGTGCTGGTGGGTGAAGACGGCCGCGCTCGCGTCGCCGACTTCGGGCTCGCGCACGCACCGAGCGAAGACCGCGCTGGCGGCGGGTTGGTCGGCACGCCGGCGTACATGTCAGCGCAAGCGCTCGCGTCGCAACCACCCACCACCGCCGACGACGTCTACGCATTCTGCGTCACCGCGTGGGAAGCACTCTACGGCCGCCGCCCGTCTCGCGCCGAGACGCTCGAAGGCTTGAAGGAGAGCGCCTCGCAGCCCGCGCCTCCGGTGCCGGCCTCCGATGCGCCACCCGCCCTCGGGGAAGCGCTGCGTCGCGGGCTCCACCCCACGCGCGAGAGCCGCGCTTCGCTGAGCGACGTGCTCGCGGTCTTCCAACACACCATCGCGCCGAAGGGTTCACGCGTGCCGCTCTACGTCGCGCTCGGCGTGCTGGCGGTCGCGGTCGTGGTCGGCGGCGTCGGCACCACGCTGCAGCGACGCATCGACCAGCGCTGCCTCGACCTCTCAGCGCCCGAGCGGCTCGGCCAACCGCCGGGGCTCGAGGGCACGTCTCTCGACACGTGGGCCGGTCGATGGCGCGCGCTGCGACGCGAGGTGTGCCTGGGCGGTGGCGCGCGGCCCCTCACTTCGCGTGAGCGCGAGGCGGTCGGCTTCTGCCTCGACGACCAGCGCCTGCAGTTCAAGAACCTCGCGGCGGCCGTGGCGTCGCCGAAGTTGAGCCTCGCCCAGCGCGACGCGCTGATGTCGCTGAGCGAGGAACTCCCCTCGCCCGAGGGCTGCCTCGAGCGGCGCACTCCAGCGCTCGACACCTCGGCCGTGCTCGAGGTCGACACGCTCCGCGAATCGGGTGACTTCGCTGGCGCGGTCGCGCTCGCGACGACGCACCTCGAGGCGAGCCCACCTCCGAAGCTCGAGGCCGCGTTGCGGTGGAGCCGCGCTCAGGCGCTGGCCGCGCAGTCTCAGGGAGCCGCCGCGCTCGAAGACTGCACCCGCGCCGCGGCGCTCGCGGAGCAACTCCACGACGACACCCTGCGGGCGGCGGCGCTGGTCGGCGAGGCCTCGCTGCTCGCTCGTGTGCGGCAGGATTTTGGCGCGGCCGAGGTGTTGCTCGGCTCGAGTGGGCCACTCGTCGAGCGCGCGGGTACGCCCCAGACCCGCGTCGACGCCGAGTTCGTGCGCGGCACACTCGCGGACAACGCTGGCCGCCTCGACGACGCGCTGGCGGCGTACCAGCGCTCCACGGCGCTCGCCGCGAAGCTGGGTGATTCGCCGCGCGAGCTCAAGGCGTTGGCGGCCGAGCTCGACGTGCGGCTCCAACAGGCCGCACCCTCGCTCCCGGTGGAGGCAGAGCGCATCTGGACCCGCGCTC
>JAEUJS010000425.1 GCA_016792935.1 Archangium sp. | reverse complement strand
CTTCGACTGCAGAATCAGGCTCGAACTGGACGCCAAGGAAGCACGACTCGTATTCGACTTCGACGAGAAGGGCGTCATCGGCGACGACGAGGTCTTGGCGTACTCAATCGCCCTGCGAGTGCTTCACGCAATGTTTCACATCGTCACGATTGAAGGGCACGCGCCGAGCGCGTGGGGGCCTCTTCTCGGGGTTCGGGAACGCTAGCGAACCTCCGGCGAACCGAGCGGAAGGTGCTAGGAATCCCGTGAATATGGCCGCCAGAAGATGTGCCAAGCACGGATCTCAGATCGCGATCATTTCTTGTGATCACGCTGGTATTGCCATTGACGAGAGGCGTGTGATCGACGTCTTTCTCCAGCCGCTGCGCTCGAACTGGGTCACTCTTTGTGAAGCGTGCGTCAGACGCGCGGACCTTGCCAAGGTTCTGGCCGAGGCCGACTACTTTGTTTGCGCGAAGTGCGCCGTCGAGTGGGCCAACATGGCAAACAATGACTACGTCGTGCGTGCACAAGACCCGCGGCCCGAGTTTCCCAATAGGTAGGTCGAACGCACATCGCCGACGGCACTTCATTGGTTCGATCGCAAGACAGAATCGACCGCGCCGACGCTTGCAGTGACCTGTCGGCTCGATCAGCAGGCAGAAAATCTGACGATCGGCAGCGTGTGTGCCCCGATGTAGGCCGGTGATTTCTCCTCGGAGAATCGGCGATCGGACCTAACGTGCGCGGCACTCGGAGCGCCCCACCGCTCCGCCCCCGGAGGTCATCGTGAATCGCTCGTCGCTCGCTCGCCGCATCGGCATCGTCGCGTTTGCTGTCGCCGTTTTCACGCTTTCTGGATGCGGGGACAAATCTCCCGCGGGAGGCGGCAGCACCAGCGCTCCCGTCATCGGACAAATTCTCCCGACGCGCGGCCCGACGACTGGCGGCACGCTCGCCGTCATCAAGGGCAACAACTTCCGCCCCGGCACCACCGTCTCGTTCGGTGACACCGCCGCGACCTACGTGAAGGTCGTCGACGCCACCACGCTCACCGTCGTCACGCCCGCCACCAGCAACGCGGGCAAAGTGAACGTCGTCGTCTCCTCGGTCGACGGCCAGACCACGACCTTCACCGACGGCTTCCAGTTCTACGTCAACGACGGCTCCGTCCCGCCGCCGAGCTTGAGCGCGATTCAACCGAACACCGGCCCCGCAAGCGGAGGCACCGTCGCCCTCGTCACCGGCAACAACTTCCAGGACGGCATCCTCTTCTTCGTCGGGCGCGCTCCGGGCTCTGACGTCGTCGTCGCCGACGCGCAAACCATGTCCGGCGTCGTCCCCGCAGGAGACGTGGGCAGCGCCGACGTCGAAGTCACCAACCCCGACGGACAGACCGCGATCCTCTCGATGGCGTTCGCGTTCTCTGATGCAGATGGCGTCCCGCCCATCCTCTCCGCGATTTCTCCCGTCGCCGGCTCGACGCAAGGTGGAACGTCAGTCGCGCTCGCCGGCACGAACTTCAAAGCCGGAGCCATCGTCTTCTTCGGCGGCCGTCTCGCCACCGGCGTCACCGTGATGCCCGCCAGCGCCACGGCGAGCACTCCGGCCGGCGCGCCCGGAGTCGTCGACGTCGCCATCACCAACCCCGACGGCCGCTCGGCAGTCCTTCGCCGCGGCTACAACTATTACGTCGGCGGTCCGGTCGTCTCGCGCATCACGCCCAACTTCGGTCCTCCGGATGGCGGCACAGACGTCGTCGTCGACGGCCGCAACTTCTCCGAGCGCACCATCGTCACCATCGGTGGCTCCGTCCTGCAGCGTGCGCGGCGCATCGATGACCGCTCCATCTCCGGCACCACTCCGGCCGGCCCGCTCGGCGCCGCCGACGTGCGCGTCGAAAACGACGATGGTCAATCCGATACACTGGTGAACGGTTGGGCGTGGGGCAGCAACGCGCCGCCGACGTTCTCCATCGCGCGCGTCACTCCTGAAATTGGTCCCATCGCGGGCATGACGCGCGTCACGGTCATCGGCTCCGGCTTCGAATCAGGAGCGACCGTCACCTTCGGCGGCCAACCTGCCACCGGCGTGCAAGTCGTCGGAGGCGCCACCATCTCGTGCACCACGCCTCCGGGCACCATTGGCCCCGTCGAGGTCGTCGTCACGCAGAGCGGAGGACGTCAGGCGAAGCTCCAGCTCGGCTTCTGGTACTTCGACCCGTCGCTGCGCGGAAACACGCCGAGCATCGCAGCCGTCACGCCCGCACTCGGCCCGCAGACCGGCGGCACGATGGTCCTCATCACCGGCGGCGGCTACCAGACCGGCGCGCGTGTCTATTTTGGAACGACCGAGGCGACGAGCGTCACCGTCGTCAACGCGTCGTCACTCACCGCCGTCACGCCCGCGTCGATGTCGGCCGGCCCCGTCGACGTGCGCGTGCAGAACCCCGACGGTCAGGTCGTCACGCAGAACCAGGGCTTCGTCTACGTGGACCCGCGCGTGCTCGGCCCCGCTCCGCTCGTCAGCGCGGTGAACCCCAACAACGGCGGCAGCGCTGATTCCACGATGGTGGTGCTCACCACGCAGAACGTCTCGCCCGGCGCGCTGGTCTTCGCCGGCGGCGTTCCCGCGCAGGGCGTCACCATCGGCAGCGGCATGGTGAACGCGACGTTCCTCCCCCACACCGCCGGAGTCGTCGACGTCGTCATCACCAACCCCGACGGTCAGAGCGGCCGCCTCGTCAACGGCTTCACGTACAACCGATCGCCTCCGGTCCTCACATCCATCACACCGAACACCGTTCCGCTCGCGGGCGGCTTGAAGGTGCTGCTCAGCGGTCGCGGCTTCGAAGCCGGCGCGTCGGTGACGGTGGATGGAATTGCAGTCGTCACCACGTTCGTCGACGACACGCTCGTCTTCATCACCGCGCCTCCGCACGCCGCTGGAGCAGTGGACGTGGTCGTCACCAACACCGACCAGCAGAGCAGCACGCTCACCGGTGGCCTCACGTACGCCAACATCACGCTCGGCAACGCGCCGACGGTCAGCAACATCACGCCCGCTCGAGGTCCAACCACTGGCGGCACCGTCGCGCTGATCATCGGCACCAACTTCGCTCCCGGCATTCGCGTGTTGTTCGGCTCGACTCCCGCGACCGGAGTCACCGTCATGAGTGACACCAGAATGTCTGCGATTGCGCCCGCTGGAGCCGCTGGCATCGTCGACCTCACCGTCGTCAACCCCGATGGTCAGTCAGCGCAGCTGCTGCGTGGCTTCACGTATGTCGACCCGTCGCAGCTCGGCACCGCGCCGCGGCTCGTCTCCATCACGCCCAACTCCGGTCTCGCGACGGGCGGCACGCAGACCGTGCTCACCGGCTCCGGCTTCCAGGCCGGCATGCTCGTCTTCTTCGGCGGCTACACGGCGAGCGCGGCAGCGACGCAGAACGCGGGCATCGCGACGTCTACTTCTCCGAACGGCCCCACTGGTCGCGTCGACGTCGCCATCACCAACCCCGACGGTCAGTCGAGCGTGCTGGTGATGGGCTTCTCGTACACGCCGCGTCCGGTCATCACCACCATCTTCCCTGCGACGGGCCCGACCACCGGCGGAACGATGTTTACGATTGCAGGAAATAATTTCGGGCCCGGCGCGCGTGTCTATTTTGGCGCCGTCGAGGCCGCGATGGTGATGGTCGGCTCGATGACCGTCATCACCGGCAACACGCCTCCCAACCCGCTCGGCGCGGTGGACGTGCGCGTCGTCAACACCGACGGCCAGGAAGGCACGCTGACCAACGGCTTCACCTACAACCCGCCGCCCACCGTGCTCACCGTGAAGCCCGGAGGCGGTCCGCTCACCGGCGGCACCACGATTCAAGTGAACGGCACCGGCTTCCAGGGTGGAGCGGTGGTCCGCGTCGGAAACAACACCGCCACCAACGTGCGCGTGGTCTCGAGCACGGTGCTCTATGCCGTCACGCCGGTCGGCACCGCGGGAGCGACCAGCATTCAAATCACCAACCCCGACATGCAGGTCGCCAACCTCGCCACCTCGTACCGCTACGACGCCATCGAGAGCAGCGCGCGCCGCGCGATGAGCTACCCCGACATCGTGGTGCCGATGGCGCGTGATGACATCGCCTACCGCTCAGACCTCGCCATCGCCAACGTGAGCGGACGTCCTTTGACGGTCACCGTCACCGCGTACGACAACGCCGGCGTCTCTCTCGGAGCCCGCGCGCTCACCGCCGCGATTCCTCCGTTCGGCCGCACGCTCGTGACCGACGTCATTCGCTTCGCCGCGGCCGCGACGACTCAGCAAGACAAGACCGGCTCCATCGTCGTCACCGCTGATGGACCCGTCACTGCGAACGTGTTGCTGACTGACCGCGCGAGTGGCGACGCGTTCCTCGTGCCCGGCTCCACACAGGCTCGCAGCGCTGCGCGTCTCTTGATTCCCTACGCCTCGAGCGTCGGCGCGTTCCGCACGTGGGTCACCGTTCGCAATCTCGGCACCACCGCTGCCACCGTCGACATCACCGCGCGCGCGGCGGATGGATCGCAGGCCGGTCGCATCACCGGCCTCAACATCGCTCCCAACGCGATGTACACGAATGACGACGTGCTGCAGACGATGAACGTCAACAACAGCAACGTCACGCTCGAGGTCAGCAGCACCGGCGGTCAATTGTTGTCATCGGCGCGCGTGTATTCGAACGGTCGCCTCGGCGGCGTGATTCAGGGGCGCCCGTACACCGACGCGTCGGGCTCGCAGGTGCTCGGCTACGTGCCCGACACCAACATCGAGAGCTCGGTGCTCTACATCGTGAACACCGACGCCACCGGAGCCGCCGCCGCCACGCTCGAGCTCCGCACGTCTCAAGGCCAGTCGCTCGGAACGCAGAACGTGAACGTGCCCGCCAACGGCTTCGTCAGCGTTCCCGACCTCGCGCGCACCCTGCTCTCGCGCACCACGCCGACGCAGACCATCTCCTCCGTGTACGTCACGTCGCAGCGCGCGCTGCTCACCGCGGGCTTCGTGCTCTCGACGTCGAACAGCGACCTGCGTCTCTACAACGGTCACACCGGAGCGGGCGTGCGCTTCACCCTGCCCGTCGCTGAGCCGCGCACCGGCCTCACCATCGCCAACGCGGGCCTCGCGCAGACCAGCGTCGAGATTGCACTGCGCGTCGACTCCGGAGCGCCGCGCGGCAATCCGCTGACCATCACCGTGCCCGCTGGAGGCTTGTTCAACGCCCCGCTCATCTTGTCGGCGCTCGGTGCCGGCTCGTCGAGCGGTGTCATCGAGGTGCGCTCGTTGTCGGGCTCCCCGGTGCTCGCCGTCGCGCGCGTCGCCAACGACGCGAGCGGAGCGACCGGCGACACGCTCGACCTCGGCTCCATCGTCACCACTCCGGCGCTCGATCAGCTGCGGCCCGCGTCTGGTCCCTCGACGGGCGGAACGATGGGCCGCGCGACGGGCGCGTACCTGCTCCCGCAGGCCACGTTCTTGTTCGGAGATGTTCCGGCCGCGCGCTCGTTCGTCTCGGCGGATGACACCGCGGTCGTCGTCAGCCCGGGCGGCGCCATCGGACAGGTGGTGGACCTCACGGCCATCAACTTCGACGGCACCGCGACGACGCTCGCGAACGCGTTCGGCTACATGGACCCCGCGCTGCTCGGCGTCGCTCCGACGATCGCGTCGGTCGCGCCGGGACAAATCTCCATCCTTGGTGGCACGTCGATGCAGATCAACGGCGCCAACTTCCAGAGCCAGGTGCAGGCGTTCGTCGGCTTGTCTCCGATGACCGGCACCACGCAGGTGAACCCGGGCCGCATCGACGGCGCCGCGCCTCCGGGACCGGTCGGTCTCGCCGACGTCACCGTGACGAATCCCGACGGACAGTCGGCGGCTCTGACGGCGGCCGTTCGCTACGTGGTGCCGCCTCCGACGATTGCGACGCTGACTCCGAACACCGGACCGGGACAAGGAGGCACGACGGTGCGCATCAACGGCTCCGGCTTCCAGGTCGGGGCGACCGTCAGCTTCGGCGGCACCAACGCCCCCAGCGCGGTCGTCATCTCGCCCACCGACATCGACGTGGTCTCCCCGCTCGGCGCTGACGGCCCGGTGAACATCACCATCGTCAACCCCGACGGCCAGTCGGTCACGCAGAACAATGCTTATACATACATCGCTCCGCCAAACCCTGTACAAGTTACGCCGTCTTCCGGCCCGACGACGGGTGGTACGAACATCACCATCACCGGCACGTTCTTCCGCACCGGCGCGACGGTGCGCATCGGCAACAACCCGTGCCAGAGCATCAGCGTGCAGATGGGCGGCACCGCGCTGACCTGCACCACGCCGACCGGAGCGAGCGGCCCGGTCGCGGTCACCGTCACCAACCCCGACAACCAGGCGGGCGTGCTGAACAACGCGTTCACCTACCTCGCGCCGGTGCCTCCGCCGACCGTGAGCGGTGTGTCGCCGGCGTTCGGCCCCGTGACGGGTGGCACGCAGGTCACCGTGCTCGGCACCAACTTCCAGGCAGGCGCGTCGGTGCGCTTCGGCACCATCGCCGCTCCGGCCGCGAACGTGATTTCTCCGAGCGCCATCGTGGTCACGATTCCGGGACAAGCGGGCCCCGGCAGCGTCGGAGTCACCGTCACCAACCCCGACTCGCAGGCCGCCACCCTCGCGGCCGGCTTCTCGTACTTCCAGCCCGCTGACCTGCCGGCCATCACCGTCGTGTCGCTGACTCCGAATCAGGGACCGACCGCGGGTGGAACGGTGGTCTTCGTCTCAGGCCGCGGGTTCAAGGCCGGGGCGACGGTGCGCTTCGACACCACCGATGGCACCAACGTCGTCTACCTCGGGCCTTCCGCGCTGCAGGTGACGACGCCCGCGCACGCCGCAGGCAACGTGAACGTCACCGTCGTGAACCCCGACGCGGCGAGCAGCACGCTCGGCAACGGCTACAACTACAACGACGGCGTCATCTTCCGTTTCCCGCCCTCGCGACTCCCGCTCACGCAAGAACGCGGCATGTCCATCGCGCGCCTGTTCGACGTCGACAACGACGGCGACCTCGACTCGTACATGGGCCGCTACAACGTCAACTACGACAGCGAGGGCAACGACCTGCTGTGGCTCAACGACGGCACCGGCACGTTCATCCGCGACACCACGTTCCTCGGAGACAACCGCATCGACACGCAGGACGTGTTGATTTCCGACTTCGACGGCAACGGCACGCGCGACATGTTCATCCTGCCGCCGAACGGCTACCCGACCGGCAACAACGCGGCGCGCTTCATTCGCAACTTCCCGGTGGGCGTGTACACGGTGACGACGCCGACGCACATCAACCCGCCGTGCTGCACCTTGACGCAGCGCTCGGGCACCATCGGCGACCTCAACACCGACGGCTTCCAGGACGTGTACGTCTCGGTCTCGGGTCTCGATTACATGTATCTGAATCAGCGCGACGGTGGCTTCTCGCCGACGCGCACCGGTCTGCCCGCCATCTCTGACGACAGCACGCAGTCGTGCATCGCCGACTACGACCGCGACGGCGACGACGACGTCTTCGTGGTGAACACCAGCAACCAGCAGGCGAACTACTACCTGCAGGGTCCGGCTGGCTCGTTCACGCTGAGCAACGCGCTCATCCCCGTCGTCGGCGGCGCTGGTACGGGCTGCGCGACCGCCGAGCTGCGCCCCGGCTCGGGCATGAAGGACATCATCGTGGTGAAGGACGGACAGATTTACCAATACCTCACCAACGACGGCACCGGCCGCTTCACCGACCAGGCGAGCTCGCTGGCCATCTTCCGCCTGCCGCAGACGCCGCCTTCGCTGCGCATCAACCGCAAACCAGACATCGTCGACATCGACGTCGACGGTGACCTCGACATCTTGCTGCATCACATCGACACGGACCCGCGCTACCAGGCGTACATCAACGACGGCTCGGGCTTCTTCACCATCGGCACCGCGTCGCGCATTCCGGCGTTCATGGATGCCGACAGCGAGGGCTCGTTCGGTGACGTGAACTCCGATGGCCGACCCGACCTGCTGATTCCGGGCGACGGTCAGCAGAGCCGTCTGTTGCTCAACCAGCCGACGGGCGGGCTGCAGTACCGCACGATGAAGACCATTCCCGATCAGAGCTACTGCGTCAGCGACTCCATCAACTCCGACATCGACGCCGACGGAGACGAAGACATCATCATCGTCCACGGCTGCAAGCGCGGCGCGGGTGGTTGCTCGGGCGAGCCGGCGAGCTGCCGCGGCGACAAGCTGCGCATCTGGGTCAACGACGGTGCGGGCGGCTTCACCGACGGCACCGCCACTCGCTTCCCCTCGACCAACTACAACATGACCGTGGTGCGCGTGGCCGACACCGATCTCGACGGAGACCGGGACATCGTCGTCGGCGCCTTCAATGGAAGCCAATCGGTGTATTTGTATTTGAATAACGGCTCGGGCGTGTTCACCGATGGCACCTATCCCCGCGTGCCTGCGGTCGCGCCCATCTACGCGTCATCGCTCCTGCTGGTGGACATCAACAACGACAACGCGCCCGACATCATCGAGTCGGACGTCAGCGGTCAGTGCGGCTGCCAGGGCCAGCACTTCAAGATGTTCCTCAACACCGGCAACGGCTTCTTCTTCAACGTGTCGAACCAGCTGCCGTACACCAGCCTCTCGTGCGGGGAGTACCCGTACACGTTGGCCGCCGGCGACTTCAACCGCGACGGCTACATCGACGTGCACGTGGGCGTCGCGGGCCGCGCGAAGCTGTGGCTCAACCGCGGCGCCATCAACCCGGGCTTCTTCACCGACGTGACGAACTCCAACGTGCCCAACGTGAGCGACACCACGGTCGGCAACCTGGTGGCGGACCTCAACAACGACACGTTCCCTGACATCTTCGCGTGCAACTCGGCGACCGACCGCATCAACCTCGGCAACTCGCTGGGCGTGTTGTCCGACGTGACGGCGACCAACTGGCCCGGTGAATCGCAGCCGTATCCCTACCAGGTGATGATTTCCGGCAGCACGGGCCCGGTGCCGAGTGAGGCGTGTTCGGCGGCCGACGTCGACGTCGACGGTGACGTGGACCTCGTCATCTCGGGCGGCGGCGCCAACGGCTTCCAGTTCCGCGACCGGCTGTACACGAACTCGGGCTCGGCGGTGTTCGTCGATCGCACCATTCAGTCGATGCCGTTCGACACCGCGTACACGCAAGACATCCAGTTCTTCAGAGGCAACGCCGACACGAGGCCCGACCTCTTCGTCGGTAACTGCGGGCAGCCGTACGTCCTCCTGAACGGACCGTGATCGTCATGACGCTCTCGACGCTCGTTGGATCCAGCGAACGGAGCCGCAGGCGCAGACTCGCCGCGGCAATGTGTGTGTCATTGATGGCGGTGACGGCGTTCGCGCAAGTGGCGCCTCCGCCCGTTCCCGTCGCTGAGCCTCCGCCGCCCACCGTGCCGACGGGAGACGTCGGGCAAGCCGCGCTCGGTGGCGCCGGTCTGAATCGCGTGCGCTCGGCGTTCATCGCCAACCGCGCGTTGTCGATCGGTCTGCGCGGTGGCTTCTATCGCGTGCCACAGCTCACCGTTCCCGCCGGCACCGACGAGTACCGCTCGACGTTGATCGGCGCGTCGTTCTCTCCACTGCCGATGCTCGAGTTCAGCACCATGCTGCGCTCGACGACGGTGGAACAGAGCGCCTCTCCGGCCGGCAACTACTGGCTGGTGAACGACTTCTTCTTCAAGGTGAAGGCCGGCACCACGTTCGCGAAGGGCGCGCTCGGTCTCGCGGCCGAGGCGTACGTGCGCTTGCCGCCGCCCATCTTCCGCGCCGACCCGGTGTGGCAAGGCGTGTCGCCCGGCTTCGGCGCGTTGTTCAGCTACGACTTCAAGGGCCTCGGCGTGCCGCTCGTCTTCCACGCCAACACCGCCATCTTCATCGACCAGTCGGTGGACTTCGACGATCGCGCGAAGGACCTCACGCGTCGCACCGCGCTCGACATCACCACCTTCAACCAGTGGCGCTCGGGCGCGGGCCTCGAGGGTCGCTTCGTCATCGCCAACACGGTCGGGCTGCGACCGTTCATCGAATATGCCGTCGACGTTCCGCTCGGAGCGACGGGCGCTCCGCCGATGCGATTGTCTCCCGGCGTGCGCGTGTTGCCGTGGCGCGGCTTGTTCCTCGATGGGCTCGTCGAGGTCGGGCTCACGAAGGTCACGCAGCCCGGGCTCGTGCCGGTGTCGCCCTGGCAGATTCAGTTCGCGGTGGGCTGGCAGATGGGCGTCGACCCGGTCTCGGGTGGTGGCGCTCCGGAGATCATCGAGAAGGTCGTCGAGAAGGAGAAGCTCGTCGCCGAGAAGCCGACCACTGGCCGCGTGCAGGGCGTGGTGATCGACGCCGCGACGAAGAAGCCGCTCGGCGAAGCCATCGTGCAGATCGCGGGACGAAACCGAATCCTCACCGAGGCCGATGGGCGCTTCGTCATCGAGGCGGTCACTCCGGGCTCAGTGAAGGTCGTCGCCAGCAAGCAGGGCTACGAGCCACGCGACTCGAGCGGGAACGTCGACAAGGGTGGGTTGTTGAGCGTCGAGCTCGCGCTGCCCACGCTTCCTCCGGAGCCTCCCAGGCCGATGTCCGTCCGCGGCACGGTGCTCGATGAGAGTGAGAAGCCTGTTGTCGCGACCATCTCTGCTCCGGGTGCCGGGCTGTCGCTCAAGTCGAGCGCGACGGGTGAGTACTCGTTCGCCTCGATGCCAGCGGGAGAGCAAACCGTCGAAGTGAACGCGGCTGGCTACCTCGCGCAGGCCAAACGTCTCAGCGGAAACCCCGGCGACGCGATGGTGGTCGACTTCGTGTTGAAGCCGGTTCCCAAGCAGACGCTCGTGGTGCTCAAGAAAGACAAGATCGAGATCAAGAAGCAGGTGCACTTCGCGACTGCGCGCGACGTCATCCTTCCTGACTCGGCGCCATTGCTCGATCAGATCGCCGCTACGATTCTCGAGCACGACAAGCTGAAGATGATTCGCGTCGAGGGCCACACGGATGATCAAGGCGACGATGCGTACAACCTCGATCTCTCTTCACGCCGTGCGACCGCCGTGCTCCGCGCGCTCACGGAACGTGGTGTCGATGCCGCGCGTCTCAAGGCCGTCGGCTACGGAGAGACCAAGCCGGTCGCCGACAACAAGAAGCCCGCGGGGCGTGCCCTGAATCGACGGGTGGAGTTCATGATCGAAGCTCAGGAGTAAGCTCACCCGCTCAGCCGTATGAACCTGTCTTCCGCGCCAGCCGTCCTCGGCAAGTACCAGCTGATTCGCAAGCTCGCCGCGGGTGGCATGGCCGAGGTCTACCTGGCGCGCGCGGCCGGGCCGATGGGCTTCGAGAAGACGGTGGTGGTGAAGCGAATCCTTCCCCACCTCGCCGACGAGCAGAACTTCATCTCGATGTTCCTGTCGGAGGCGCGCCTCGCCGCGCAACTCAACCACCCGAACGTGGTGCAGGTCTTCGACTTCGGCGAGGCGAGCGGCAGCTACTTCCTCGTCATGGAGTTCATCGACGGGGTCAACCTGCGCGTGTTGTTCCGCAAGGCGAACGAGGCGAAGACACAGCTCCCGTTTCCGCTCGTGGCGCGCATCATCTCGCTCGCGTGTGAAGGCCTCGCCTACGCGCACGACTTCACGGATCCACAGACCGGCGAGCTGCTCGGCCTCGTGCACCGCGACGTCAGCCCCGACAACGTGCTCATCGCGCGCAACGGCTCGGTGAAGGTGGTCGACTTCGGCATCGCGAAGGCTGCCAATCAGACCAACCTCACCAAGACCGGCACGGTGAAGGGGAAGTTCTCGTACATGCCGCCGGAGCAGCTCACCGGTCAGCCGCTCGACAAACGCGCTGACGTGT
>JAEUJS010000411.1 GCA_016792935.1 Archangium sp. | reverse complement strand
GAGCGCGGTGAGTTCTACGCGCTGGTGCTCTTCGCGGCGGCCGGTATGTCGTTGCTCGCGCTCTCGGCGGAGTTCATCACCCTCTTCATCAACCTCGAGGTGCTCCGCATCGCCGCCTACGCGCTCACGGCGTTCCTGCGTCGCGGCCCGCGCCCGTCGGAAGCCGGCTTCAAGTACTTCATCCTCGGCGCGTTCGCGGCGGCGCTGCTGCTCTACGGCGCGGCGCTGCTGTACGGCGCGACCGGTGCGACGCGGTTGGTCGACGTCGGCAACGCCTTGCCCAACGCCTTCGCCACGCAGCCTGGTCTCGTCTACGCCGGCATCGGCCTCGTGCTCGCCGGCTTCGCGTTCAAGGTCGCGGCAGTGCCGTTCCACATGTGGACGCCTGACGTGTACGAGGGCGCTCCGACGCCGGTCACCGCGCTGATGAGCGCTGGCGTGAAGGCCGCGGCGTTCGTCGCGCTGACCCGCACCTTCCTCTTCCTCGTCAAAGGCATCGACCCCATGGTGCCCTTCACGGTGTTCGCGTTGCTCGCGTTGCTCACCATGGTGGGCGGCAACCTGCTCGCGCTCCCGCAGCGCAACGTGAAGCGCATGCTGGCGTACTCGTCGATCGCGCACGCCGGCTACATGTTGCTCGGCGTCGCCGCGCTCTTCGCTCCGAAGGTGGCGGGCAACGCGACGGTGGGCGTGCTCACCGCGACTCCGCTCACTGGTACGCATGTCGACGTCAGCTCGGCCGTCTACAAGGGCCTGCTCTTCTACATCCTCGGCTACACGGTGACGTCGCTGGGCGCCTTCGGCACCATCGCGGCGCTGGAGCGTCGTGAAGACGAGACGCGCGGCAACACGTGGGACCTCGAACGCTTCTCCGGACTCGCGCAGCGCAAGCCGGGCTGGGCCATCGCGATGGCGACCTTCCTGCTCTCGCTGGGAGGCGTGCCGCCGACCGTCGGCTTCCTCGGCAAGCTCTTCCTCTTCTCGGCCGCGGTCGACGCGGGCCTGCTCGGTCTCGCCGTCGTCGGCATCTTGTCGAGCGTCGCGGGCGTGTACTTCTACCTGCGCGTGGTCGTGTACATGTTCATGCGGCCTGCTCCGGCTGATGCGACGCCGCCGTTCAAACACTGGACGACCGAGCTCGCGCTCGTCGCCTCGGCCATCGGCGTGGTCGCGTTCGGCATCATTCCGGGCCCGGTCACCGAGTGGTTCGGCCGCGTCGGCATGGTGTTCGGCAACTGAGTCATTTGCTGATCCGCTGAGACCTGATCTCGCCTCAGCGGAGCCATTTCAAATCTGAAAACGGAGTTCATTTCAGAATTGAAATCAGCGCGATTCACCCCGAATCAAACAACTGAAAATCCTCGAAAAAGACCGTGGCACGCCGTTCGCTAGGTCCGCTTCTGCCGGAAGCGAACGGTCGAAGGGGTTCCCCCCCACCACTTCGGCGCCTGACCGGCAGCAGTTGAAGAAGACCCGCGGCTCGTCGCACTTCGCGTCGAGCCGCCTTCTTTTGCGGGACGGAAGCTACGAGACAACGGGTTCTTCGCCGGTCGTCTTGAGGCCCAGCCGCTTCATCTTTCGCCACAGCGTCGTCGCCGAGACGCCGAGCAGGTCGGCCACCTGCGCGAGGTCATTGGGCGACTTCTCGAGCGCGGCGTTGATGGCGCGCCGTTCAGCGTCAGACACGGCGTCGGCCAGCACCTGCACGGTCGCAGCTCCCGTCGGGGCGAGCTGGGGCACCGGCGAGTCGGACCGACGCTTCAACGGGAAGTCATGCGGCGCGAGCTCTTCGTTCTCGGCCAGCGCCGCGGCCTGCTCCACCAGGTTCTCGAGCTCACGGACGTTGCCGGGAAACGAGTAGCCCTTGAGGTGGGTGATGGCCGCTTCCGAGAGGCGATGCGGCCGGCGGCTGCGCGCGTTGGCGCGATTCAAGAAGTGCTGCGCGAGCTCGGGCACGTCTTCGAGCCGCTCTCGCAACGGAGGCACCACCAGCGTCACCACCGCGAGCCGGTAATACAGGTCCTGGCGGAAGCGCTTCTCGTTCACCTCGGTCTCGACGTCGCGGTTGGTCGCGGCGACGGTGCGCACGTCGACCTTGATCGACGCGTTCTCGCCGACGCGGCGCAGCTCGCCTTCCTGCAAGACGCGCAGCAACTTGGTCTGGAAAGCCGGAGCGGTCTCGGTGACCTCGTCGATGAAGATGGTGCCGCCGTGCGCTTCTTCGAAGAGACCGCGGCGGGCTTTGACCGCGCCGGTGAAGGCTCCGCGCGCGTGACCGAAGAGCTCAGATTCGAGCAGCGTCTCGGTGATGGCCGCGCAGTTCACCGGCACGAAGGGACCGCGCGTGCGCTGCGAGAGCGCGTGCACTGCGCGGGCGACGAGCTCCTTGCCGGTGCCTGATTCGCCCTGCACCAGCACGGTGGCTTCGCTCGAGGCGACGCGCGTGATGCGGGTGGTGAGGTCGCGCATCGCCTGGCTGCGACCCACCAGTGAGCTGAGGCCGTGGCGTTCCTTGAACTCTCCGGCGAAGACGTCGACCGCGCTGATGAGGCCGGCGTGCTCGAGGCCCTTGTCGATGCGGTGGATGAGCTCGCCGTCTTTGAAGGGCTTGGTGATGTAGTCGTACGCCCCGCGGCGCATCGCTTCGACGGCGGTGTCGATGCTGCCGTACGCCGTCATCACGATGACCGAGAGGCGGGGCTGCAGCTCGATGGCGCGCTTGAGGAGCTGGATGCCATCCATCGGCTCCATCTTCAGGTCGGTGAGGAGGAGATCGGCCTGGTGGTCCTGCAACCACGCGAGCGCTTCCTCACCGCCGCCGGCTTCGTCGACCGTGTAGCCCTCGGACCGCAGCAGGAGCGCAGTGGTGGCCCGCATGTTCCGCTGGTCGTCGACCACGAGGATGCGGCCCTTGCGCTGCGGAGGCACGATCATCCCCGTTGAACTACCACATCAGGTTCGCTTCGGGGTCAGCGCTTGCGCAGAACGCGCTCGTCACCGACGCGCAGCGTGAGCCGTTCGCGGTCGAAGTACTCAGCGAGCGGAATGAGGAACTTCCGCGAGAGGCCGGTGAGCTCCTTGAAGTCCTGCGTCGCGAGCTTCTCGTGCGTCGAAAACCACTCGACGATGCGCAACTGCAACGCGTCGATGGCGCTCTTCGCGAAGAAGAGCTCGCCGGCGCGAACGGCTGAGCCCGCGGCGACGAGCGCCTGGCCGATGGCGATGAGCTCGCTCTCGCTGCAGCGCATGGTGGAGCTCAACTCGTAGAGCGTGGGCGGCGAGAGCTGGCGTTTCTCGAGCGCGTCGAGCAGCTGCGCCTGGCGCGCGGCGACCGCTTCGGTGAACGCGCGGCCACGACCGGGGATGCAGACCAGCTCTCCCTGCAGCTCGATCTTCTTGCTGGCGACGAGTTGATCGAGCGCGCGCTGCAGCACCTTGTCGGGCGGCTCGCCGAGTCGCTGGCGGAGCTCTTCACGTGGAACTCCGGCGCGTGAAGCGTCGGCGGAAAGGAGCGCGTCGAGTCTCACGAAGGTGCGGGCGACGAGCGAAGTGAGCACTTCGCCCGCGATGAGCCTGCGCACCTTTCCCTCTGCCTCGGGGCCAGCGGTGAGGGATGCGCGCCCAACGACTACGATCGCCCCCTTCGCGCTCGCGACGTCGATCGCCCGCGCCACCTCTTTCGCCGAGGCCTGCGCGCGCGCGGCGAGCGCCTTCTCATCGAGGCCCGCGTAGCCCGCGTCGACGAGGAGCAGCCGCAGTCGTTCGTCGAGCGGAGCAGCGGCGAACTGCGTGAGTCGCTGGCGCGTGTCTTTCCTCCGCCGAGGTGGGTTGATGACGAGGATCGTTCCGCCAGCGACGGTCGCTGCGCCCGCGCGGGTCGAGCGCAAGATGAAGCGCTGACCAGGGAGCGCGGCGATCGGCTCGAGAAACGTCAGGCGAGCGAACGAGCGCGAAGGGTCCCGGCCGGCCGCGTGCGACTGCGCGAGAGGGTCAGGGTGAGGGAAACCGCTCAAAGACGGAGAGGAAGTCACGCCACGCGCAGATCCCTTCTCCCGCCCCTGCGGGCGAGGGTGAGGGGAAGTCCCATCCGCGACTCCGCTCGAACGCGACGGAGAAGATCCCCTCCCCCGCTCCTGCGGGAGAGGGTCGGGAGTCCCATCGGAAGTCACGGCGCCGTCGGACACGAGCTTCACGACACAATCCACCTGTGCGGTCCCGACGGTCGCGCGCAGCCGAGCGCGCTTCCCGAGCGTCTCCGCAGGAAGCACCGACAGCGCCACCTCTGCCGTCATGACCGGCCCCAACTCTCCGGCGCGCACCAACGCGTGCCCACGTGACACATCCTCGAGCGACAGATCGGGCACGTTCACCGCCACACGCGTCCCCGCGAGCGCGAACTCGACCGCCTTGCCGTGCACCTGCACCCCACGCACACGGCAGGGCTTCTGCGCCGGCAACAACGACAGCTCCTCACCAGGAGCGAGCCGCCCACTCCACAGCGTGCCGGTCACCACCACGCCGAAGCCCTTCACCGTGAACGCGCGATCGATCGGCAACAACACCGGAGCATCGGGCCCGCGCCCCGACAGCGGCGTCTTCTCGAGCGCCGCACACTGTGCGTCGACGGCCCGCGCGAGCTCGACCAGCCCTGCCCCGCTCTTGCTGCTCACGGCAACCAGCGGCGCTCCTTCGAACGGAGTGCCTTCCACCAGGTTGCGCAGATCCGCCTCGAGCAACTCGAGCCACCCGTCGCCGAGTTCCGGGAGCAGGTCGGTCTTGCTCACCACCAACACACCTGCGCGCACCCCCAGCAGCGTGCAGATGTCGAGGTGTTCACGCGTCTGCGGCATCACGCCTTCATCGGCGGCGACGACCAGCATCGCGACGTCGACGCCGCCCGCGCCAGCGGCCATCGCCTTGATGAAGCGCTCGTGGCCGGGCACGTCGACCACGCCGACCACGCGCTTCGACGGGAGTTCCCAGTGCGCGAAGCCGAGCTCGAGCGTGATGCCGCGCTTCTTCTCTTCAGGGAGTCGATCAAAGCCCCCTCGGGGGGCGACGCCGTTGGGGGAGCCACTCGTGTCGATGCCCGTGAGCGCTCGAACCAGCGACGTCTTGCCGTGATCGACGTGGCCGGCCGTGCCGACGATCATCGCGAAGACTTGCGCGTCGCCGCCGCCGGAATCTGAAACTCACCGGTGTCGAAGCGACGGTCTTCCACCACGTCCTGGTAGTCCCAGGGGAAGACGAAGAAGTCGTCGGACGTCACCGCGACGAAGTCGGGCTCGAAGCGACCGGGCCGCGCGATGAGCGACGCGGTCTTGATGGCCTTGGCGCCCTGCGTGCGAGCGAGCTTGGTGGCGAAGACGAGGCTGTCTCCCGACGACGCGACGTCATCGACGATGAGGAGCTTGCGACCGTCGACCTCTTTGGTGAGTTCTTCAGAGGCGCGCGCGCTGCCACCATCGCGGCTGCGCTGCGTGACGCGCAGCGGGAGGAACTCGGCCTTGAGCGCGCTGGCGAGCGCTCCGCCGACGAAGACACCGCCGTGCACCAGACCGACCACCATCTCGGGCTTGAACGACTTGAGCACCGTGCGCGCCATGCTCTGCACGTAGCGATCGAACTCGCCCCACTGCATTTCCTTCACGCCCTTTTGCGCGCGGCCGAGCTCTCCGACGGGCAGCGACGGCACGCTAGGCATGCCGCCGGCGGCAGAGAATTCGTCGAAGCCACCATCGTTGGCGGAGGATTTCGTCGGCCGGGTCGTCTTCTTGGTCGGCTTGCGCGTCGCCATCGGAGGACCAGAGATAGGCGCACGCCGCGCGAGTGTCGAGCGAGACCGACACGCGAGAGCCCGAGCGACGCACAGCAGCAAGAAGGGCGAGCACCGACCACCGCCTCACCGGCCTCCAGCGCGAAACCGGCCCACAACCGGTTTTTGTACGCCGCAGGAAGGCCGCGACCGCGACACGCGCCGACGACGTGCTCGGACATGCGCGGACCGTGCGGACGACGTGCGTGGACTGCGCGGACGACGTGTGTGGACTGCGCGGACGACGTGCGTGGACTGCGCGGACGACGTGCGTGGACTGCGCGGACGTGCGTGGACTGCGCGAAGACGTGGGTGGGCTG
>JAEUJS010000405.1 GCA_016792935.1 Archangium sp. | reverse complement strand
TCCTTCAGGCCCAGCTGCAGCATCGAGAGCAGCTTGTTCCCCTCGCGCTCGAGCTCGGTGCGCGTCGCAGTCGTCGATACGCCGAGCACGTAGAACGGGTTCTCAGCGATGCGCTCGAACAGTCCGCGGGCCATGCGTCGATCACCTCAGGCTGCTGTCGTGTCCCAATTTCCGCGTCTGGGCATCGGCCGGCAGCAAGCGCCACAGCTGCTCGGTGACGCGCTTCACGCCCGACTGGTCGCCCTTCTCGAGCGCCGCGCGACCTTCCGCCACCAACTTCTCCGCGCGCGGGAGATCGCTCATCGACGACATGTCCGCCGCCGCGTTCTCGAAGTCCCACGTCCACGCGTCGGGATGTTTGTAATACGCCGCGAGTCCGAGCTGACGCACCTGCCGCATGCGCCGCTGCAGCTCGGTGATCTGCCTCGCACGCCGCGCCTTCTCGACGCCCGCCACCGCTTCGTCGAACAGCCGCTGTTCCTGCGGAGACGCGAACTGCGCCACCCACTTCGACCAGTTGGCGACGCTCGATACCGCCTGCTCCTCGAGCTCGGGGAACTTCGACTGCGCCTCGAGATCTTCCAGCGCCGCGTCGATCTCCAACAGGCCGCGCTTGGCCTTCTGCGCCGCATCGGCGTCTCCACCACGCGCCGCTTCGATGTCGCGTTCGACTTCCGCGAGCGTCTGCTCCGCGTTGCCGAGCGATTCGATCGAGCGCGTCAGCCCGAGCCGGAACGCGCTCGTGCGCAACGTCGCCAGTCGATCGCGCGTCGCCTTCAAGCCATTCGCCAGCGCCTCGGGAGACGCATCGGGCACCAGCAGCTGCGCGATCTCCTCGAAGACCTGCCGCGAGCTCACCACCATCGCGCGCGCTGAGAGCCGACCACCGCGATCCAATTCCAGCGTGAGCTCGACCTGACTCGACGCCGGCAACGTGGTGTTGAGCTGATCTCCACGAATCTCGAGCGCGCCGACCAGCCGGCACAGATGCGCCTGCTCGTATTCGCCCTGCACGATGGGAATGCGCAGCACGTGATCGCGCTGGCCCTTCACCATCGCCTCGACGGTCTCGTGGCGGAACGTGCGACGCGCGGGCAACGGCGCTCCACGCTCGAAGTAGATGTTCACCAGATCGTTCGCCATCGCCACGCCGATGGTGCGCGACAGCGGAGGGTCGGTCAGCGTCAGCCCCTGCACGATGCTGAACTTCGACGGCTTGAGCGCGACCGGCTTTCCCGCGGCGTCTTTGCCGATGAGCGTGAACTCGTTGGGCCGCCGTGGCTGCACGTCGACCGCGAGCACGAACGCGCCCTCTTCGTTGAGCTGCGTCTCGGCGCTCTTCCAGCCATCGTGACGCTGCAGCTGAACGCTCTTCGGAGCGGGCCCCGGTTCTTCGACCAGCCGCCCCACCACGTGCGGCGAGAGATCGCTCGTCATCGCCGGGTACTGGAGCCACACGCGGCGACCCGTCTCCTCGGCCTTCGGAGCAGGACGCGCATCGAGCGCAGCGCTCGCCGCGTACAAAGCAGCGCCCTGTGCGACGAGCGTCATGGGATCCAATCCATCGGCCAGTGAGACGCCGAGCAGATCCTTCAAGCGCTGGCGCAACACCGGCATCACAGTCGGTCCACCGACGAGGACGAGCCGTGAGAGCTGCGACGGCTCCAGGCCATGCGTGCGCAACAGGCGGACGCAGACACCGATCGATCGATCGACCAGCGGCAGACACAGCCGGTTCACGTCGTCGCGATTCAACGTCACGTCGACGTCGAGCACGTGCTCTCCCAGCTTCAACGCGGGAATCAGCACGTTGGCGGTCTGCGCGCGCGTGAGCTCGATCTTCGCGTCTTCGACCGAGAGCTTGAGCTTGCGAACACCGCTCGCCAGCGAGGGATCTGCGCGCACCAGCTGCAACCCTGTGTCCGCCGACAATTTCCCGAGCACGTGATCGACCAGCACGTGATCGAAGTCGCGGCCACCGAGAAAGTTGTCTCCGTCGTGACCGATGACGCGCAGCAGCCCATCTCGCGTCTCGAGCAACGACGCGTCGAACGTTCCGCCGCCGAGGTCGTAGACCATCCACGAGCCGGCCGCGTTTTCCGTGGTCCAGCCCGCGGCGAGCGCCGAGGCGATCGGCTCCTGAATCAATTCCACGCGCTCGAAACCCGCGAGCCGTGCGGCCTCACTCGTCGCCGAGGCCTGCGGCAATTCGAAGAGCGCAGGCACCGAGATGACGGCACGCGCCGGAGCCACACCAAACTGGTCCTGCACGTCGGTGCGCAGCGACTTGAGCACCTCGGCGGACAGCTCCTCGGGCTTCAACTTCTTCTTCGCCGCGGGGAACTCGAGCAGCTGGCTCGTTCCCATCAACCGCTTGAACTCGCCGCGCGTGTTGTCGGGATCCGCGTCGAGCATCTTGCGCGCCTTGTTGCCGACCAGCGCGTTGCCCTTGCTGTCCATGCGGATGATCGACGGGGTCAGCGTCGTGCCCTGCGGGTTGCGCACCAGGTGCACCTGCGTGCCGTCGAACATCGCGGCGGCCGAGTTGGTCGTGCCCAGGTCGATACCGAGAAACAGGCTCTTTTTTCCGGGCTCCCGCACGCCGTCCATGACCTTGTTGTCCGCGCTCATCGTCGCCAGCGTGACACCTGAGAGCGCTGATCAGCGCAGGAAAATGCTACGTCCACACCCCTTGAAACTCGACGTCGCGGTCGTCGGAACAGGCACCGTTGGGAGCGCGTCGGCGCTCTTCCTGGCGAGGCAGGGTCACCGCGTCACGCTCTACGAAAAGGTCGTTGAGCCGGGCACCGCGGGCGCTGGAATCATGCTCCAGCCGACGGGCATGGCGGTGTTGCGGCAGCTCGGGCTCGAGCAGCAAGTCGTCTCGCAAGGAGATCGCATCGATCGCCTGTGGGTGCAGACCGCGCAGACCGCGGGCGGCCGGAAGATCATGGAGCTCGAATACGAGCAGCTCCAGAAGGGGCTCTTCGGCGTCGGCTTGCACCGCGGCGTGCTCTTCAAGGCGCTCTACGACGCCGCGCGCACCGAGGCTGGAGTCACGCTCCGCACCGGCCTCGACATCGAAGATCTCCACACCTTCAAGGACGGCTCGCAGGGCGCGATCGAACGCGGCACGCGCACCGTGCACGGCAAACACGATCTCGTGGTCGTCGCCAACGGCGCGCGCAGCTCGCTGCGTGACGACACCGCCTTCGTGAAGAGCGTCGAGCGCTACGAGTGGGGCGCGTTGTGGGCCATCGTTCCCGATCTCGAGAACCGCTTCACCGGCCGGCTCTTTCAGACCGTACGCGGGACGAGGCGGCTGATCGGTCTGCTCCCGACGGGCCACGGCCCCGAAGGTGGTCCGCGGCAGGTGAGCTTCTTCTATTCCCTGCGCGGAGATCAGCTCGACGCGTTCCCCACGTGGGACTTCGAGAAGTGGAAGGCCGAGGTGCTCGCTGACGTGCCCGAATCAGCGCCGGTGCTCGAGCAGCTCGGCAGCCACGAGTCGCTGCTCTTCAGCCACTACCACGACGTCGTGATGTGGCCGTGGAACACCGAGCGCGTGGTGTACCTGGGCGACGCGGCGCACGCGATGAGCCCGCAGCTGGGGCAGGGCTGCAACCTCGCGCTGCTCGACGCGTGGTTCTTCGCGCAGGCGCTCAAGGGCGCGACGTCGGTTGCCGATGCGCTGTTCCGCTACTCGCGTGAACGCCGCTGGCACTTGAGCTGGTACCAATTCATCACGCGCGCGCTGACGCCGTTCTTCCAGTCCGACCTCACGTGGCTGGGGCCCCTGCGCGACTACGGCATGTCGCAGGTGGTGAAGGTGCCGTGGGTGCGCAAACAGATGGTGGCCGCGATGGCGGGCGTCTCGCGCGGGCCATTCATGGATCTGCTGAAGCTCCCGGACTGATCTGGCTCATGCGCTACGGCAGACAGCGGCCGATGCACGTGCCGTTTTCGCAGATACCCGACGCGCACTGGGCGTTCGTCGTGCAGCTCAGCCCCGCGCCCAGCAGCGAGCCGCACACGCCGCCGTCAGTCGAGTTCGGGCGGCACAGGCCCCAGCGGCAGCCGATCTCATCGCTGCACTCATCCGACGGCAGACCGAGCTCGGTGCACACGCTCTTGATGCAGCGCGCGCTCTGGAAGCACTCGCGATCATCGAGGCACGCGTGACCTTCCGGCTTGCGCGGACGGCACAGCGAGCCCGCGTCAGGCTCTCCCAGGCACGCCAGGTGCGCTTCGCAATCGCCGGTGCTCAGACAGGCGAGGCCCTGCTCGAGCGGTGGCCCACAGAGCCCCGAGGTGCGCACCGAGCCGCCCAGGCACACTTCGCCGGTGGGGCAGCTCTGGCCGGGCTTGCACGCGTCTCCCGAGCTGAGGAGTCGGCGGATGCACCGCGAGTCGATCGGGTCGCAGATCAACGCGGGCTGGCACTCGTCGCCGCTGCACTGCGCCGTCTCTCCCTTGCGCGTCACGCACACGCCGCCGTCGAGGTTGGCGCCGTCGCAGAACGCGGTCGCCTCGCAGCGGCCCGCGAGGCAGCCCTCACCGTCGCTCGGCAGCACGCGGCACTCTCGATTCACGCAGTGCAGGCCCACGAGGCACTCGCGGTCCTGGTCGCACTCGCCGCCGTTCGCACCGAAGGTCGCGCACACGCCCGACGACGGGCTGAACGGAGAGAACTTGCAGAACAGGTTGGTGCGGCATTCCGCGTCGGACCGGCACTGATCATCGGCGAACGCGCGGACCTGGCAGGTGCGCGGGCAGAGTGAGCCGCGGCACACGCCCTCGGTGCACTCGGTGAAGCCGTCGAAGCAATCTTCCCCGAGCGCGGCGCGCGGCTTGAGGAAGCTCGCGCACGAGTCAGGGAGCGACGCGAATTCCTCGCACGACCACGTCGCGAACGCGGTGCCGCACGTGTCGGCCTTCACCGGGTCGAAGCGCAGCGCGCCCGCGAGCACGTGCGGAGGCCAGGTGCTCGGCCCGCACCACGTCGCCTCGAGCTCGCGCAAGCACGCATCACGGCCCTCGGGCGAGTCCTCGAGCAGCCCGCAGCGAATGAAGTACGCGCAGCGGTTCAAGTTGAGCGCGCGGCACGCCTCGACCGGGTTGAAGCCCGCGTCGGTTCTGCTGCCCGCGTCGTCGGTGGGGCCCACGCCCGCGTCGAGCCGGCCCGCGTCGGGGTTGTTCGGCGGTGGAGCGAACGCAGCACAGCCCACGCTCGTGGCGAGCATCGCGGCGCTCAGAGAAAGGAGAAGCAGTCTCTTCAAGGAATCACAGCCCGGCGTCGGCCCTCGTCGAACACGGTGCGACACAGGTTCCGCCAAAGCCTCCATCCGGCAGGGAGGCGAAGTCGCATTCATTCGACAGACACTGCTGATTGTAGCTGCACGCGGTGCCCACGGGCTTCCACACTTCACAGACATCGACGGTGTTCCCAAACGCACAGGTATGTCCGGGTGCGCAGCGGTAACCGCTGGTCTCGAACGAGCAGTCGCCGCCATCGGTCGGGAGACGCTCGCACTGCTGCGTCTTCGCATCGCAGAAGAGGCCGTCTTCGCAGTCGTCGTACGCGATGCAGCCGACGTGGAAGCCCGCCTTGCGCATGCAGGTGCCGGTGGTGATGAGCGTCGAGCAGCGCAGTGACGGCATGCACGAGCCGGGGCCGGTGCAGGTGCCTCCGAGGCCGGCCTTCCACTGGCAAGTTCCGGGAGGACGCACGCCCATCACCGGCGGATCCTGGCGGCAGAAGAATTCCTCGGTGCAGAACGGGTAGCCGCTCTCGACCGCGCACGGTTGGCCAAGTGTGGCCTGGCGCACCACGCAGCGGCCCGACAAGCACGCCATCGAGTCACCGCACGAGTCGAAGCGAACGCACGAGTCGCCCGCGTCCTTCTTGTTCACGCAGACGTTGACGCCCGCGTCGATCTCGTCGCACCCGGCATTCGAGGGATCGCAGCGGCGGAAGAAGCCATCACACTGCTGGCCCATCGCCGCCCACGCCGCGCAGTGGTGCGGGCAGCGATCGTCGTAGAGGTCGCAGAAGCCGAACGCGTTGCATTCGAGGCCGGTGAAGCAGCCACCATCGGGCGGCGTGAGTCCAGTGAACGCGGTGCCACACGAGAGCGGCACGTCTTCGCAGCTGCCCGTCGCGAGATCGTTCAGGCAGCGCACGCCTTCGGCTTCGAGGTACTGCATGCGGCCGTTCGCCACCGAGCGGGTGAACGCCTGTTGGTCGCACTGACCGAGGAAGGTGCGGGTGGTGAGGCAGCCCGCGAAGCCGGCGTCGCTCAAGCGGCCACAGCGTTGATCTCGTCCGCACTCGGCGATGGCCTTCAGCGAGCACCAGGAATCGATGGGCGCAGCGAGGAAGCCTGCATCGGGAATTCCAGCATCGCGCATCGGCCGGCCGGCGTCGGGCGTTCCCGCATCGAAGCCCGCGTCGACCTCGACGGTGCCCGAGTCCATGACCGTCCCGCTGTCCATCGGCGAAGGCATGGGGCAACCGCTCACGGCGATCACGACGAGCGCGAAGGACAGGGCGGGCTTCCGCATGACGGGAGCGAAGGTAGCACCGTCTGCTCGAGACCTTGACGCCGATGTCACACCGATTTCCCGAGTGCCCTGTCAGGCGCGTCACGCAATCCATTGCGTGGTTCGGAGCCAAATGCGCGGAGTCCCGAATGGCAGTGTGCTTGCACAACGAGGAACCATGAAACGAACGCTCCTGACGTGTCTCTCGTTGGCCTTCGTGCTCTCGGCGTGTGGCGTGGAATCGACGCTCTCGACGGGCACTTTTCGCGGCACCACCGACTCGTTGACCGGCGCGACGCTGAGCTTCGACGTCACCTCGCGCACGGGCAGCATCATGCTCGGCGGTCAGAGCACCACCTTCGGGCTCGAGAGCTCGCAGTTCGGTCAGAGCTGCCCTGGCAACCTGTCTTCGGTGCGCACCGAGTCGCGCGCGGTGACAGTGGACCCGCTCGTGGTGGGCAGCGTTTCGTTGCCCGGCGTCGTGATTCGCGCGGGCTGCGGGCTCAGCCCGACCGGAGGCCTCGCGGCGACCGACGACGTGGTGCTCATCAGCGGAACGCGGCAGTTCGGCTTCGAGCGGCAGTAGGGAGAGGGAATTTCAGCGCGCGTTGCGGCGAACGGAGATCAGCTGCGCGACGATCGAGACGGCGATCTCCTGCGGCGTCAGCGCGGCGATGGCCACACCCATCGGGCTCTGAAAACGCGCGACCTCTTCTTCACTGAAGCCACCGGCGGTCATGCGCTGACGGAAGCGCAGCGCCTTGCGTTCACTGCCGATGACGCCCAGGTACGCCAGCGGAGTGCGCACCAGCGCCTCGACGCACGCTTGATCGAGCGGATGATCGTGGGTGGTGACACAGCAATACGTGTCCGCTCCGCCGGTCAGCGACCTGGCGACGACGTCGGGCTGCTCGAGCTTGCGTGCGGCGTGGGGAAAGCGCTCGGCGTTGAGCCAGTCGGGGCGCTCGTCGACCACGGTGACCGAGAAGCCGACGTGGTGCGCGAGCGAGGCGAGTTCTTTGGCGACGTGACCCGCTCCGAAGACGAAGAGGCGCGCGGCGAGGCCGTGCTTCTCGAGGAAGACGGTCATCTTCCCGCCGCAGCACATGCCGAGATCGTGCGTGAGGTGCGTCTCGAGTGTGTGTGAGCTGCGCGCCGGGTCCTTCATCAGCTCGAAGGCCGCGTCGATGACCTGCTTCTCGATCGCTCCGCCGCCGATGGTGCCGGTCAACGTTCCATCGTCGCTGACCGCCATGCGTGAGCCCGGCTTCTGCGGAGTCGAGCCCGCCGACGCGATGACGGTGCAGACCACGAACGGTCTGCCCGACGCTTCGAGCGATGCGAGCTCAGAAAACACAGGCGAACCATAGCTCCCTCTCCCTGCGAAGCGGGGTGAGGGGCGGAATCAGTCTCCGCGCATCAGAACTTCGTCTTCGGGCAAGCGCCCTCGTCCTTCTTCTTCTGATCTTCCAGACGCACGACCTCAGCCGTCGTCGTCGTCAGCTGCTGACCGAGCGCAGTCTCGACCTGGCCCCACTGCGCATCCTTCGCCTTCTCAGCGGTCGCGAGCTTCTGGCTGTCCGTCAGCACGGCCACCAACGCCTTCACCGCGTTGATCTGCCCATCGTCACCGCTGAGCACCTCAGCGCACTTCTTCTTCAGATCCTCGAGCGCGCCCGGGTTCGGCTTCTTCTTGTAGCTCTGCGCCGCGGAGTCGTAGGTCACGGCCGCGAGCCCACGCGTCCCGGCCGCGGCGAGCACGTCAGCGGTGCGCTGGGCGCGCATGCCGTCGAACTGCTGGAACCGCAGCGCCGCCGGAGCCGATTCCTCGAGCGCGCCGGCGTAGCTGTTCTTGAGCAACAGCGGCCACGTCAGCTTGCCGGCCTGGTCTCCCAACTTGAGCGCCTGAATCTTCGGCGTCAGGCAGGTGGACACCGCGTCGGTCGTGCCGAACGTCGCCTTCACCGCGCCACCCGCAACCACTTCAACCTCGGTCTTGAGCGACGGCGGAACGGACGTCAGCACGCTCGCGTAGCAATCGCAGAAGCTGAGCTGCGCGAGGCGGAGCTGGCCGACGATGTCGTTGGCGGTGTTGTCTCCGAGCTTCACCATCTGCGGGCTGGCGCCGAGCGGAATTTCGGCGACGACCGGCTTGGCGCCCGCAGGCTGCGCGACGAGCGGCAGCTTCTTGAACACGCCTTCGACGCAGGCCTTGCCGCTGGCCGAAGCACCGAGCCCGTTGACCTCGACGTTCACGCCCTTGTCGTCGACGGTGATCTTCCCCTTCAAGTCGAAGCCCTGGCCGTCACGCGAGGTGAGATCGACGAAGCACTCCTGCACGGCGGGGTTCATCGAGAGCATCGCGCCGGTGAGCGCCTCGGCGGTCAGCGGAGACAACTTCAGCGCGCGCGGGCCACACGCCGCGACGTCGAACGGGATGACGTTGGTGATGGCGAGCTTCTGCGGCTCTCCCGACTTGCCGCCCTTGGGGTCTGCCGGCTTCGTGGAGTCGCCAGTGGTGGCGCCAGAGGTCGTGGCGCAGCCCTCGGCGCCAGAGAACATCAACACCGCAACGACCGACAGACTCAGCAGCAGAACGCGATTCATGTGAGCTCCCAGGTTGGAACGCGTCGCTTACACAACGCGGTCCGCCTGGGAGCAAGCACATCTGAAACGCACGCACCGGATTACGGCGTGAAGCGGAAGCCGTTCATGGTGCTGATCGAGTTGGGGGTGTTGAACGAGTGCTGCGTGCCGTCGATGCCGTTGAGGGCCTCGATGCCGATGCTCGCTCCACCGCCGCCGAGGAAGGTGCCCATGCTGCCGTTCGCGTTGAGCGAGCAGTAGTGGAACTCGATCACGTTGGTGGTCTCGTAGAACTGCACCTGGAACGTCATGCGCTCGACGCCCGGAGTGCCGCCGACGTACTGCGCGCTGTCGAACCACTCGACGGTGAGCACGCGGTTGGGCGCCATGCCGCTGGTCTCGTACCGAATCTGCGTCGTCGCCGCGGGGTACAGGTCGTCCCAGAACGCGGTGATGAAGCCGTTGGGTGTCGAGCCGCTGGGGATGGACACGTTGTCGTACGCGTTGCTGCCGACGCCGGCCGACGACGTGAAGACCTGCAGCAGGCCGTTGTTGTTGACCGAGAAGTGGCTGACCGCGGTGCCGAAGAACGTCAGCGGGAAGGGCAGCGCGGTGGTGGCCGAGACCGCGTCGTCGCTGATGGCAGGCCCGGAGCCGCCGAGCAGCGCGGTGGGCATCGACAACATGCGGCACACCGCCGGAATCGTGGTCTCGGTGTAGCCACCCATGATCGGCGAGGTCGCGGTCGTGAGGTCGAAGCCGCCCGACTGCGTGCTGTTCCACCCGTCGATGACGATGAACACGGTCTGCGGCGTCATCGTGGTGTTCGACGCGGTGACCGTCTCCGGCAGGCTGATTTGATCATCGCCGTCGATGCACACCATGCCCATGCCCATCGTTCCGCAGTTCATCGCGGGCGTGGCCACGAGGTTGAGCGTCGAGTCGAACGAGGCGTTGAGCGTGACGGTGAGGCGCGTCATGGGCGGAATCGTCGTCTGGTAGACGGAGTCAGGCGCGGTGCTTCCGGTCGACGACCCGGAGCAGTTGCTCGCCGTGACGATGCTGAAGTCGTTCATCATTCCCTGGGTGGTCGACGAGATGGTGGTCGTCGGCGAGATGACGGTCGGCATCGCGCACGTCTCACCGCCCGGCGTCTGCGGAGGCAGCGGCGCGAGCGAGACACTGAAGTTGAAGGTGTCGGTCACCGGGCTGTTGTTCGGGCGATCGACGATCACGAAGACCGTGCGCGCGGCCATGCTCGGGTTGTCGTAGCGCACGACCTCTGCGCCGGTGCTGGTGGCGTCCACGCCCGCGGCGCAGACCGTGGGGTTGGCGACGCACGCCGAGGCCGGGCCATCGACCACTGAGACGTTGACGTCGATGGTGGTGCTGCTGGTGGTCGCGGTGAGACGGCTGCCGGCCGGAATGGTCACGGCGTAGACGCGATCGGGACCGTCGCGGAACTGGCAGCCCATGTTCGTGGTGCCGACGTTCCACTGCGAGGTGTAGCCGACGAGCGATTCGCCGGTGAGCATGGTGTCGACGGTGATGGGCGTCGTGGTGTTCGCGCAGGTGTCACCCGGCGAGAACATCGACGGAGCGACCGACGTGGTCAGGGTGTACGTACCGACCGGCATGGTGCTCGGCGTGTCGACCACGAGGAACACGTCTTGTGCCGCGGTTCCCAAGTTGTCGTAGAGCGCGGTCGCAGCGCCGGTGAGCGAGCTCGCGCCCGCGACGCAGGTCAGCGGCGACACGCAGCTCGCCGTGGCCACGATGTTGAGGGTGGGAGAGAAGCCGAGCGAGCTGCCGCCATCAGGCAGGAGCACCGACGGCGGAGTCAACGTCGCGGTCAAACGGTTACCCGCGGGCACGCTGGCCTGCCACACGGCGTCAGGGCCGTTGGAGCCCACCGCGCAACCAGAGCCGTTCAAGTAGTCGTTCGACATCATGCTGAGCGAACCGTTGTTGGTCGCGCCGGCCATCAGCGCGCCCGCGCACGTGTCGCCAGGCGGGATGGGCCCGAAGCTGACGGCGAGATCGAACGTGGTCGCCGCGGTGTCGTTGGTGTCGACCACGAGGAAGAGCGGCAACGCGCTCATGCCCGAGTTGTCGAAGACGAGGCGCTCGGGCTGGCCCGGCGGCGCGTCGTTGATGCCAGCCACGCAGGTGTTGGTCGCGCCGAGCATGCACGAAGAAGCGAGCATCAAGCTGATCTCGAAGTTGGCCGACGGCGTCGCGATGATGGTCGCGCGCTGACCCGCGGGGATGAGCAGGTTGTAGGTGAGGTCACGCTCGACGGTGCCGCTGGGCGCACAGCCCGGCTGGCCGAACCACTGGTAGTCGTTGGTCGCGGTCGCGAGGCTCTGACCCATGAAGGTCATGTTGGAGCTGATGACGAGGCCCATCGAGTCGCAGCGATCGTTCGCGTAGGCAGGCGCACCACCGCCGGTCGCTCCGCCGCCGCCCGTCGCTCCTCCGCCGCCGGTCGCTCCACCGCCGCCGGTCGCTCCACCGCCGCCCGTCGCTGCACCGCCGCCGGTCGCTCCACCGCCGCCCGTCGCCG
>JAEUJS010000639.1 GCA_016792935.1 Archangium sp. | reverse complement strand
GAAGCCCAAGCCGAAACCCAAGCCCAAGCCGAAGCCGGACAACAAGAAGCCAGTGACGGACAACAAGAAGCCGCCTCCGCCGTCGGGCGCTGATGACGATCTCGTGCCCATCGCGCCGATCGCCGCCAAGGGCGAGATGGTGGTGAAGATGGCGATCAACATGACGGGCGCGGTGCTGCTCGTCGATGGCAAGGAAGCCGGCACGCTGCCGCTGCCTCCGTTGAGCATTCCGTCGGGTGAACACACGGTGACGGTGAAGCGCCCGGGCTTCGCGGCGTTCGTGAAGAAGGTGCTCGTGTCGGGCGGCAAGACGATCGAGATCGAGGCGAAGCTGGCCGCCGTCTCGGCCGTGCTCTCGGTGCAGAGTGATCAGCCGGGCGCGCAGGTGTTGTTGAACGGCAAGCCGATCGGCGTCGCTCCGCTGAATGACGTCGAGGTGCCGCCGGGTCCCGCTGAGGTCGCGGTGATCAAGGACGGCTACAAGGAAGAGGCGCAGAAGATCACCTTCGTCGCCGGCAAGGACTACCCGGTGGTCGTGAAGTTCAGCCCGATTCCGTCCGACAAACCGATCGCCACCAACCTCACGCCGAGCGGCAATGGCGGCAACGGCGTGCCCCTCACCGGAGTCAGCGGCACCGCCGAGCCCATCACCAGCAAGTGGTACTTCTGGGCGGGCATCGCCGCGGGTGTGGTCGTCGTCAGTGTCGCCACCACGGCGGCGGTCGTCGGCAGCCAGCCTCCTCCGCTCACCGGCCCGGGCATCTGCGGGGCCGGCGGTTGCGATGGCTGCATCGGCGTTTCGTGCACCGGCTACAAGCCGATGGCGAGCTTCTGAGCGACGTGATCAGTTGCTGCGCAGATCATCGGCCGCCTTCGCTCCACGCGGCGAGATGATCAGGAACACGTCGCTCACCGCACCGACTCCGCCGATGTCGAGCACCGTCGCGCGCACGCGGAACTTTCCGTGCTCGGGGATGATGGCCTGCAGGTTCACCTCGTTCGCGTCGAAGTTGAACGTGCGGCGGCCGAGGAGATCGATGTTCTCTTTTCCCTCGGCGAGGCCGTTCAAGTAGCCGACCGCGGCGCGCGCGAACGGCTTGCCGTCGTCGGAGATCACCTCGAGCAAGATGCAGTTGTCGACGTGGAAGCCCTGCGTGCCGGCTTCGTCCCCGGCGAGCACCACGTCGGCGCCTTCCGCGGAGAGGATCGGCGTCTCACCGCGCGCGACCACGTGCGGCGTGCGCTCCTGGTCGGTGTCGGCCTCCAGCTGCTCGAGCTTCTCGGCGATGCGGGTGGTCTCGCGCTCGGGCGTGTTGGTGAGCAGACGCACGGCCTTGCGCTCGGCGGCTTTGACCTCGACGTTCTTGGGGCACGCGGAGAGGGCGAGGACCACGGTGACGAAACAGGCGCGCTTCAACATCAGGCCTCCAGATCGATGCGGGTGAGGGTGTCGTCGTGCCGCGCGCCTTCGAAGACGTGCCACGCGGTGAGGAGATCGAGCTGCGGTGGAGAGACGCTCGCGAAGACGGTGAGCTGATCAGCGCTCTCGCGGCCGGGCTTGCTGCCGTCGAGCGCTTCGCGGAGCTCGAGGTCGAACGGAGCGCTCCAGGTCAGCGTGGGGCTCGTCGCGTCGCGGAAGCGGCGGGCGCTCTCGAGCACGTTGCGCGAGATCGGCGGAGCGGCGAATTGATCAGCGCCGAGCACGGTGACGTGCGTGCCGGGCCGGAGCGTGGCGTCACCAAGCGCGACGTGGCCGGTGAGGACGACGAGGTCAGCGTCGAGCACCGCCTCGCGCGGCGTGTCGACGGCGCTGATGGCCATCGAGAGCGTGGTGCTCAGGCGGCGGGCGAGCTCGAAGTTGTCGGCCACGTTCGGCTCGTGAAACCACACACGCTCGATGCTGCGCACGAGGCGGAGCGACTTGAGTGCGCTCGAGGCAGCGGCGCCCATGCCCAGCACGGCGACGTTCTTCGCGTCGGAGCGAGCGAGCACGTCGGCCGCGAGCGCGCTGACCATCCCGGCGCGGAGCGAGAGCAGCTGCGCGGCGTCCATCACCGCGAGCAGCTTGCCGCTGTCCTTGTCGTGGAGCTGCAGCGTCGCGCGGCCCTTCGACTGCGTGAGCACGGACCACGCGGGCACGCCGGGGAAGGTGGTGAGGCGGAGCTCAGCGTCGTTGGCGGCGGCGCCTCCGAGCTCGCGGCCGGCTTCGCTCAGTGAAGTGCGCAGCGGTGGGGTGCTGGCTTCGAAGCGGTGTTTGCTGAACGCCTCACGCAGTTCGCGCAGCAAATGCAGCGCCTGAAGATGGCGCGAGACGTCGGTGCGCGAGAGGAAAGCGGTGAGCACTGCGTGTGCGCGTAGCACGTGAGGGGAACAACCGCAGCGATCTGCGCGGACCGGACTCCCTCCCGCAGGGGCCCGCAGGGGGCGGGAGAGGGGATCATCGCTCACGCCGCTCGGTACATGACGTCGCTGCGCACCGCGTACTTGATGCCGGCGAGCACCTCAGCGCCTTCGTGCAGCAGGCGGTGATTGAACAACAGCGCCATGCCCGGCACCGGCTTCACGTCGAGCTCGAGATCATGGAACACGGTGTGCCCGCCGCGCTCACACTCGTTCAAGTACACCATCAGCGTGAGCTGACTCTCTTCGCCGTTCTCACGCCGGAAATACCCATCGAAGTGCGGCGCGAAGTACTGCCCAGGCACGTACCGGTAGCACCGCAGCCGCTCATTCGCGCCGACGGGAATCAGCTCGCTCTCGAGCCGCTCGGGCAGATGCGCGCGCACGCGCTCGAACAACTTCGCCGCGAACGCGACGTCGTCGAACATCACCCGCGTGTTGTTGCGGATGTCCTTGCGCATCATCGGTCCGCGATTGGTGGTGATGGGCGCGTCACTCAACCCTTCACCTTCCATGCGCTCGATGAACGCCGCGCACTCGGCCGGGTTCAGCACGTCGGGGATCGTCAGCACCAGGGGATTGCGGGTGCTCAGCTCGCGCTCTGGGTCTGGCAGAAGTCTGATGACCATGATTAAGAGTCAATCAGACTTTATAGGTCATGCCAAGAAGGCCGAAGCCCACGCAATTCCAGTGATCAGCGAGAAGATCATCGCGCCGATGGCTGTGCCCGCGTTGGTCACCGGAGGCGTACCGGTGCGGTTCACCCGCGCGAGCGCGATGACTCCGAGCACGAAGGCGAGCACCGACATCCCGGGAATGAGCAATGAGACGAAGGCCAGCCGCGACGCGACGACGGCGAGCGGGTTGTTGCCGTAGAGCTTGAAGTGTTTGTGCAACGCCGGCCGATCGACCTCGACGCGGAAGAAGAGCTTGCTGCGCACGTCGGTCCACCCCGCCGCTCCGAAGAGCAAGGGCACGAGCGCACACAATGTGCCGACCAGCAGCCACTCGCTCGACATCAACCCCAACCCGAGGCCAAACAACGGAGCCGCGAGCAACGGCGCCACGCGTCCCCAGCGTACGCCGCTGAAGAAGGCGAAGAGCGCGGCGCTGAGCACTCCGAGACCGAGCACCATCGGCAGGCGCCGGACGATCGCTCCGTCGAAACTGAAGAACGCGAGAACCGAAAGGGCACCGAGGCCCAGGGCGAGAACGCCTGCGCTCCACGCGAAGCCCGAACGCCTGCCGATCAGCGGCCGGTAGTGTTCGCCCAGCCAATCGACGTCGGGGCGTTTGCCGCACTCTCCGCAGTAGCGCTTTCCGTCGAGTGGAACTTCCTCGGCCGCGCAGAAGAAGCGGCCACATCGATCACACGTCGCGACCGCCTCAGCGCTCGGGTGCGCGGGACACGCAGTCACGGTCTCACCGCGTCTGGACGATGAAGCTCTGCGACGCGATCACGGGCAGGTTGAGTGCATCCGCAATTCCCGGAGCGAGCTCGTTGGGCACGCGCCACGTCTGACCCGTCTGCTGAATCACCGTGATGGCGTAGTCACCGACAGGCAGGGTGCGCAGTGGAGCGGGAGCGAGCGGGTTCGACGCATCGAGCGCGAGCGGGCGAATCACGAGCTTCAAGCGCGGCACCGGCGTCGGCGTCTGCTTCACGCGGCCCATCGAGTCGAAGAGCTGCGTCTGGTACTCCATGATGTTGAAGCCCGCGGCGAGCACGACGACATCCGGCTTTCCATCGGTCGTGCCGTCCATGTGCTCGTAGTCGGTGCCTTCCGCATCGACGATGCCGTTCTTGTCGAGGTCGTTCTCGTCGAGGAGCGGGCTCCGCTCAGGCGCGAGCTTGCGCACCACGACCCGCGGCCACATCTCAGGAATGCCATCACCGTTCGCGTCGTCGGGCATGCCGTCGTTGTTGTCGTCGATCAGCCGCAACAAGAAGGCAGGCGTCTGCTGCTGCATGACACCCTCGACCACCGGAGTGGCCTGCAGCTCGATCATCGTGAACGGCGCGCTGACGGTGACCTGCTCGGCGCCGCCGACGACGGAGAAGATCGGACGATCGAACGGCAGCCGCGTCGTGTCGGCAAAGCTCACCGGCACGTCGAGCGCGGGAATCGGAGTGCCCGCTTCCGTCATACCGACCTCGATGATGCGCGAGAGGCGGGAGACGGGATCGATGGCCGCGCCGCCGACGTCACCTGCGGTGGTGTCGGCCGTCACGCCGTACCAGGGGATGAAGTCGTCGTTGTTGTCGATGAAGCCGCGGATCAAATAGCGCCCCGGCGCAACGAGCGAGAACGCGAAGGGCGCGGTGAAGGGCCCGGCGTCTCCATCAGCTGCGGCGCCGAAGATCGAATCCTGCGAGACGACGGTGAAGGTGATCGGCCGGCCAGTTCCCACCGGCGGAGGCGGGCGCGAGGCGTCGTAGAGAAACAGCACGATCTTCCCGCGGGCGACCGAGTTGACGACCACCGTGCCTTCGATGCGACCGTTCTGCGCTCCGCGTTGGCGGTTGTCGGCTCCGGCGACGACGGGAGGTGGCTCACACGCGCTGCACAGCATCAGAGAAATGAGCAGGAGCTTCTTCATGGCTGCACCGAGATCTGAGCGAAGACGCGACGGTTGATGCTGTTGCCGAACGGATGTTCCTGGTGATTGGGGCCCAGCTGCGAGCCGACCACGGCGATGGTGATTCGATCGTTGAGGAGCCGGTACGCGACGCGCGCGTTGATCACCGCGAACGGCTCCTTGTTGTTGAGCGGGTTCTGCAGATTCGCGATCTGCGTTGGATCAGAGGGAGACGGCTCACGTTCGATCCACGTCGTCGCCGTCACCACGCTCACGTCGCCCGAGAGATCCAGATTCACCGGCGTGCGGTACACGAACCCAGCGTTGAACTTGAACGTCGGCGCCTGCGTGCACGGGCCGCACACCATCGCTCCGGAGTTGGCGACGATTGATTGCAGCGCTGCCGAGGCACGAATGTCGAGCCCACGCGTGATGTTCCACGTCAGGCCGAGCTCTCCGCCGCGTGCGGTGTACGTCTCGGGATCGTTCGAGAAGATCGATCGACCGAGGAGATACGACTGCGTCTGCGCGTCGAACACGTCGACGGGATTCACCGGGTTCACCGCCGAGAGCACGATGAGATCGCTGACGATGTTCCAGTACGCCGCGAGATCGACCGTGAGTCCCAACTGCGAGAGCTCACCGCGGTAGCCGATCTCGAAGTTGATCAACCGCTCCGGGCGCAGCGTCAGGTTGCCGTTGGTGAGCACCGACGCTCCGGTGACGCCGGGCACGGGTGTGCGGATGTCCATGTAGCTCTCGAGGAAGGTCGGCTGGCGGAAGGCGGTCGCGAAGTTCGCGCGGAACGCGTGGCTCTCGAACGGGCGGAAGACCACCGACACACGCGGCGACTGCGCGTAGCCAGGCTTGCCGTTGTCGAGGAGCGGATGGCGGTCGATGCGATAGCTCGCGGTCACGGTGAGCGGC
>JAEUJS010000366.1 GCA_016792935.1 Archangium sp. | reverse complement strand
CGTCTCTTCGACCAGCCCGGCGCCGAACATCGCGCGCGTTCTCCGGTTGATCACGTCGTACAGGTGCTCGCGATCAGGAGGCGTCAGCACGAACAAGTCGTACGCATGTCGATCGGGAAGAAACGAATGCTCTTCGCGGTGCTGGCTGGCGGGCTTGCCGGTGAGCGTGTGGATCTCCAACGCGCGGATCACGCGGAGGCGATCGGCGACCTCGAGCTTCTCGGCCGATTTCGGATCGACGGCGCGCAGCCGCGCATGGAGCGCTTCGTTTCCATTCGCATCCGCGAAGGCCTCGAGCTCATCGCGCAGCTCGTCGTCACGCGATGGAGCGTCCACCAGTCCATGCAACAGCGCTCGCAGGTAGAGGCCGGTGCCTCCGGCGATCACCACGCGCTTTCCGCGGCTGCGGATCGCAGCGATCGCTTCGTCGGCGTGACGCGCCCACCGCATGGCGCTGAACTCCGGCTCGAGTGGATCGACGAACGAGATCAGGTGATGCGGAACGGCTGCGAGCTCAGCCTGCGATGGCTTCGCGGTGCCGATGTCGAAGTGCCGATACACCTGCTGCGAATCAGCGCTGATGATCTCCGCGTCGATCCGCTTCGCGACTTCGATCGCCAGCGCGGTCTTCCCAGAAGCAGTTGGGCCCGCGATGACCAGGAGCGGAGCGCTCACGTCTCGAGCTCCTGGAACCGAACGCCGATCTTGGACTGCCCCTCACCCCAACCCTCTCCCGCAGGGGCGGGAGAGGGAGTCCGGTCAGCGCGGGTCACGTCTTGGTCTTCTTCTTGCCCCCAACGGCGTCGCCCCCGACGGCTTTGCCCTTCGGCGGCTTCTTCGTGGTGTCTGGCTTCGGCGGATCAGCGACGGCGGGCGGCGTATCGACGACGGGCGCAGGCTCCGGGGCCTTCTCGACCACCGGCGCGGGCTTCTCCACCGTCACGCCGAGCACCTGCGACAGTTCGGTGGCGAGCACTTCAGCGCCGTCCTTCGAGTAGCCGCGGTGCACCGAGGCGACGGTTCCGTTGGGACGCACGAAGAACAGCGATGGAAGCGGGCTCTGTGTACCGAGCCAACGCCGAGCGACGATGTTGAAGCGATCCTTCGCGACCGGGAACGTCACCTTGTTCTGCGCGATCAGCTCCTCGACGAGCTTCTGGCCTTCGGGCTCGGTGTCGATGGCCACCATCATCACGCGCAGGCCCTGGTCCTTGTGCTTCTCGTGGAGCGTCTGCAGGTACGGCATCTCCTTTTTGCAGGGCCCGCAGAAACTGGCCATGAACGACACGACCAGCACCTTGGTCTTCTTGTCCGTCGCCTCGAGGCCGGCGTACGTGTCGATGGCCACGGTCGACTCGCCGAACTCCTTCGCGTTGTAGACAGGCAACCGGAACGTCGGAGCCGACTTGTCGACCTCGGCGAGATCCTCAGCGAGAGCCGGCAGAGCGACGAGAGCAGCCACCAACACGAGACGAGTCATTCAGGTCCTCAGGACGAGCGCTTGCCCGCATCATTCAGCCACGCGCGCAGCCCGTCGAGGGAGATCTCCACCGTCTCCTTCGGGGCACCTTCCGGCAGCCGCATGTTGTCGATCTTCAGCTTTCGCTCAGCCGCCTCGGTGGCGCCGTAGCCCGCGAACCAGGCCGCGTTGACCTTGCTCGCGCGCTCCTTCTGCTTGCCGAGCTTGCCGCCGCGGGGATCGAAGTCGACGTTGAAGCCCTCGTTGCGCAGCGCCATCACCAGCGCGATCGCCTCGTCGCGTTCCGGACCATCGAAGGTGCCGATGAACAACGTCGGAGCGCTCCGCTGCACACCCTTCACGCTCTCCAGCAGCAACACGAGCCGGTCCATGCCCATCGCGAAGCCCACCGCGGGCTTCTCAGGACCACCGAGCTCTTTGACGAGTCGATCGTACCGGCCACCACCACATACCGTGCCCGCGGTGCCGAGCGCGTTGTCTCCCTTCGGCTGGTAGACGAACTCGAACGTGGTGCGCGTGTAGTAGTCGAGGCCGCGCACGAGGCGGCGATCGAGCTCGTACAGCACGCCGATCTTCTCGAGCAGTCGGCAGACAGTCGCGAAGTGAGCCTTCGAACCCTCATCGATGAAGTCGATGATCGCCGGCGCTTTGCTGATCGCGTCCTGGAGCACTTCCTCCTTCGAGTCCAACAGCCGCATGGTGTTCTGCTCGAACGCGCGCTTCGCGTCTTCGCTGGCGCCACCGATCACCGGCGCGAAGAACTCCTTCAACTTCGCCAGGTACGCCGGACGCGTCGAGCCATCGCCGAGCGAGTTGAGTTTCAGCACCACGTCGGGCACGCCGATCTCTTTGAAGAACGCCGCGCACAACGCGATCACCTCGACGTCCTGCGCAGGATCCATCGCGCCATACGCTTCCGCGCCCAGCTGCGTGAACGAGCGATACCGCCCGGTCTTCATGCGCTCGTACCGGAACATCGGGCCCATGTAGAACCAGCGCGTCAGCGGCTCGGTGTTGGCGATGCCATGTTCGATGTACGCGCGCGCCGCCGGAGCCGTGCCCTCGGGCCGCATGGTGATCGAGCGATCGCCCTTGTCGGTGAAGGTGTACATCTCCTTGCCGACGATGTCGGTGACCTCTCCGACGGAGCGCACGAAGAGTTCCGTGTGCTCGACGATCGGCGTGCGAATTTCCGAGAAGCCGTACCGCGCGAAGAGCGATCGAGCGACCGCCTCGATGCGCTGCCAGGTCTCGATCTGCGGAGGGAGGATGTCGTTCATCCCCTTCACTCCGGAGATCTTTTGCCCACTCATTTGAGCACTCCGATCCGTTGTCCGAGGACGACGGGCGATTCGGGCTGCAGCGTGGGCTCCCACGTGACGCGGCCCTTCTGGAACAGCAAGATCACCGTGGAACCCATCTCGAACATGCCGATCTCTCCACCCTTCTCGATGGGGATCGCGCGCGGGTAGGTGTGGTTCTTCTCGGGCTGGTTCTCGTGCGTGATGATCTCGTCGTACGCGGCGTGAATGCGCGCGACGCAGGTCGCTCCGACGGCGATGTACGCACACTGACCGGCCGGCGTGTCGAGCCAGGTGACGAGCCGCTCGTTGATCGCGAAGAGCGCGTCCTTGGTGCGAACGGACGCCTGGTTCACCGGCCAGAACTCGCCCGGGAGGTAGTGGTAGCCCGTGATGGTGCCGGCCAGCGGCGAATGGAAGCGGTGGTAGTCGCGCGGAGCGAGGTACAGCGTGGCGAACGAGCCGCCCTCGAAATCCAGCGCGCGGCGTGCGTCACCGATCAACTTGTCGACGGGGAACGAAATGCCCTTGGCCTGCAGGCAGCCACCGCGCTCGATCTGACCGATCTGACTCACGTGTGCATCGACGGGAGAGGCGATCACGTTCTGACCCATGTCGATCGTGCGGCGACCGGGCTTCAGCTTGCGCGTGAAGAAGGAACCGAACGTCGGGTAGTCGGCGATGGTGCCTTCTGCTTCCTCGAGGTTCACGTCGTAGGCGCGCGCGAAGAACTTCATCGCCTGCTGGTGCAGCGCCGCCGGCACCGGCAACCGCGTCGCCTTCCCAACGACTGAAGAGAGGGCTGACTTCGGCAACAACCGCATCAACGTCATGAACGTCTGGTCACGCATCGCGAGCGCTTCTGACTCACCACCCGCGGTTCTGCAACAACGCGTCACTTCACTTCGTGGTGGCGACCAGCGCCTCGCGCACCTTCTTGTACCCGGCCCAGTCGAAGCCGTTGAGGAACGCCACGGCCGCGATCACGCCACGTCGGAAGAGATCGATCTTGTCGGCGTTGGGCATCGAGAACGCGAGCCAGTCGTGATCGCCGGTCTCGATGTAGGTGATGAGGTGCCGGTAGTCGGGGTGCTTCGCGAGGAAGTCGGTGTCGGCGTACTGGCGGCTCGCGTTGTAGACGGCGCTCGCGAGCTGCCCCGGCTTCTCGATCGTCCGCGGCTTCGTACGATCGGTTCCGAGCTTCGCGCCGAACGTCGGAGAGATCGGCACGCCTGGCACGTGAAAGAGATCGATCGGAAAGTTCGAGATGATCCCGCCATCGACCAGCACGACCTCGGTGGGGAGCGAGCCGAAGTACCCCACCTCTTCCCAGCGCTCGGCGTTCTGCGGCAGATCGCTCACGCGGAACGGCTCGAAGAAGAATGGAATCGACATCGACGCGCGCACGAACTTCGCGGGCGACTCGCTCTTGTGGCGCTTCCAGTAGAGGTCGGCCATCTGCGGGAAGATCGCCTTGGTCTCGGTGGTGACGTCAGCCGCCACGATCGCCAGCAGCGGCGCGGCGGCCTTCTTGCTGATCACCTTGCCCGTCACGCGATGGGTGAGCTCGGGCAGATCAGCGAGCCGCGCCTCGAGATCGCGCACCTCGATGACGTCGAACTTCGCCAACTGCGTCTTCAACCACTCGAAGAACACGTCGCCCGGATTCAGGCCGAGCCGATCGGTGATGTTGTCCACCACCTGCATGCCCTTCCACGCCAGCTTCACACGGCCGGCGTCACCGACGAAGGCCTCGACGAATTCCTTCGCGTCGTCGTCTCCGTCGACGAACGACGCCATGTCGAGCGCCGCCAGCACGTCGATCACCTTGTTGCTCTTCGCTTCCGCTGGAGTGCCCGCGGCCGCCGTCATCATCGCGTTGATCGCGCCAGCGCTGGTGCCACCAATGCCCAGGAAGCGCAGGCCCGCCTGCTCGAGCGCATAGACGTAGCCGAGCAGCGAGATGCCGAGCACCCCGCCGCCTTCCATCACCAGATCGACGTACTGGTTGCCCTGCGCGTCGATGATGTCCGAGTAGACGCGGCCCTTCTTGAGCTTCCGCAGCGCGCTGACGACCTCGGGATCGCTGGTGAACTGGGCCGCCGTCAGCGGCTTTTCCTTCTTCTCGTCGGCCATGTGCCCCCCGGGAAAACGAACCGGGCGGCACTATGCCAAAGGGCTGCGCCTCAGACGCCGAGGAAGAGGCGCTTGCCGAAGTTCAGCGCGAGATCGGCATCGAAGATCTTCTGCGCCGACTGCTGGATGTCGTACTCGACGCGCACGTATTCCACGGTCCGCGCATCGGTGTCGTAGATCACGAAGCACGCGCGGTTGTCGTAGTCGCGCGGCTGGCCGACCGAACCGACGCTGATGATGTACTTGTACCCTTTGCGGATGCCGAACTTCTGCGCGACCACGTCGTTCACTTCACCCGAGCCGATCGCGAACGCCTTGCAGAGGTGCGAGTGGCCGATGAACGTGACCTCGGGGAGATCACCGACGAAGGGCGTCAACTCGCGCGCCTGCTCGAGCGCGAAGATGTACTCGTAGCTTCGCGGTTCGACCGGCGAGCCGTGACAGAAGCCGACGTCACCGATGCGGTAGGTGTACGGCAACGATCGCAGCCACGCGACATTCTCCTCGTCGAGCACGTTGGCCGACCAGTCGAGCGCGTGCCGGGCAGCGTCGTAATAGAACGAGTAGTCCATGCGGCCGGCGACGGCGGCGTCGTGGTTGCCGAGCAGCGTGACTTCCGCGTTCTCGCGCACCAACTGACAGCACGGATTGGGAGAAGCGCCGTAGCCGACGACGTCACCCAGGCTGACGACCCGATCCACCTTCTGCTTGTCGATGGTCTTGAGGACCTCGGTCAGCGCTTCGATGTTGCTGTGGATGTCCGAGATGATCGCGATCCGCAATGAACAGCCCCTTTAGGGAGTCGGATACCAGTGTTTCAGTTCGACTGCATCAAGGCGCGAATCGCTTCTCGCACCTCGTCACCGATGTTCTCGAACTCGAGGCCCATTCCGGGCGGTCCGCCCTGGCCTTCCATGCGGCTCCAGACCACGCGCGCGAGGGCTTCGAGGTTGGTGCCGATGCGCAACGTCGCCTTGCTGCCGCGCTCGAGCGGAGTGCTGGTGCGAAGGAAGATGCCGCCTTCGCTCAAGTTCCCGATCCGCGCATACACCGTGATGTTCTCGCCTTCGCACCAACAGCGAAGACGCGACGTCACGCGCTCGAACTTCCGGTGGTTGATGTTGACTGCGTGAATGTCACTCACTGCCGGCCTCCGAATGACGCAGCGTCGAAATCACCTGCGTGCCCCCCGGATGCATTGCTTCGAACCCCAACTCCACGCTTCGCACTTCAATGGGAGCGTAGAAACCCACGTCGTTCTCGGTCAATTGGTGCGTTTTCCCGACACGTGCGCACCCCAGCGCGATCGCTCGAAATCCTCGTGACGACCTTGCGCGCCGTGACCGAAGCTTCGCGCCGTCCGCGATGACGACCGAACGCGCCGTCAGATACCGCTGCGAGATCCAATCGCAGATCGAGCTCGATGTCGGCGGCGACCCCACGCGCGCGCGGGTGCTGGAACTCTCTGAAAACGGGGCTTTCATCGAAGAGGTGAAGGCGCTCGAAGAGGTCCAGGCCGGCGATGGAGGCGTCATCGGCATCCCACTCCCCGGCGGCGATCCCTGGGTGGCACACATTCGTTTCAACCGAGCCGGGTTCGGTCGCATCGACATCAAGACACCCAAAGCCGAGCACGTGAGCATTTCGGTCCGGGGGTTCGGGGTCGAATTCGATCAGCTCGACGACGATGAGCTCGAGCGGCTGAGGGATTTTCTCGAATTGCTCGACTCGCGCTGAGTGGATCGCGAAAACGATTCCGATCAGATTTTTCGCGCTGCGAAGTCGTAGATCTTCTCGACCGCGATCTGCCGGTAGCGATCGACCTTCAGGCTCCGTTGGGCGCAGTCCTCGACGAGCTCGCGCTCGCTCGGAGTGCCACCCTGCTTCACCGCGCGCTTCGCCTCGGCCTTGATCTGCGCCGCGGCCTCATGCGGATGAAACACGTACGCGCCCGAGAAATGGAGATGCCCGGCGAAGGGAATCAGCCGCGCCTCGAGCACATCTCCCACCTGCAGACCGACGATGTGCCGGCGCTCGGTGACGTCGGTGGTGATGCCCGAATAGAGCCCACGCAGCCGCACCTCGCCTTGCACGATGCGGCGCACCTCGAACAGGCCGTGAATGGTCTCGGTGAACGCCCGGAACGCCGCGGCCCGCTCCGGAACGTCTTCGCGCAGCGACTTCTCGTACCGCGCGCGCGCCGGCGTCTTGCCCTCGAAGTGCGGAGCCGGCCGATCGCTCACGTAGTGCTCGAGGAAGGCCGCCATGCGCAACTCGAGCTGGCGATCTTCTTCGAAGACTTCACCGTTCTTCTGAAACCACGCCGCGCGCGCCGCGAGCAGATCTTCCTTCGTCGCGTCGGGAGTGGCCCAG
>JAEUJS010000342.1 GCA_016792935.1 Archangium sp. | reverse complement strand
TCGAGCTCGATGGCGATGACGAGCTCGAGGCGCTCGAAGAAGCGCTGGCCTTGCCAACCTTCGCGCGGCTGGAGCGGCTGTCGCTCCGCGGCGTGTTCAGCGATCTCTCGTCTCTCGAGAAGTCGAAGCTCCAGCACCTCGTGCTCGACGGACAGGCTGAGCTCGGCACGCTCCCGGCGATTCGGTTCCTGACGCTCTTTGGCGACGCGTCGGTCGACTTCAGCGAGCTCACGCTCGAGGGAACGGAAGTGCTGCGGCTCGCGGTGGGCTTCGAAGGGCTGAGCGCAAGGAGCGCTCCGAAGCTGCGCGTGTTGAGCGTGACGGACGAACTTCCTGAAGAGCTCGAGCTGCCGCCAAAGGTGCGACTGCTCCACCTCGATGGCTCGTTCTACGGCGACCTGCCGGAAGTGGACGCGCCACGCATCATTCACGAAGCCGAATGGGGCGAAGACGAGAGCGACGAGCGCGTCATCTCGCGCTGCGGAACGGGACGCCATGGAGAGCGTGCGCTGGTCATCACTTCAGCGCGTGAGAGTGATTGCCGTGCGCTGATCTCGAAGCTCGATGCGGCGAAGAATCTGAGCGCAGCGGTGAGCACCTTCGAGTTCGCCTGCCACGCGTTCACGGCGATCGAGCTGCGCATGGAGAACGCGTCCAACGGAGCGTTGCTGCGCAAGACGTCCGAGTCGCTCGCGAAGAGCGGGCAGCGCGTCATCGAGTTCGCGACCAGCGCGAGCAACCACGAGTGCATTGCGTGGGCCGTCGACGCGTCGCGCGTTCGTCCGTTGGCGATGGGGCCTGCGAAGGATCGTCGCGCGCTCTGGCAGTTGGCGATCGATCGCGGCTTCGGCCTCGACCCGGGCGACACGCTCGAGGAGTTGTTCCTCGAGCTCGACGCGAGTGAACACCTGGTGCTCGGCGACGAAGCGGCGACCGGGCAGGAATGGCCCCTCGTCACCACCTTCACTCCGCGCGAGCGCGACTGGGATTGGGATTACGACGGGTACGACGAAGACGAAGCGCCTCCGCCCGCGGGCGAGACGAACTTCGACCCGATGGATTTTCGAGATCAGTCCGCTCCGACGAACTGGTGGCGCACCGAGGTGGTCGAGGAAGCGACGCACGTCGAGAGCGAGCCGGAAGTCGAAGAAGAGGCTGAGGAAGTCGAAGCGCCGCCTGCCGATGCGACGAGTGAAGACTGGGACGAGGTGCTCGCGGAGAGCCCGGTCGATCTCGAAAGCGATGGTGGCGAGCGAAATCCCGAGTACGGGTTGGAGCCTGATTTCTTCGATCCCGACTCCGTGTCGAGCGCAGCGCTGATCGAAGACGAGAGCGGCGACCCGGTGCAGTGCGAGTGCTGTGAAGCGCGGAGCAATTCGCTGCGCGCGTGTCGCGTCTGTTCACGGAAGGTCTGCGCGAAATGCACGGAAGTGCCGGCTGGAGCCGACGGCGAAGTGTTGTGCCGGACGTGTCCACCGCCGCGCCCGGTGAAAGCGCCGGAGCCCATCGCGTACAGCGAAGAAGCGGACGAAGAAGAAAGCTGACTCTCCCTCACCGTGAGGTCGCGCTGATCTACGCTTGGCGTTTTCGGCGGCGGAACACGAGCACGGCGACCACTACGACAGGCAGCACACAGCACAACCCCTCGAGCGGAATCGTCACCGGCACCACGCGCGGAATCAGAATCTCCGAGGTGCTCGCTGATGGCAGGAATTCCACGTCGGCATCGGGCCGCTTCTCGGTGAGGTCGTCGAAGAGCGTCACCACTTTCGGCCCGGACACCAGCGACTCGATCGTCGACGGCAGGACGAGCTTCGCGCTCTGCATGAACGGCGCGTGCCCTTTCCACGTGCGCGCCTGCGGAGCGACGACCCACACCTGCATGCCTGCGCGCCGCGACGAATCGCTCGGCTCCCGATACGGATAGATTGGCACCTTCGTGGGGAACGAGATGCGCACCGCCTTCGAGGTGGTGCTGCTCTTCGGTGCGCCCTCGTACTTGAACGCCGAGAACACCCAGCCCTGCTTCACGTACGAATCGAGCCACGTCTGCAGCGCCGGCCGCATCGTGAAGCCGTGCTTGGCGAGCCACTCGCTCAACGCGGTCGCATCGCTCGCTTTCACGACCGTCACGTCCATGCCCGCGACGCGATCGCTGCTCAGCACCTGCACCAGTCCGCCGATCGCGTTGTGGCCTTCCATCTTCCGCAACAAGAACATCGAGCTGACGTCGAGCTTGCGCGTCTCGGGGCGTGCCGCTTCGTACGCGCTCGCCAGCTTCGCGAAGATGTCCGCGTCGAACTCGGCGAACTGCGGCTCGCTGGGCGTGGGCACGATGAAGCCGAACGAACCGCCCTCGGTGAGGAACTCCGCGGAGCGAATGAAGTGCTCCATGCCCTTCGCCTCGTCGAACACCACGAGCGCTTCTTCCCCGCGAATGTGCGTCTGCAGCGAACCAACGTCCGCCACCGCGCACGGCCATGCGAGGCACGGCAGACACACCACCAGAAGAGCGAGCCAACGCATGGCGGCGCACCTTAGCGGGCAGTGAATTTGAGGTGCGTGGCATCGTGAACTGCTACGAGCCGCCAAAATGCTGACCCTGTCGATCGCCCTCGTCCTTGCGCAGCCTGCCCCCGCTGATCAGCCGCTCGATTTCACCGAGCAGGCGAAGCTGCTGTACCGCGTGGTCGCGTGTGGAAACGACAGCCCGCTCCCGGCGGACCTCGACGCGAAGGTGGTCGACGCGCACTGCGTCGAGCTCAACAAGCGCATCGAGAAGTACCGCGCGACGTGGGTGAAGGAAGCGTCTCCGTTCATTCAGGGGCTGAAGCCGGGCGGTCTGCCCACCACGCTCGTGTATCCGTTCGGCGGCGGCGATCTGATCAGCGCGCTCACCACCTACCCCGAGGCGAAGGAGATCACGACGATGTCCCTCGAGCACGCGGGTGATCCGCGCCGCATCAAGGGCATCAAGAGCAAGGCGCTCACCGATTCGCTGCAGCTGATCCGTTCCACCAGCTCGGGCCTGCTCGTCGCGAACGACTCCAAGACCGAGAACCTGATGAAGGGTCAGCGCGGAGAGTTGCCCGGTCAGCTCAGCTTCTTCCTCATCGCGCTCGCGGTGCACGGCTACGAGCCGGTCTCGCTGCGCTATGTGAAGACCAACGCCGACGGCACGCTGCGCTACCTCACGCAGACCGAGCTCGACACGCTCGAGAAGCAGGAAGCGAAGCTGCTGCACAGCAAGTGGGTCGCTCCTGATTTCAGCACCGCGTTCGACAACCTCGAGCTCGTCGCCGTGAAGAAGGGCGGCGACCCGCAGAAGGACAAGATCGTCCACCGTCACTTCGCGCAGAACCTCGATGACGATCACTTCGGCAAGGACGAGGGCATGAAGAAGTACCTCGCCGGTCGCAAGCCGATCGTCGCGATGACCAAGGCCGCGAGCTACCTGCTGTGGCGCGATCAGTTCTCGACCATTCGCAACTACCTGCTCGACAACATGGTGTTCATGGTCAGCGACTCGACCGGCATTCCTCCCGTGTTCGCGAACAAGGCGGGCTTCACGCAGGAGACCTACGGCAAGTTCGCCGAGTCGTTCCTCGGAGCGAACGCCGACTACAACAAAGACTTCGTGAAGCTGTGGAAGACGGCCAAGCCGCTCACGTTCCGCTACGGCTACCTCGACAAGAATTTGTCGATGCACATGCTGATTACGAAGAAAGCGGAAGCGCCGAAGCCGTAATCTCGTTCCCTGCGTTTCGCGCTGGCGGTCGTGCGCGGCGGCGCACGGAACTGCTGTGCGCCACCGCCACTTCCTGGCGCTACACTGGGCGCGTGTTGTTCGCGCTGCTCCTCACGCTCGCGCAGGTGGATGGTGGGGAAGTTCGTCTTCCTGAACCGACCACGCCCGT
>JAEUJS010000635.1 GCA_016792935.1 Archangium sp. | reverse complement strand
ACGTGGAGTCGTTGGCGTTGCTCAAGAGCTCGCGGCTCGTTCGCGGGCTGCACGATGATCGCGTCGAGGCCTGGCACGATCGCATTCGCGAGACGGTGGTGAAGGGCATCGATGATGAGCGCACGCGTTCGCTGCACGCGCGTCTCGCGGAGGCGCTGAAGGACTCCGCCGACATCGACGTGGTGGCGTGGCATCTCGGCGCCGCCGGCCTGCTGGAACGCGCCGCCGAGACGATGATCGAGGCCGCGCGTCGCTCGGTGGCGCAGCTGGCGTTCGAGCGCGCGGCGGTGCTGTTCGAGCGGGCGCTGCAGCTGTTGCCCATCGACGATCGCCGCAGGAAGCAGCTGCGCATCGAGCTGGCCGATGTGTGGGCTTCCGCGGGTCGTGGAGCGATCTCGGCGCAGTCGTACGAGCTGGCGTTGACCGAGGCGGGTGAAGCGTCGGTCGCGGAGCTCGAGATGCGCCGTCGCGCGGCGGAGCAGTTGTTGCGCAGCGGGCACATCGATCAGGGGCTCGCGGCGGTGAATCAGGTGTTGAGCGCGATGGGCATGGCGCTGGCGAAGACGCCGCGGCGCGCGCTGATGGCGCTGGCGTTGCGACGCGTTCACATCTGGCTGCGCGGGAGATCGTTCGAGGAAACGCCCGAGACGCACATCGCTCCGGCGATGTTGCAGCGCATCGACGCGTGCTGGTCGGTGTCGATGGGCTTGTCGATGGTCGACACCATTCGCGGCGCGAGCTTTCAGGCGCGGCAGTTGTTGCTCGCGCTCGATGCCGGAGAGCCCAATCGCGTGACGCGCGCGCTGGCGGCCGAGGCGGCGTTCGTCGCGACGGCAGGGATCAACGCAGAGAAGAAGGCCGGGCGGCTGGTGAGTGAAGCGCGTGAGCTCGCCGAGCGGTTGAGCGACGGGGGGTTGATCGGGCTGGTCGACTTCTGCGCGGGCCTGACGCGATTTCTGGTGGGCCGATGGCGTGAGGCGGCGACCTACACCGCGCAGGCGGAGCGGCGCTTTGCCGAAGTTGGCTCGCGGCTGTCGTGGGAAGCGGCGAACTCGCGGCTCTTCACGGTGTGGTCGCTCTTCTATCTGGGAGACATCGCTGGCCTGTCGGTGCGCATTCCGGCGCTCACGCGTGAGGCGGAAGAGCGAGGTGATCGGTATGCGGTCACGAGCTTGCGGTGCGGCCTGGCGAACGTGGCGTTGCTCGCGGCGGGCGATCCCGCGGGAGCGCGCGAGGCCGTGGCGTCGGCGATGGCGGGTTGGTCGACGCGCAGCTTCCACTTCCAGCACTACTGGGCGGCGCTCTCGGAGACGATGATCGATCTCTACACGTGCGAGTACGGCAAGTCGCTGGACCGCATGGAGCGGTGCATGCGCGCGTTGTCCGACTCGCAGTTGCTGCGGATTCAGAACGTGCGCGTCGAGGCGCGGTCGGTGATGGCGCGCGTGCTGCTCGCGCTCGGGCGTTTCGACGAGGCGCGTGCGCAGGCGGCGTTGCTCGCGCGCGAAGGCGTCGGTTGGGCCGATGCGTTGGCGTTGCTCGTCGAAGGTCTTGCGGGCGACGAGGAGTCGTTACGGAAGTCGATCGAAGCGTTCGATCGGCACGAGATGGCGTTGTTCAGCGCGTCGGCGCGGTTGCGGCTCGGGCAGCGTCAGGCGAACGCGGTGGGCGAAGCGAACGTGCGCGCGGCGACCGCGTGGATGATCGCGCAGGGAGTGAAAGATCCCGGGCACCTCGCGAACACGCTCGCGCCGAATCCAGCCCCACGCTCACTCGGCTGAGTCAGCCGGAAGTGGAAGACGGTCAGGGTGAGGGAGCACTTCCTATTTCGCAGCAGGAGGGACGATCTCGATCGCGAGCGCGCCGAGATCTTTCGAGCCGTGCCCGTGCGCGATCAGCGCATCCATCCGCGCGCCGAGTCCATCGAGCGTCGCCATCGCGCGCGGAGCCGCCGTCTCCTGCATCAACCGCACATCCTTCCGCGCCATCGAGAGCTCGAAGCTCGCTGCGTAATCGCCAGCTGCCATGCGAACGCCGCGCATGTTCACGATGTTGCCGATCTGAAAGTTCTGCAGGAACGCGATGGCGTCCTTGATCTCGACGCCACCGCCTTGCGCGACGGCGAGCGCGTCACTGAGCACGCCCGTGATGCCGATGATCATCGAGTTGCCGAGCAGCTTGAGCGTCGCCGGCACCGTGACGTCGTTGCCGAAGACCTGCAGTTCACCCGTCATCTTCTCGAGCGCAGGCGAGAGCGCTTCGACCAGCGCCGCGTCGCCCGCGCACAACATTCGTCCGCTCGACTGCTCAGCCATCGCCGGGCCCATGAAGACGGGGCACGCGAGGTAGCGGCCGGGCAGTCTCTTCGCGCGGGCGGCAGCTCCCCTGGGCGTGACGGTGGTGTGGTCGATGATCGGGCCGCCGAACGGTCCGAGCTCTGCGATCACGCCATCGACGGCGGAGTCATCGCTGAGGCAGAGGTGCACGCGCTCGACTCCAGTCGCCGCTTCAGCCGGAGTCGCACATGCCACTGCGCCAAGTGCTTCGAGCGCCTTCGCCTTCGAGGCGGTGCGATTCCACACGCGCACCGAGTCCCCACGCTTGAGAGCCGCCTTCACGAATCCAGCACCGAGCAATCCAGTTCCGAGCCACGCGATGTTCGCCATGGCACGCACACTACCGCTCCCGGTCGAGGCGTCATCTGCCCGCGATCTTCGCGGCGCCGGCTCGCGCGGCCTCGAGGCGGGCGACGAGCTGGGTGAAGTTCGGCACGGTGATCAGTTGACGCAGGTTCTCGGCCGAGAGCCCTGCCTCTTCCTCCGCGACGTGGGCAGCGAGTGAGCGTCGGAGCTCTCCGCTGAGCGAGACGAGCTCGGTGACGCGAGGACCTGGAGCGGCTGCGTGCTCGAGGAGTCGCTCCGCGAGCGAGTGGATGACCCGGTGTTCGCGATCGCGTGCGTCGAGAAACGCGGTGGCTCCGTTCCCGAGCTCGCGCAGTCCGGGGAAGAGGACGGTGTCTTCGACGTGATGGTGCGCGAGGACGAAGCGGGCGGCTCCAGTGGCTTGCGTGACGGCCGCAGCGAGCCTCGACTGCGCCGCGACCTCGTCGAGCGCGGCGGTGATCATGCGGTGGACCTGCGTGAGCCCTTCAGCCTGCGCGTCGTACAGATCGGGAGTTTTCATGCGGCCACGATGCGCTTCGCACGCGATGGCGGTCGTGGCGGTTCGTGCGGCGATTCCGCAGATCGTGCGAGCGCGTCTCGGCAGCGCCCGAGCTCTTGAAACCCGTTGCCCAGCTCGAGGTGCGGCGTCAGTGGCTCGGCGAGGTCTGTCGGAGCTGGTCGTCGAACTTCACGCGGACCGCTCGCGGAAGGCGTTGGGCTTCGCGCCGAACCGTTCGAGGAACGCTCGAGCGAAGCGACCCGGATCCGAAAAGCCGCAGTCGAGCGCGATGTCGAGAACGGAGGTCTCGCTGGTTCGCAGCGCGTGCGCCGCGCGATCGAGCCGCACGTTCTGCAGGTGGCGGTAGATCGACGTGCCGGTCTGCGCCTTGAACCGTCGCATCAGAACGAAGCGCGGAAGGCCGGTGGCGCTCGCGACGTCTTCGATCGAGAGGCGCTCGGTGAAGTGAGCATCGAGGTATTCGAGCGCCCGCCGGATCTGTGCGTCGAGCGGACGCGATTCGATCTTCTCGGGGCGAACGATGGCCATCGCGAGTGAGTCCGTGAGTGACTTCACGAGCGGATCGTCATCGCCCAGGTTTCGTCGCTCACGGCCGATCAGCTCGCTGATCGCGCTGACGCGGCTCCGTGCGGAGAAGCTGAAGGCCGTCGAGGGCAGGGCGCGTGCGCCGAGCTGAGAACGCGCCTCGTCGAGGAGCTCGGAAGACAACATCAGCTGGAAGAAGGTGCCCGCTGCTCGCGGCGTGTTCAGCTCGCCCGGAGTCAGGACGATGGAGCTGCCCGTCGTGCCGGTGATCGAGTCCTGCGCGCGCTCGAGGGCGAACGTCACGAAGCCTTCGCGCACCCAGCTCAGCTCGTAGCCAGGGTTGCGGTGACGCGGCCCGAATCCCGCCGGCCCCTTCGCCGAGCCCTCGCGCCACATCGACGCGAAGCCACGCGCGGGCAAGTACTCGTGAAGCGCCGCGACCGGAGTGGAAGTCATGGGCCCGAGTCTAACGAGGCGGCGCCGCGGTCGCAGGTTGGGGCTACGGTCAGCACGCAGTCAACGGTGTAGACAACAGTGTTGACAACGACGTTGATGGGCGGACTGTGGCCGGAGATCGGCGTGCGTCAGGCTTTAGCGAGAAGCTGATGCCCCGCAGAAGATCGGACTGTCGGGAGGTCTTCGGCCTTCGGCGAGAGGCTGAGGCGCGGCGGATCGCGTGCTCGTCAGGAAGCTCTTCGGGATCTCCGCGCGAGCATCAGCAGGCCGAGGAGAGACAATCCGCCCTCGACTGACGCGCAGCCGCAGCCGGTCGGCTGGTCGCCGCCGCCGCCACCCGAGCCGCCCGACGCGCCGCCACCGGAACCGCCAGTCGCTCCGCCACCGGTCGCTCCACCGCCCGTCGCTCCACCGCCGGTCGCTCCACCGCCGGAGCCGCCACCTACAGCGCTCCCACCACCTGTTGCGTTTCCTCCGCCTGTCGCCGCACCGCCGCCACCACCCGTCGAGCCGCCACCTCCGCCGACGGGCATGCCCGCATCGACGACCGCGCATTGACCGGCCTCGTACCGAGTCGCCGACACCTGGCGCACCCACGTCATGTCGAGCGAATCACCGAGCAGATCACCCGAGCCGACTGCGCAATAGCGCCCGTTGCACAGCACCGCGCGACCCGCGCTGAAGTGATTCACGTTGGTGGCGAACCACTCGCCCAGGCAATTCATCGCCGTCCCCGCGTCGACCGCAGCCATGCCTGCGTCGTTCATCCCCGCATCGACCGGCGGCACGACCACGCCGCCGTCACCGATCAGTCCGAAGAATTCGGCGGCGAAGCGCGCCGAACACAAATTCACGTCGAGGATGAACGCTCCGGCAGTTCCACACGCCGGCGGATCCACCGGCGTTCCGTGACTCATCCCCGACACCTGGAACGACTCGACGAGTGTCACGCCCGAGCCGTTGCGGAACTCGCGGCGCGTCGCCGAACCGATCGTCGTCGTCGCATCAGCCGTCACGTCGATGCCGTTCACGTCAGCCCACTGATCGATCTCTTCGTTCAAGTTGCCCGGAGCGACCGTCGAGTCGCTCGAGCCGTGCCACAGCTGCACGCGCGGCGCGGGGTTCGTTCCGCTCACCGCGCGAACGAGCGCTCCCCATTGCGTGGGCGTCTGATTTGGCGGCGAGCTCATGCACGAGAGCGCCTGTGCCTGCGTCGTCGCGCACGCGAACGGCAGGCCGGCGATCACCGACCCGCGCGTGAACACGTCGGGAGCCACCGCGAGCAACACGTTCGACATCGCCGCTCCCGCCGAGAGCCCCGTCACGTACACGCGCTGCGAGTTCAGCCCCTTCGTCGTGACGAGGTGCGAGACCATCTCGAGGATCGAGGTGACCTGCTCTCCGTTGCGCGTCTGCTGCGCGCTCTGGAACCAGTTGAAGCACGAGCCGTTCGCCGTCGTCTGCGGATACGCGACGAGGAACCCGTGTTGATCGGCGAGCGTGTTCCAGCCCGTGGCGGCGTACGCGTCGGCCGTCTGTGTGCAGCCGTGCATCGCGACGACCAACGGCGCATTCGCAGGCAGCGACGCGGGCTCGTAGATCCACAACGTGAGCGCGCCCGGATTGCTCCCGAAGCCGGTGACCTGTGTCAGGCCATCGCGACGAGCATCGACGTCGCTCTCGGTGAACTCGGGACCACAGCTCGCGACGAACGCGAGCAGCAACGGCCACTTCAAGAACCGCATTCGTCACGCTCCCAACAGCGTCTGCCACGTCAGCCCGGTCTGGCCTTTTCGGCTGATGCGCTCGGCTCGCCGCGCGGTCGCTTCGTCCGCGGCCTTCTTCTCCAGATCCGACTCGCAGCGCAATGGAGGCACCGGCAGCTTGTTCCCGTCCTTGTCGAGCGCGACGAAGGTCAGGAGCGCGCTGGTGGTGAGCTGCCGCTCTCCGGTCAGCGGGTTTTCCGCGTGCACCGTCACGCCCACTTCCATCGACGACTTGAACGCCGCCACGACGCGCGCGCGCAAGATCACCTGGAACCCGATCTTGATCGGCGCGTGAAAGTGCAAATCATCCATCGATGCGGTGACGACCTGCTGCCGCGCGTGCCGTTGCGCCGACACCGCCGCACAGATGTCGATCCAGCCCATGACCGATCCACCGAACGCCGCTCCGAGCGCGTTGGCGTCACCGGGGAGCAACAACTGCGTCATCTCGACGACGGAATCGAAAGGCCGGCGCGGCTCGAGCGAAGACATGCGCTGGACTTACGCTGCCGAGCGGGGCGCGGCTACACTTCGCGCACCATGACCTTCGAACGACTCGTCACCGCCTTCCTCGTGATCGGCAGTCTCTCGTCGTTGGCGCAGGGACCTCGCGATGAGTGCCCCGCTGGTCGTCGCGGAGCGCAGTGTCGTGCGCGTCTCCAGCGTCAGCAGCAGGAAGTTCGCACCAGGACCGAGGCTGAGAAGCCGGCCGAGGTGACGCCGTCGACGCTCCTGCGCCCGACCAAGCTCGACTTCACCGAGGGCTCGAACCTCACTGGCCAGCTCAACCGCGCCGGTGGCGTGTACCTCTACAACCGCAAAGAGCTCTCGATGAAGACGATGATCCACAAGCCGGAAAACTTCCGGTCGGAGATCGTCAACCCCGACTAACCAATCACCAGGCGGGCGGACGGGTCTTCACGATCCACTCCGCGGTCTCTTTGAGCGTCTCGTCGAAGGGCCGCGGCTTCCAACCAAGCTCCGCCGTCGCGCGCGCAGCCGAGTAGCGCACGAGCGGATCTCCGAACTCGTCGATCACATCGGCTGAGAGCTGGCGCGGGACGCCCCTGGTCTTGTGCATCACCCAGTCGAAGAAGCGCGCAAAGGGGAACATCCACCGCGGGAGCACGCTGGTCGGCGGCTTCGAGTCGGGCCACACCGCTTTGAGGCGCTGCGCGAGCTCGATCATCGTCAATGCTTCATTGGCGACGAGGTAACGGCCGCTCGCTTTCGGGTTTTCGGCAGCGAGCAGGTGCGCCTTCGCGGCGTCACGATTGTCCACGTACGTGGACACGAACGGCGGCACCACCGGCAACTTCCCGTCGATCATGTTCACGATGTTGAGCGTCATCGGCGTGTGCCGCGCGAAGCCGGGTCCGAGAATGCCGACCGGGTTGATGCACACCAGATCGAGCGACAGCTCCTTCGCGACTTCCCACGCCTTGCGCTCGGCGAGCGTCTTGGCCTGCGCGTAGGGATTCGTCGCGCCGTCGTTCCAGTCGCGTTCATCGAGTGGGCGATCGAGGTGTTTGTGCCCGATGGCGACGCTGGAAGACGTCATCACCACGCGGCGCACGCCAGCCTTCTTCGCGGCCCGCAGCGCGTATTCGGCGCCCTTCACCGCGGGGTCGATCAGATCCTTCTGCGGATCGTCGACGACGAAGCGAAACACCGCCGCGAGGTGGAAGACCACTTCCATGTCCACGCACGCACGCTCGAGCGCGGCGGCGTCGAGCACGTCGGCTTCCACCAGCTCGACTCCGAGCTTGCGCAGCGGAGCGGTCTTCTTCTCGCCGCTGATCCCACGCATCGATCCGCGCACCTGATGGCCTGACGCGACGAGGAGCTCGGTGAGCGCCGTGCCCAGATGCCCGTTGCACCCCGTGACGAGGACTTTCATGCGGCGCAGTATTCTGGTTTCCAGCAGCAGCGTCGCTGCTGATCGATGAAACCGAAGTCAGGGCACCGACGTTTCACCACCTCGATGAACAACCACCGACTTGCCGCCATCGCCGTGGTGTTGCTCTCGGCGTCGTGCCTCAGGCCGCTCCGTGTCGCGCGCGAGCCGGTGAAGAACGAGGCGACGCTGAAGGTCGTGACGTGGAACGTGAACTACGGAGTTGGCGGCGCTCCCGATGCGTTCGAACAGCTCGAGCGCGCGACGCGCGACGCCGATCTGGTGTTGCTGCAGGAAACCAACGCGACGTGGGAAGCGAACGTGCGCGCGCGGCTGACGCAGCGATTCCCTCATCAGTTCTGGCTCGATGACGCGGCCGCTGGCGGTCAAGCAGTGTTGTCGCGCCGCGCGTTCGAGCACGAAGTGCTTCCGCCGACCTCGGGGTGGTTCGCGGCGATTCGGCTCGAGAGCGAGACGAAGCTGGGCAGGGTGCAGGTGCTGAGCGTGCATTTGCATCCGCCGATCTCCGACAGCGGCGGCGTCGTCAGCGGCTACCTCTTCACCGGTCAGACGCGTCGCCATGAGCTCGAAGACTTCGTCGCCACGCTCGACCCGAAGCTGCGCACGTTGATCGTCGGTGACTTCAACGAGAGCACGCAGGGCGATGCGATCGAGTGGGCCGCGAAGCGTGGCTTTCGGAGCGCGCTCCCCGAATTCGCGCCGGCCGCCAATACGTGGAAGTGGCCGCTGACGAAGTCACTGCAGCTCTCGGCGCAGTTCGATCACGTGCTCTACAGCCGCGGCCTGGCGCCTTTGTCGGCGAGCGTCTTGAAGCTCGGGCGCAGCGATCACTTCCCCGTCGCGGTGGTGCTCGGTGAGTCGATGGAGATCGACCTGCCTCCGGCTCGCGGAACGAGTCTCGGGCTCACTTCGGCGGGGCGCTGAAACTCAGCGTGCGAGGAAGTCGCTGACGCGATCGAGGAACTCCGCCTGGCCCTTGCCATCGCGGATGTCGAGCGA
>JAEUJS010000257.1 GCA_016792935.1 Archangium sp. | reverse complement strand
CCCGTCGCTGAAGCTCAAGTTCGACGACTTCATCGCTGATCAAGAAGTGTCGGGGCTCGACTCGCTCACGCTCAACAACGCGCAGCAGGACCCGAGCGTGATTCGCCAGTGCCTGGGCTACGACTTGTTCCGCAAGGCCGGGCTCGTCGCGCCACGGTGCAACTACGCGCACGTGTTCATGAACGGCGTCGACCTCGGCATCTACGCGAACGTCGAAGGCATCGACAAAGACCTGCTCAAGCGCCACTTCGCGGACAAAGGCGGCAACCTCTACGAAGGCACGCTCAGCGACTTCAACGCGGACTTCATCAACACGTTCGATCTCAAGGACGACAAGACCAACCGCACCGATCTCAACCAGGTGCTCGCGGCGATGACCGCGTCCGACGCTGATCTACTGAACCGGCTCAACGCGGTGATGGACACTGATCAGTTCATCGACTTCTGGGCGATGGAGACGCTCGTCCGCCACTGGGATGGCTACGCCGGCAACACCAACAACTTCTTCCTCTACAACGATCCCGCGACGAACAAGTTCGTGTGGATTCCATGGGGCGCTGACGCCGTCTTCTACATGGGGCCGGTGACGGCTGATCAACCCGAGGGTCCTCTGGTCCGAGGAGATTTGGCGCGGCGCCTGTACAACATCCCCGCGGTGCGCACGCAGTTCATCGCGCGGCTGCGCCTCTTCCTCGATCAGGTGTTCGTCGAGGTGCAGCTCACGTCGGAGATCAACCGCATGCAGGCGCTCGTCACGCCGCACCTGCACCCGATTCAGGCCAGCCAGTTCGCGACTGGACTCGGCGAAGTGCGCACCTTCGTCATGAATCGGCGCGCGCGGCTCAACACCATTCTCATGAATCCGCCGGCTGCTCCGACGACCTCGCGTCCGTCTCCGTGCATGGAGCGGCTCGGCACGTTCAGCAGCGACTTCTCGACGACGTGGGGAACGCTCGGCGCGATGAACCCCTTCGCGACGGGGCCCGCGACCTTCAACCTGTCGATCGACGCCGGCATCGGCCCCTGGGTGCTGACCGGAGCGAGCGCCGGCCTCGACACGCAAGGCAACGACGGTCCGCGTGTGGGCATCAACCTCGTCGGCGCGCAGACCGATGGAGGCTTCACCGCCGCGGTGATTCGCATGGTGCCGCAGCTCTACCCGCCTCCTCCGGGGACGAACCCGGGCTCGTTCGATCTCTTCACGCGCGTTGGCTACGTCATTCAGTTCCGCGGCGGGCAGATCGTGCCGGTCGCGCTGTTCGGCAACGGCACGCTCTCGTTCAACGACGCGGGCGTTACCGACGGAGGCGTGGTCTCAGGGAGCATCACCACCGAAGTGCTGAGCTGGCCGTTCGGCGGCGGGATGTAGGCGCGCTCGTCCAAGTGACCATTCCGCTCGGGCGCAGACGCGGCAGAATGTGCACATGCTCCTCGCGCTTCTGATTCTCGCGGCTGCTCCGAAGCAGGACCCCAAGCTCGTCGGTACGTGGCGCATGAACGGCGAGTCGTTCATGACGCTCAACGCCAACGGCACCGGCGTGATGGAAGGCGATTCCATCAAGTGGAAGTCCGACGGAGCGAAGCTCACCATCACCGACGAAGAGGGTGAGGCCGAGACCATCTCGTATTCGTTTCAGGGCGAGACGCTGAGCATCAACATGGGCGGCATGTCGCTCCCGCTGACGAAGGGCGGAGCGCCGGTGAAGAAAGAAGCGCGCGCCAAGAACGAAAGTGATGACGACGCGGCGATGGCGATGGCGCAGCAGTGGATGGCGCAACAGCAACAGGGGCAAGGGCAAGGGCAGCCGGGACAGCAACAACCCGCTGCTCCGAAAAAAGGAGGCGCCGTCGCTCCGCAGCCCGCCGGGAATGATCAGCTCTCGCGACTCTTGCTCTCTTCGAACTGGTGCTGGCTGCGCTACTCGAACGGCAACTCGTACACGCAGAAGGTGCACTTCAACGCCAATGGCACGTGGCAGGACTTCAGCGAGTCCGACATCTATTCGAATAACTACGGCACGGTGGCGCAGGCGACGGGCAACCGCACCAACGGTGGGCAGTGGGCGGTGAAGAACGGTCAGTTCTATTTGAGCTCGCCCGAGAATCCGCAGCTGCAGCTGGTGCCGCTCACCATCACGCGCAACTCGAACGGCTATCCGATCATCACGGCCGACGGGCGCGAGTACTCGATGTGCAACTGAGGCGCCGGGGTCACTTCGCGCACTTCGTCACCATCATGTGGCTGAGCTTCTTCTCGCTGCCGTCGGGGTAACCGAAGCGCATCGGAATCGGCTTCGCGGTCGCGAACGCCTTGCGGAAGTCGGCCTGGTAGCCCTCCCACGTGCCGAGGAAGGACTTCTCGAACGCGCCGAAGGTCTGCACCGTGCAGCCCTTCTGCAGCCAGTGCATCGGCGGAACTCCGGTCGAGTCGCTCACCATGAAGACTGCGTTGGCGAGCAGGTAGTCGCGCACGTTCGAGAACGCGTCACGCCACAAGAGGTAGCTCGCGGCCTTCGTCATCGCGGTGATTTTCCCCTTCGCTTCGAAGTGCTTCAGCAGTCCTGGTGGGAGCGAGTCGTTGGCGAGATTCGCGGCGAAGTGCCGATGAACTCTGCGCGGCGTGCTGGCAGGTGAACCCTTCGGGACGAACTGCACCTCGACGTTCGCGAACGCTGGAGAAAAATCCGGCGCCTTCCACGAGGCTTTGAGGTTCTTCGCCATCGTGCCTTCCACTGCGGTGATTTCGTCCGTCGTCAGGTAGTGCAGCGTGCCGTCAGGCTCGACGCGGAAGTAGCGCACCGACACCGGCACCTGGCCCGCGAGCATCAAGCCCATGAGGTGCATCGAGAGCTGACCCGGCAACTCTCCCTGCTGCGTCGCCGAGAGATTCTTCGAGAGCGAGTCGTTGCTCACCAACGTCGACGCGCTCGCGTTCGCAATCGCAGACAGTGACTTCTGCAGCTCGGCTGGCCTGGTGAGGTTCTTCCAACGACGAGGGTCTCCCGCGAGCTCGAGCGAGAGCGTGCTGATGACCGTTTCCTCGGGAAACAGCTGGAGCGCGGCCATCAGGTCGCCGCCACCAAACGGATACACGAGCTCGCTCGGCAACCCCGCGGGCTTGAGCGGCGTGAGGAAGGCGTTGGCCTTCGTGCCCCAGCTCTCGGTGAAGCTCGTGTACCGCTTCTTCTGATTGGCGCACCACGTGTCGACCGTCTTCGCGTCGAGGCCCGGCGGCGTCTCGGTGCAGGTCACGAGGTTGTAGAGCGGGAGCGCGTCGTCGATGAACTCGGCGGGAGCGGCGGTTCCAGCGTCGGCGGCGGCGAGAACGAGGAGTGAAAAGGCGAGCACGATTACTCCGTCGCGAGGAACCAGAAGTTCGCCGAGTGCCGCGGCAGGTACGCGAAGCCGCCGAGCAGCGGCAGGTATTGCCAGCGCGTGAAGACGCCGTTCACCGCGTCGGGCGGATTCGGTCCCGTCGTCGAGATGGCGCTGATGGCGAACGTATTGGCGTCGATGCGCAACACCTGACCGCCGCTGTCGGTCTTCAAGATGAACGCGTCTTCGCTCGAGAGCCAGTGCATCGCGACCTCGGCGCTCAGCGCGTCGGAGATGTTGGTGCCAGTGAAGGTGACGTCGCTCAACGCGCCACTGAACGTCAGCGCGAGGCCTTGATTCATCGAGACGCGGTAGGCGTTGCGCATGAAGATGGCTCGCGAGCGTGATGGATCGACGGCTGACGCGCTCCCGTACACGATGTCGTCGTTCGCGTAGTTCGGGCGGTCCGCGAGGCGTTGCCACGTGCCGTCGGCGGCGTTCCAGCGACGGAAGGCGCCTCCGAAGAACGTGTAGAGGTCTTCCGTCGTCGGGTGCTGCGCGTACGGGCGATTGATGGCCGCGCCGTGCGGAGTGCCCGCGTCCCACGTGCCCATCGGGTCCCAATCGTTGGTCGCGAGATCGAACCCGTCGACGTTGCTGTTGCTCTCGTTGCCGCTGCCCCACACCGAGCCGGCGCTCAGCTTGAAGACGCGGTTCTTCGAGCGCACGAAGTGCAGCGCGTAATAGAGGTGCGTCGAGCTCGGCCGACCATCGGAGTAGTAGTTCACGCCCACGCTGATGGTGTTGCCCGCGCTCGGCCCGCGAAGAATGCGCCACGTCGGAGCGTCGACGCTCAGGTCGATCTCGTAGACCTCGTTGCCCATCCAGTCGGCGTGACCACCTGCGGCAGCGAGATAGACGCGGTTGTTGTCGGTGTTCGCGGCGAGCCCGTTCCACGCGTCGATGCGGCCGTTGGGGCGCTCCATCATGTTGTTCGTCGGGTTCAGCACCGGGACGGTCGAGAGCGTGCTGCCGGGGATTTCGACCCACTGCCACTTCACGAGGCCGCGTCGCCAGGCCGGTGCACCCGCAGGGCCTCCGTCGCTGACCGCGCCACCTCCGCCCGTCGCTGAGCCGCCACCAGTCGCGGTGCCGCCGCCGCCGGTCGCTGCTGCACCTCCGCCCGTTGCCGAGCCACCGCCCGTGCCTCCGTCGTTGCCGACCGGAGCAGGACACGCACAGAACAGACACCCCACGAGCGCAGCGATTCCGATTCTCATTCGATGTACTCCCGCGCGAAGCCGAGCTGTTTGGTGACCAGTGAGAAGTTGGCGCCGAGCGTGGCGTCGACCTGCACCAACCACGGAGGACTCGCGGTGGTGACGAAGCCGGCGTTCTTCTTCCACGGCTTGAACTCGACGGGAGCGCCGACCCACGACACGTCTCCCAGATCAGCAGACGAGGCTGGGCCGGCGTCTTTCACGTCGAGCAGCCTCTTCAAGCGCGAATCGAGCTTCGGATCAGTGCGCGAGGAGATCGGCGTGACGTGATCGACCTCGAGCGCGAGCGCGACGAGAAAGAGCGCGAACTCTTCCGTCGGCGGCGCAGCCTTCACAGCTTCGAGGAGCGACTTGCAGCGCTTCGGGCGCTCCGCTTCGAGCGCGGAGTACTGCTTCATGTCCATGCTCTGCGAGACGGCACGCAGCGAGCGCTCGAACTCGACTTCACAGCTCCACAGCGCGGTGAGCGAGCGGTGATAGCCGTTCTCGTCGAGGTTCTGCTGCATCACGCGCAGGACGCGCAGTGTTTCTCCTTCGCGAATGAACACCACCGGCTCGAGCCGGCGATGCCCACCCGCCCCCCAGGCTGAGACGCGCACGAACGAGAGACCCGCGAGCGCCTTCTGCGGCATCGGCGTGAACGTGATGGACGGAGAGCGTTCGACCTTCTCTCCGCGCGCTTCGAGCAAAGCGCGCCAGCTCTTTTCGACTTCCGCATCGGACACGGCAGACATGGTGGCGAGCGCCAGGGCGAGGAGCATCGGGCGCTCGCAGTCTGCCGAAGTGTCGAGTCAGGCGCAGCGCAATCAGCGCGATGATTCCCGTCTCACCCCAACCCTCTCCCGCAAGGGCGGGAGAGGGAGTCCGCGCGAGCTCTTCTCCGCTCAGTACGCGTTGTTCGGAGCGTACGCGCGCTGCGCCACCGGAATGTTGCGCAGCTGATCAGCACGCCGCAAGAACGCGACGTACTCCGCGCGCTCCGGCGAGCCCTGGGTCGCACCCGACGCGAGCTCAGCGATCGCGTTGAGCGACCAATCGCCAATCGTGTTGCCACGCAGCGTGTCCGCCCCGAGCGCGAGCGCCGTCGCGAAGCGGAAGTCCGAGCTCTGCTCGCTGAGCTGATGCTGCACCGACGCGCGCGCCACCACGTTCGAGAGCTCGAAGCGCTCTCCGTTCGGCTTCACGCCGCGCACCGCGACCGTGCCGAGCGCCGCGTTCTTCCCCGTCAGCGTCACTTCGTAGAGCGCGGTGACCGCATGCCCGGCGCCCATCTCGCCAGCGTCGACGCGATCGTTCTTGAAGTCCTCATCAGCGATGGCGCGGTTCTCGTAACCGAGCAACCGGTACGACGAGACGACGGCGGGGTCGAACGTGACCTGCACCTTCACGTCTTTCGCGACGACCTCGAGCGTGCCCGTCAGCTTCTTGCTGAACGCCTGCTGCACTTCTCGCTCGTTCGAGAAATACAGCGCCTGACCGTTGCCCTTGTCCGCCATGCGCTCGAGCGCGTTGCCGCGGTAGCTGTCGCCCATGCCGAAGCCGACGGTGGTGAGCGTGACGCCCTCTTCGACGTAGGCGTGCACCGCGTCGAGGATCTGCTCAGACGACAGGTTCGGCCCGATGTTGGTGTCACCGTCGGTCAGCACGATGACCCGCGTGGTGGTCTTCGGAGCGACCTGCGCCACGGCGACGCGGTACGCGAGCTCCATGCCGCTGCCCATCGCGGTGCCGCCGCCCGCTCCGAGTGAATCGATGGCGCCGATGATGGCGTCGTGGCGCGAGCCGTTCGTCGCCGGCAACACCACCTGCGTCGAGCCGGCGTAGGTGACGAGCGACACGGTGTCCTTCTCGTTCAGCTCACGCGTCAACACGCGCAGCGCGTGCTTCGCGAGCGGCAGACGGTCGGGAGAGTTCATCGAGCCGCTCACGTCGACGAGGAACACGAGGTGCGCGGGCTGGCGCTCGGTGACGACGCGCCCCTTCAACGCGACCTTCACCAGGGTCTTCGACTCGTCGAACGGGGAGACCGCTCCTTCGACGCTGATGGCGATGGGATCTTTCTGCGGCGCGGCGAGCTCGTAGTCGAAGGCGTTCACCCATTCCTCGAGGCGAATGCCGTCTTTGGTCGGCAACTGATTCGCGTCGAGCACCGAGCGGCGCGCCCAGGTCCACGACGCGGTGTCGACGTCGATGGCGAACGTGCTCTTCGTGTCGGCCGCGGTGAGCGTCACCGGATTCGGTACGAACGTGGGCGGCTCGTCGCCGTAGCCGGAGTTCTCCTCTCCGAAATACTGGAGCGTCTTCTTCTCGAGGCCGCCCTGCCTGGTCTTGCTGGTGCGCCGAGCGACGAGCGTGTCTCCAGCCAGTCCGTCTGCGCTCATGCCGAAGAGCGCCTTGATGTTGTCCCCGAAAATCGTGACGAGCCAGAGGCCGAGGACGACCGTGACCAGCGTTGAAGCGATGAGCTTCTTCATGAGCGTGATGCCTTTCGTTCTGCGAGGTGAAGGCATGGTGCGCTGTGCGGAGCGTTCCGAACATCGGGCGTCGGGAGGTCCTCCCGGTGTCCGTCGGTCGATCGACCGATGCGTGTACGCTGCCAACCGATGGCGACGACTCGGAGCGAGGCCGCTCGGGAGCAGCGACGCAAGTGGGGGCACTACCCCTCGCGCGACGTCGACGTGCCCACCGCGCTCCATCTCTTCGAGTGGAGCCACTACCGGTTCGCGCGCTCCACCGAGGCGCTGAAGGCGGGCGGCATCGCGCAGGTGCTCGACGCGCTGTCACGCGAGCGGCCGAAAGATCCGTGCGTGGTCTTCCTTCGCAACGCAGTCGACCCCCAGGCGCTCGAAGCGACGTGGCGACCGGCGGTGAACGCGCTCAAACAGTTCCAGGCCGACTCCTCGTGGGGCTCGAAGGAGAAGCGTGAGCGACTGACGGCGGTGGCGCGTGACGCGCGGGTGCTCGCGGCGCTGCAGAGCACGACCGTCGCGTCGGTGGATGTGCCGGTGGAATTTCTCGCGGTGTTGATCATCGACGGCACCGAGAGCTCGACCGACGCCGTGCTCCCTCACTTCGATCGCGCGACGCGTGACGCCGTGCGGCTCGAGAAGTTGTCGGCGCTGGCGACGTTCGCCAAGGGCAAGCCGCAGTACGCGGCGATGTTGAAGCACCTCGATGACGCGGCGGCCGGGCAGCACGAGAAGTCGTCGGTGCTCGCGCTCGGCAAGCAGCTGGGCATCGCGAGCACTCCGCGGTTTCGGGTGCAGCTGCGCATGGAAGGCACTCCGCGCGCGAACGTGTGGTGCGACGTGCAGCTCGATTCTGGAGCGGCGGTCGACTTGTCGGTGTGGCTCTCGACGGGCGTCGGCCAGAGCGCGTCGGTGCAGCACTTCACGTCGCTCGGCGTGCAACGCGATGACCTCGGACTTGGAGCGTGTCCGGTCGAGAAGCTCCCCGAGTGGCTGCAGCGCGCGGAAGAGGAACTGGGCCTGCGCTGGAATCGGCAGACGGCGCGCGCGACGTATTTGAAGGGCAAGCGGCTGGCGGTGTTCTTGTCGTGGCTCTTCAACTCCTGAGACGCCGGTGCGGTACAGGAAGTCGCACACCCGCGTTACGGTCTGCCAGTGACCATCACGACGCAGGCGACGCTGCTGCAGGAACCGGAACTCAGACCCTTCCTCCCGCTGCTCTACGTCGCCTGGGCAGACGGCGACCTCAGCGAAGCCGAGCGCGCGCTGATTCAGTCACGCCTGAGCGCGCAGCCGTGGCTCAAGCCGCGCCTGCGTGACGCGTTGAACGCCTGGCTCCAGCCGGCGGAGCCTCCCAACGCCGCGTCGCTCGCGCAGGTGCGCGCCGCCATTCTCGACGCCGTGCCCAACCTCTCCCCTCGCGCGAAGCGCAGCTTCGTGGCCCTCGCCGACGCGATGGCTGCGCTCGATGGCGAGAGCCGTCGAGTCGTCGAAGCGCTGGAACAGGAGCTCGGCTTCGACGTGGCTGCGCTCCATCTGCCCTCAGCCGAGAACACATCGGAGCAAGACGCCCGCCCTCCGCGCTTCGATGCAGGCGCGCTGCAGGCGGTGCTCGACGGGCGCCTGGCGCCGTCCCGGGCGCGGGCGCGAGCGTTCCTCGCCGACCCGAAGCACCGCGCGATGTACGGCGTGCCCAAGGAACCGTACCGCGAGCAGGTCTTCACCTGGCTCCTCTCGCTCGCGCGCGCTGGCTTCGGTGCCCTCGCGTACCCCGGTGTGACCACCGACGCAGAGCAAGGGCTCGGCCCCTTCCTCGCCACCTTCGAGACGCTCGGCTTCGGCGACCTCTCGCTCGTCGTGAAGTTCGGCGTGCAGTTCGGGCTGTGGGGCGGCTCGGTCTACTTCCTCGGCACCGAGGCGCAGCGGCAGGCGCTGCTCCCGAAGGTCGCGAGCCTCGACGCGCCGGGGTGCTTCGCGATGAGCGAAGTCGGCCACGGCTCGAACGTCGCCGATCTCGAGACGGTGGTGCGCTGGGAGGCCACCAGGAAGTGCTTCGTGTTGCACACACCTGGCGAGTCGGCGCGCAAGGACTGGGCTGGCAACGCCGCCCTGCACGCGAAGTACGCCACGGTGTTCGCGCAGCTCGAGGTCGGCGGTGTGCGCCACGGCGTGCACGCGTTCGTGACGCGCATTCGCGGCGACGACGGCAAGCCGCTCGACGGCGTGCGCATCGGCGACTGCGGCCACAAGCTGGGCCTCAACGGTGTCGACAACGGGCGCATCTGGTTCGACCACGTCGAGCTGCCGCGCGACGCGCTGCTGGGCCGCTACGCCACGGTGACCGAGAACGGCGAGTACCAATCGCCCATCGAGAGCCCGAGCAAGCGCTTCTTCACCATGCTCGGCACGTTGGTCGGCGGGCGCATCGCGGTCGCGTCGGCGGGCTTGTCGGCGTCGAAGGTCGGGCTGGCCGTGGCGCTGCGCTATGCGAGCACCCGTCGGCAGTTCGGTGCGACGTCGGAACCCGAGACGCTCCTCCTCGACTACCCGTCACATCAGCGTCGGCTGCTCCCGCACCTCGCGGCGACCTACGCCCTGCACTTCGCGGTCGACGAGGCGCGTGAGGCGTTCCTCTCGCTGAAGCCAGACGCCGACACGCGCGAGGTCGAAGCGCACGTGGCGGGCATCAAGGCCGCTGCGACGTGGCACGCCACCGACACGCTACAGGCGTGCCGTGAGGCCTGCGGCGGGCAGGGCTACCTCGCGGTGAATCGCCTCGCCGACGCGCGCGCCGACGCAGACATCTTCACCACCTTCGAGGGCGACAACACCGTGTTGCTGCAGCTGGTGGCCAAGGGGCTGCTCACCGGCTTCAAGCAGCAGTTCGCGAGGGGCGGCGCGTGGAGCATGGTGCGCTTCGTGGCCGGGCAGGTGCGCGACGCCGTGGCGATGACCAACCCGTTCACCAGCCGCATGTCCGACGACGCGTCGTTGCGCAGCGCGGAACAGCAGTTGGCCGCGCTGAAGTACCGCGAGTCGTCGCTGCTCGCTTCGGCGGCGCAGCGGCTCGGCAAGCGGCTCAAAGGCAAAGGCGACCCCGCGAAGGCGTTCCTCGAGGTGCAGGAACATCTGCTGGCCGCGGCACGCGCGCACGTCGACACGAAGGTGCTGAGCGCGTTCATCGCGGGTGTCGAACGGGCGAGTGGCCCCGAACACGCCGCGCTGGATCGCCTGCGGCAGTTGCACGGGCTGTGCGTGCTCGAGCGGCACACCGGCTGGTTCCTCGAGAACGGTGCGTTCGAGGCGTCGCGCGCGCGTGCGGTGCGAAAGCTGATACCGGTGCTGTTCGAAGAGGTGCGGCCCGACGTGTTGTCGCTCGTCGAGGCGTGGGGCATTCCCGACGAGTGTCTCGCAGCGCCGATTGCCTTCAACGACCCGGCACACCCGCGGTGGTGAGCAGCCGCGCGCGTCGCCCCACCGCCGCGGCCATGCGTTTCGGGTTCATCAGCCGTCGCGCCCGAAACAACACGTGATGTGGAGTCACCGTGGGCGCCACGAACGACACGCATTCCGTCTCGTAGCCGGCCGCCTCGAGCCGCAGCGCGCGCTCGGAGTCGATGAAGCTCTGCACGAACTGCTTGCGCACCTCGCCGTCAGCGATGCCGAGCTCTTCCGCGCGACGATGTGCCGCTTCCCACTGCGACACCAGCGACGAGTAACAACACGGCACGAGCAGCAGCCACTTCACCTCGCGCTCGATGGCTGCGTCGATGACACCATCACTCGCGGGACCACACGCGTGCAGCCCAATCGCCACGCGCGCGTCGACCGGCCACAGCGAGACGTCGCGCACGTCGCCCGCGCACAGCGAGAGCCGCGGGTGCTCGTGCTTCGCGTCGTCTGCGTCGCGCGGCGTGGAAATGCTTCCGCGCACCACGAGCCGCACGTCCGTTCGCGTGAGCTTCGTGGCGCCGTGCTTCGCGTTCGCGAGCTGCTTCTCGTCGCGTTCGATGACGGTGACGTCGGAGAAGCCGAGCAGCTCGACCGCGAGCAGCCCGACGTACGACTTGCCCGCTGCGACGTCGACCAGCGCTCCGCTCGTGCCCACGCGCGCGAGCTCGTTCAGCAGGGCCGCGACTTCGATGGCCTTCTTCTTGTCTTCCTCACGCAGCGAGGTGCCGGCCGCATCGATGAACATGCGGTGCAGCCACGGCTCGACGTCTGCGGCGGAGATCGTCACCGCCGTGCCATTATCAGACCCACGTGACGCCACTGCTGCTGTTGGTCATCGCCGCGTCGGACCCGACCTTCTGCGAAGAGCAGCCGACGAAGAAGTCGCCCGCCTCGCACGGGCGGCCCGCGAACGGCTCCGTCGATGGCGCAGTGAAGCTGACCGAGAGCGACGCCGTGCGCGTGCTCCCGAAGCGGCACAAAGAGAGATGTCTGTCCTGGGGCACGCCGCGTCTCATCGGAGCGCTCGAGCGCGCAGGCCGCGAAGTGCAGAAGTCCCTCAAGGCCAGCCCCGCGCTCGGCGTCGGCAACATCGGCAGGCCGAAGGGCGGCTCGCTCGCTCCGTATTCGCACTCGCATCAAGCGGGCCGCGACTGCGACCTCGCGTTCTATCGGCTCGACGAGAGCGGCCCCATTGCCGCCGACGACCTCGAGCACTTCGACGCCACGCTCAAATCTCCCGACGGAAGACTGCGCTTCGACGTTCCGCGAAATTGGGCGCTCGTGAAGGCGCTGCTGACCGACGAGGACATCGACGTGAAGTGGCTCTTCGTCAGCAACGAGCTGAAAGCCGAGCTCCTCGCGCACGCGCGCAAAGTGAAGACCGACCCGAAGTTGCTCAGTCTCGCGAGCGAGGTGCTGCACCAGCCGAGTGACGCGCCGCCGCACGACGACCACTTCCACCTGCGCATTCGCTGCAGCTCCACTGAACGCGACGGCGACTGCGTCGACTGACTCTGCACACCAATGTGCAGCATGCTGCACACCGCGGCGGGGGGAGTCGCTCGCAACCACACCAGGCACGCGCACTGCAGTCGGGAGACGGCACCATGATCAAACCAGCACTGGCATTGGCGGCGTTGTTCACACTCACGGCGTGCCCGCAGCCCGGGCCCACTGACGGAGGAACCGGAGGCGGCACAGGCGGAGGTGCAACCACAACCGGAGGCGGCGGCACGACGACAGGCGGAGGCGGCGCAACAGGAGGAGGCGGCGGCACAACAGGCGGAGGCGGCGCAACGGGCGGAGGAAGCGCAGGGCCGTTCGATGCCGGCCATCTGAACTGCACCTTCACCGCACCCTTCGTCCTCGAAGAAGGGCTCGCCAACTTCCCCACGGCGCAGGTCGCGGTCACTGAGCAGGGCGAAGCGATCTACGCGTGGAACACGCCGATGGGCGTGAAGTGGGTGGTGCAGTCTCCGAGTGGCGCGGTGGGCACTGCGCTCAACGACGCGACGGGAGGTCTGCTGCTCGGCTCCGGACTCGTCGCGCGAGGAGATCGCGCGCTGTTGGTGTTCGGCTCGACGACTCCGGAGGTTCGCGTGCGCCGCTATCGCGCTGGAAGTGGCTGGGCCGCTCCGGAGTCAGCACCGCCGACGCCGACGTCTCTCTCCGTCATCCTCGCCGGACTCGAGCCGAGCGGCGCGGCGAGCATCTGGCGGCAGGACTCGAACGGTGGCGCGTTCTTCGAAGTGACGTCTGACGGCACTTCAGCGTTTGGCAACGTGCACGACATCGCAGACGCCGGCTTCCCGTACGCCGTCGCGCGCGCGAACGGCACGCGTCTGGCGGTCACGCTCAAGAGCTTCACCGGTGTCGACAAGCCTGAGCTCATCGTCTCCACGAGCAGCGGAGATCAACGCATTCCGATGCAGACCGCGGTGCTCACCGGCAACGACTACTTCCGCGTCTCGCTCGCCGACGACGGCACGGCCATCGTGGCGGGCGCCTTCAACACGTCCGGCATCGAGGGCGTCGGCGTGATGGCGCGTACCGGCACGGCGGCGTTCGGCGCGGTGCAGATGCTCAACGGCGACGGCGGCATGTTCATGAGCCGCACGGTCGGCACGGTCGCTGGGCCCGGAGGCATCGGCGCGGTGGTGTGGTGGGACGACGGACACCTCTTCATTTCGCGCCGCAGCGGCAGCACGTTCGGACCGGCGCAGCTGCTCACCGACACCGACCAGGTCATTCCGCGCACGACGCAGATCTCCGGCTCGCGAATCCTCGTGTCGTTCTACGCGACGAACGGAACACCTTCGTTCATCGAGGTGACGGCGGACGGTGCGGGGCCGGTGACGCCGACGAGCGCTCCGTACAGCACCGAGTTCGCCGCGGGTGGCACGCAGGCCGCCTCCGTCATCGGCGAGCAGGACTCTGACGGCGGATGGATCCTCCGCGCCGCACAGTGCCGCTGAGTCGCTGAGTCGCTGAGTCACCACACCTCGACGCGCAGTCCCGGGACGAGACGGAACTCCTTCTCGTTCCGGGACACGAGCGTCGCATCGGCAGCGAGGGCGATGGCGGCGATCATCATGTCGTTGGCGCCGATGGGAGTTCCCGCGCGCTTGAGCGAAGCGCGAATGACGCCGTAGTGCTCACTCGCTGCGTCGTCGAAGGGCAGTGAGGGAAAGAGCTCGAAGAAGCGCTCGAGCCTCACGAGGTTTTCACGCACCTTCGCGCTGGCACGTGCTCCGTACAGCAACTCGGCCTTCACCACGCTGCAGAGCGAGACCTCGTCGCGACCGAGCGACGCGAGCTGGCGCTTGATGCCGAGGTCTCTGCTGTCGAGGAAGCCGACGCACACGCTCGTGTCGAGCAGGCGCATCAGAGCGACTCCGGTTCGTCGGGCGGAGGATCTTCGATGGTTGGAAAGCGCCCTTCCCAACTTCCGAAGAGCTCGTTCAGTGCCTTGAGTCGCGCCTCATCGCTGCGATGACCGGAGCCACGTGTCGCGAGGTCAGCGAGGTAGGCCGACACGCTCTTCTTCGCGCGCCGAGCGTCGGTGCGGACCTTCTTCTCGACTTCGTCCGGCAGGTAAATCGTGAGCTGGGCCATGTCATATACTCACATATGGCCCAGCAACTTGGGTACTACCCCAGCGCCTCGGAGCAGCGGTCGCAGACTTCCTTCGCTCCGACCTCGGGCTTCACGAGCCAACAGCGCGGGCACTTGTGACCGTCGGCCTTCACCGCCGACGCCGCGACCTGGTCGGAGTTTCCGAGCGTGACCACGCTGACCTTGAAGTACTCGGCGAGGTCCGCCGCGTAGGTCTTGAGCAGAGCCAGGGTCGCCGCGGGAGCCGTCACCGTGACGTGCGCCTCTTCCGATTTACCGATGACCTTGTCGCGGCGGAGCGGCTCGAGCGTCGCCAGCACGACGTCGCGCACCTTGAAGAGCTCGTCGAACTCGCCGACGACCTTCGCGTCGAAGCCACCTGCGGGTTTCGGGAAGGTCTCGAGGAACACCGAGGCCTTCTTCGTTCCAGCGAGGAAGCCGTACGCCTCGTCGCTGGTGAACGACGTCACCGGAGCGAGCATCACCAACAAGTCACGCGCCACCCGGTACAGCGTGGTCTGCGCCGAGCGGCGCTTCGCTCCATCTTTCTTGCGCGTGTAGAGCACGTCTTTCTGGATGTCGAAGTACTGCGCCGAGAGTTCGTTCGCGCAGAAGTCGACGATGTTCGAGAACACGAGGTGGAACTCGTACGCGTCGTAGGCCTTGCCGACGCGTTCCACGAGCGCGTCGAACTTCGACTGCACCCACACGTCGAGCGGCTGCAGCGACTTCACCGCATCCTTCGCGGGGTCGAAGTCGAACAAGTTCGAGAGCGCGTAGCGCACCGTGTTGCGGATCTTCCGGTAGCCGTCGGCGAGACCGTCGAGCATGCCCATCGAGAGGCGCACGTCGTTTCGGTAGTCCGAGGACGCGACCCACAGGCGCATGATCTCCGCGCCGTGCTTCTTGATGATGTCGTCGGGCGAGACCGTGTTGCCGAGCGACTTCGACATCTTGTTGCCGTTGCCGTCGACCACGAAGCCGTGCGTGAGACACGTCTTGTACGGAGCGACTCCGCGCGTGCCGACGCCCACCAGGAGCGAGCTGTGGAACCAGCCGCGGTGCTGATCAGACCCTTCCAGATAGAGATCGACGGGAACCGATGCGCCCTCACGCTTCTCCATCACGGAGGCGAACGAGCACGCCGAGTCGAACCACACGTCGAGGATGTCCGTCTCCTTGCGCAGCGAGTTCTTCCCACACGAAGGACACTGGTCGCCCTCACTTCGGAACTCGGAGAGCGGCCGCGCGTACCAGGCGTTCGCTCCTTCTTTCGCGACGACGTCGGCGACCTTGTTCATCACCGCCGCGTCGATGAGCGACGAGTCACACTCGGAGCACACCGCGGTGGGGATCGGCACACCCCACGTGCGCTGACGAGAGATGGTCCAGTCGGGCCGCGTGGCGAGCATGCCGTGGATGCGATCGTGACCCCACGCCGGCACCCACTTCACGTGTTTGTCGATCTGCTCCAGCGCCTTCTTGCGCAGGTCGCCGTGCTCCATCGAGATGAACCACTGCGGTGTCGCGCGGAAGATGACCGGCTTCTTGCTGCGCCACGAGTGCGGATAGCTGGTGGTGATGAACTCGCCGGTCTTGTTGAGCAGCGCGCCCTTTTCCTGCAGCAGCTTCGGCACCGTCTCGTTCGCGTCGAACACGAACTGCCCCGCGAGCCCCGCGCCGACCGTGTCGTCGTACGTGCCGTCGCCCTTCACCGGGTTGTAGATGTCGAGCTTGTTGCGAAGACCGACCTCGTAGTCGTCGGGGCCGTGACCTGGAGCGGTGTGAACGAGTCCCGTACCTGCCTCGAGCGTGACGTGTTCTCCGGTGACGACCGGTGAAGTGCGGTCGAGGAAGACGTGGCGGTACTTCAAACCCTCGAGCTCTTCGCCGAGCGCGAAGCCGAGGATCTTCGTCGGAGTCGCAAACGCCGCGGCCTCGAACGACGCACCACCGGCCTTCACTTCCTTCACCTTGAGTTCATCGGGCGCGAACTCGGAGAGCACCTTCGCGAGCAGTTCCTTCGCGATGACGAGCACGCGGCCGGGCGTCAGCTCGTAGAACACGTACTCGAACTTCGGGTGAACGCTGATGGCGAGGTTGGCCGGCAACGTCCACGGAGTGGTCGTCCAGATCGCGAACTCGACCTTCTTCCCCGCGAGGAAGCCCCACTTCTTCGACAAGTCCTGCGGCTCCGCGGGAAACGCGACGTAGGTCGAGGGGACCTTCAGGTCTTCGTATTCGATCTCCGCGCGCGCGAGCGCGGTGCGGTCGTACACGCACCAGAACACCGGCCGGTTGCGACGGAACAGCGCACCACTCGCGGCGAACTTCGCGAGCTCGCGGATCTCCTGCGCCTCGAAGTCGAAGTCGAGCGTGCGGTACTTCGCGTCCCAGCGCGCGAAGACGCCCATGCGCTTGAACTCGTTCTGCTGGATGTCGATGTACTCGAGCGCGTACTCGCGGCACTTCTGCAGAAAGTCTTCACGCGACATCGCGCGGCGATCGACCTTCTTCTCGCGCAGGTTCTTCTCGACGGCCTGCTCGATGGGCAGACCGTGCGTGTCCCAGCCCGGCATGAAGTCGGCGCGGTAGCCGGCGAGGTTGCGGTACTTCACGACGATGTCTTTGAGGATCTTGTTGAGCGCGTGACCGGCGTGCAGCCGGCCGTTCGCGTACGGAGGCCCATCGTGCAACGTGAACTCGGGCTTGCCCTTGTTCGCCGCGAGGACCTGCTCGAAGACCTTCTTCTCTTCCCAGCTCGCAATGACCTTCGGCTCGAGCTGTCCCAGGTTCCCTTTCATCGGGAACTCCGTCTGCGGGAGGTTCAGCGTGGCCTTGTAGTCCTTGGGAGAGTCACTCATGGCGCGTGTCGTGTATCCGACTCGACGCGCTGCGCAAACCTGACGTTTCGAGCGACTACTTGCCGCCGGTGAGGCGATTCACGACGCCGACGTAGGCCGTCATCGCCGCCTCTTTTCCGGTGCCCTTCTTCTTGGCCCACGCGTCGAACTTCGCGCGGCCCTTGAAGTCCATCATGCCCGGGCGCGAGCCGCTGACGTCGCCAGCCGTCGCCTGCTTGTAGAGCGCATAGAGCTCGAGCAAATCCTCCGTGCCCGGCGATTCGTTCAACGTCTTCACTCGCTTCTGCGCGTCTTCGAAGGCTTCGTTCGGGGTCATGCGTCAGAAGCTAGCAACGGCGTGAGCAACTTGCGGCTCGCATCGTCAGCGGCGTGAAACGCTTCGATGCGCAGCTCCTGCGTGGTGACGTCCTGCGCGGTGCCGAGCGTGGTGATGGTCGAGAACAAGCGGGCGGTCTCGTCACCGATGGCGAACTCCACGGGCACCACGAGGCGCGAACGCGGGAGCAGCGGGCGCTCGAGCGCTTTGATTTCCGGCAGCGACTTCAGCTCCTCGACGAAGCCGCGCATCGTGTCGTCACTCGCCGCCTCACGCTCGATGCGCGGGAGCAGGTCGGACATCACCTCGTTCCAATTTCGAATCAGCGGCCGCATGTCGAACACCGTCGCGCGCATCAGGTTGGGCCGCTGCTTCTCGTCGAGCAACGTGTACGCGGTGAGAGAAGGCTCGACGCCGAGCATCGCTCCGAGGCGCGCGAAGCCGCGGTTGGGCATGGCGACGTTCCAATGTCGGTCGAGCACCACGGCAGGAAACGGCTCGTGGGCTTTGAGAATCAGCTCGAGCGCGTGACGCAATTCCGCCATCTCCGGAGCGTCGAGCGCCGTCTGCCGATACGCCGCCGTGAAGCCCGCAGCTTCGAGGAGCAGGTTTCTGTCTCGCAGCGACAACTCGAGCGCGGAGCCGAGCACCAGGACCATCTCTCGACTCGGAGAGGAACGGCCCGTCTCGAGGAACGACAAGTGGCGCGTCGACACCTCCGCGTCGAGCGAGAGCTGCATCTGCGACACCCGCCGCGAAGTGCGCATCGTCTTCAACAGCCCGCCGAAGCCGGTGGAAGTCATTGAAGACGTTGTACTCCCGCAGACGCCTCGAGGCCTTTACCTGCCTGGTCATCGATTTGGTTCCGTCGCATTTCTATTTTGTGCGCATGACCAAAACGACTCCGCTCTTCCTCGGTGTGAACGCATTCCTCTTTGCTGGCTTCGCTGCCGCGTCGTTCGCGATGCCGACGCAGTTCGCGTCGATGCTCGACATCAACCTCACCTCACCGACCGCGCTCGCCGATTTTCGCGCCGTCTATGGAGGCCTCAGCCTCGCCATCGCCGGCTTCTGCTTCATCGGAATTCGCCAACCGCGCGTGACGCTCTCAGCGGTGTGGCTGCTGACGCTGGTGATGACGGGACTCATTCTTGGGCGCGTCGTCAGCTCGGTGGTGAGCGGCCCCGGCAACTTCCTCATCGTCGCGCAGCTCGGACTCGAAGCGTTCGCGTGCGTATGGGGCGCGCTGTTGATTCGCGCCTCGCGTGCAGCTCAGGGCGCCCAGCTGAGCAGCAACACCGCCGCGCCCGCCGGAGCGTGAGACAGCACCTCGACCTTCGCTTCCTTCGCTCCGCTCGCGGTGAGGCCGGCCTCGAGCAGCCCGCGGTAGTAATGCGGAAACGCGACGAGGTTGAGCCACACCTCGTACTGCGTCGGGCCGCGCGAGGTGACCTTCGTCTCGGCGTAGTTGTTCGAGGAACGGAAGTTGCGCGTCATGCGCTCGACTCCGCGCTTCGGCCCGAGCAGACGCAACAACGGGAGCAACGCGCGTCCCATCAACGTGTGGCCCCAGCTCTCGAACATCGCGCGGCCCATGTTGTACGTGCGCTCGATGTGCGAGGCGTTCGGCCAAAGCTTCGCCATCGCGAGTTCGAGTGATTGCACCCACGTCTCGTACGGATACGCGGCGTGAATGGCGGTGATGTCCACGCCCTGCGCCTTCAGCTTCGCGTTGAAGTCAGCGTCGAGCTTGTCGCCCATCACGCGCACGAGCGCTTCGTAGCTGCTGCCGAAGACCACTGGCGCCTCGCCCGCTCTCACCACACACACGCTAGCGTCCGCGCCATGCAGCGGAGAACTCGATTGGTGGGCGTGTTGGTGACACTCATGACCGGCTGCACGTCGGCCAAGCCGTGCCCCGGAGACTCGCCGCACAACGAGCTGCTCGGGTTGAGTCCGCGTGACCCGGTGACCTTCGACGGCGTTCCGCTGCAGCGCTCCGCGAATGGCCGCTATCAAACCGACGCGGGTCACGACTTCGACGTCGAGCTCGTGACCGTCGAAGCCGTCGACCCGCGCACGAGTTGTTTCAATTCGGCGGAGTTGGTGACGGTGTCGCTGCGCAATCCGTTCACGGGAGTCGCGACGACGGTCGAGGCGATGCGATGAGGCGCGCGCTGATCATCGCAGCGGCGCTCACGCTCGTCGCGTGTGGAGAGCCCAACCCGACGCGTTGCTGCGTTCGGCAGTCCAGTGTCGCGCGAGCGGAGACGTACGTCACGACGATGGCTGCTCCAGACGGCGGTGCTCCGACCGAAGTTCGCATCTTCCTCGGAGACGCCGGCACCGCGACGATCACCTTCCTCAACGGTGGACACGAAATCGTCCAGACGTTCGACGTGCCGCAGTAGCCGCCTCTAACGCCGCAGCAACATCTCGGTGGTCGCGTACGGTCGTGGCGGGAGCGACGCGACGTTCACGAAGCCGTACCGCGCGTAGAGCGATTGCGCGTCCCGAGTACCGAGACGCACCACGCGACAGCCACGCACGCGGGGATGATCGAGCAGCACGCGCATCAAGTGCTGACCCAGTCCGCGGCGGCGGTGATCAGCACGCACGCACACGTCGTACACCCACGCGTATTTTCCACCATCGGAGATGGCGCGCGCCGTCGCGATGAGCTCGTGCGTCTTCTCGTCGGTGATGCCGACCCACGCGGTCGCTCCGAGGTGCGCGCGACGAAGCTCATCTTCGCTGAACACGTCGTTCCAGTACTCGGGCTTCAACATCGCGGCGGCGGCCGTGGCGTAGTGCTCGGGCAGCCACGCATGCAGTCGCAACCCCGGAACGCATTCCAGGAACATCGGCGTGGGCGTGTCTGGGTTCGCGTCGCGAATCAGCTCGATGGCGCGCGTGTCTCCGGGCTCTCCGCGGCCCCACAACTTCTCGAGCATCGTCACGCGTTCTTCGGGCTTCTTGTTCTGCGCGAGCTTGAGCTTGGTCGTGAGCTGCGGCGCCTCGAGCGGAAGCCCGGCGATGAGAATTCCCTTCACCGCCGCGCGGTACATCGGCGACACGTTTTGCCCAGCAGGCTCGCCAGCTGACGTGGCATCGAGCGGCACGTAGCCACCTTCGGGCTGCAGCTTTTCCATCAGCCGCTGCAGCACGCGCGCTTTGCGCACAGGTTCGTCGAGCTTCTGCAGCACGCCGTGCACCTGCGCCGAGCGGAAGAGCGTGGTGGCCGGGCACGCCTTCTCGGGATCCATGAAGTAGCTCGGGATGCGCGCGACCGTCTCTTCGACGGCGACGACCACGGGCTGACCGATGAGCGTCGTCTTCTCTCCAGCCGGCGAGCCGTGGAAGCAGAGCCAGCCGTCGTCGACCACGCCGTTGAGCGTTCGGAGGACAGGCTGACCCTCGGGGTCCACTCCGGCGAGCTGCATCACCGGGAGCGTGGCGAAGAGCTCGCGCCCCTCGTCGTCGGTGCCGTGAAATTCGCGTCTGCGCATCTGCATGGACGCACGATGCGCGCGGACTGGTCTAGCGAACAGGTCCAGTTTTGATACTTCGACTAGACCAGTGCGTCGTCACTGCGAAAGCGTCATCGAGAACGGACCGCTCGAGGCGTTCTCTCCGTCGACGATGATGTAGACGGTCAGCCCGCCGGGAACGCTGAAGGTGACGGTCTCTGCTTCGCCGGGGCCGTTGAACACCGTGCCACCGAGGCACATCACATCACCGCAGGTGAGCTGCACGTAGACCATCGGGTCGTACGTGCCGTTCAGCGGAGTCACCGTCACCGAGTAGTTCGTCGTCAACGTCGGACTCACCGCGAACGCGACGTCGCGGCCCGAGCCGAGTCCGCCTGCGGGACAGCCCTGGCCTGCCGCGGGTCCGTAGTCGTCCACTGCGGGAGCGGCCGTCGTTCCCATGAACGTGCCGCCCATCGTGACGTCGGGAGCCATCGCGCAGGTGTCGCCGCCGCCGCTCATCGTGCCGCCGCCTCCGCCGGTCGCGCTTCCCCCGCCCGTTGCCGAGCCACCGCCCGTTGCAGCGCCGCCACCAGTTGCTGCACCGCCACCAGTCGCTGAGCCACCACCGTTGGCGCTTCCGCCGCCGGTCGCTGATCCGCCGCCGACCGCAGTGCCTCCGCCGGTCGCACCGCCACCGCCAGTTGCGCCACCGCCAGTCGCAGCACCACCACCCGTCGCGGCGCCGCCACCGTTCGCGCTTCCGCCTCCCGCGCCGCCGCCCGTGGAGCCGCCGTCATCCATCGAAACGCCAGCGTCTCGCTTCACCGTGATGACCGACGTGCCGCACGCCGAAGCGAACAGCGCCACAACGAAGTACCTCGCGAGCCTCATGCGCGCAGTGTGTCCCGCGCGCGCTCGGTGGGGAAGGTAGAGTGCGCACCATGAAGCGGGTCGTAGGCGCCGCGCTGGCGCTCTTCTTCGGGAGCTGTGCGTGTGAGCCGCCCGCCATCGATCAACTCCGCTTCGCCTGCACCACGACCGACCAGTGCATCGAAGGCCACGTTTGCTCCGAGGGCGAATGCGTCAGAGCCGAGCTCGTCGCCGACGCCGGTCGCGATGCCGGCACGTCGACCGACGCAGGCACTGACGCAGGAACTCCCGACTCGGGAACGATGGACAGCGGAACACCTGACGCCGGCGCGTCCGACGCGGGTTCTCCCGATGCGGGCACGCCTGATTCTGGAACGCCGGACGCTGGAGGCACCGACTCGGGAATGCCCGACGCCGGCGATTGGTGGGACGCGCGCTTCACGCACCGCCGCCGCCTCGTGATCGCGACGACCACCGCGGTCGACACCGGTTACGCCGTGCGCGTCACGTTCGACCACGCCGCCCTCGTGTCGGCGAACAAGTCCCGCACCAACGGAGACGACGTTCGACTGGTCTGCAGAGAAGCGACGTGGGTCGAGCGAGATCGCATCCTCGACACCGGCCGCGCGTGGAACACCAACACCAGCGCGCTCTGGTTCCGTGTGCCCGTCGGCATCGCCGCGTCGAGCTTCAACGACCGCTGCTATCTCTATTATGGCTTCGCGACGGCCGGCGCTCCGCCGACGAACCGCGCGAACGTCTTCCTCTTCTTCGACGACTTCGAATCGAACTCGCTCAACAAGTGGACGCGCGACACCGACGGCGGGCAGTGGGCCGTGAGCAACACCGAGAGCCACGGCGGCACGTACGCGCTGAGCTACCCCGTCGAGAGTGATGAAGGGCACGCGATCGTCGCCAACCCGGCGCTCAACGTCGCCGACGTGTTCGTCGAGAGCTGGTGGTACCTCGACCACGACTCGATGGATCTCTCGCAGCTCGTGCGCGTCCAACCGCTCGGCGACAACTACCAGACCAACCTCGAAGGCAGCGGCGGCTGGGACCTCGCGCGCGTGCTCAACGGCAGTTGGAGCGAAGTCGAACCCAACCAACGCGCGCCGGTGTCCGGAACCTGGATGCGCGTCGGTCTGGGCATCGAAGGCACTCGCATGCGCGCCTTCATCGACGAGGTGGCCGTCACGCCGCCCGGTGGTTCGTTCGACATCGGCACCGACCTGGCGTCGGGCAACATCGGTCTGTCGAAGTGGAACGTCGGTGTCGGCGGCGTCGTGTACTTCGATGACGTCACCGTGCGGCCGTGGGTCGAGAGCGAGCCGACGGTGCTGGTCGGGCCGGAAGAATGACGCTCAGTCGAACAGCTCGAGCTGATTTCCTGCGAGCCGATTCCACGACGTGCCGAGCTGCGTGAGCACGACGTCGAGCGCCGGAGCCAACTGCTTGTCGAGATAGTGCGCGTAGTCGAGCACGTCCGTGCGGTGCGTGAGCGGCTGTGGACCTCGCACCGTCATCACGTACTCGACCTCGTGCACCGGAGAGTCGTCGCTCTCGTCACCCTCGCTCATCAGCTTCGCGGCCTTCACATGCGGAGCCGCGCTCTCGTACTGCTCGACCTCGCGTCGCAAGCGCTTGCGGTACACGAGCTTCGCGTCGAGCTCTCCGCTGAGCACCCGCTGACGCAACTCGACCACCCACGCTTCCCAGGGTTGATCGAGGAAGACGCGCTGCAACAACTCACGCTGTGACTCGCGCGCCAGCGGAGTCCAATCCGTTCGCACCGCCTCGAGCCCGCGCACCACCAGCGTCGAGCCGCCATCCTTCGCGCGCACGAGGCCCGCGTACTTCTTCTTGCTGCCCGTGTCGGTGCCTCGCAGCGTGGGCATCAGGAACTTGAGGAACAGCGCGTCGAAGCGCAGCTCGAGCTGACTCTCGAGGCGGTGTTCGCGCGCGATGGTCTCCTTCCAGAACTGATTGATGGCGCTCGCGAGTCGTTTGCTCTCTTCGCGCGCGGCGTCTTCGCTGGTGGCCGAAGACAACCGGACGAAGAGCGAGTCCGTGTCGCCGTAGACGACTTGATGGCCCTGCTCCTCGAAGAACTTCTTGCTGCGCTCGATGATCTCGTGCCCGCGCTTCGTGATGCTCGTCGCCAGCCGCGGATCGAAGAAGCGCGAGCCCGGCGTTCCGAGCACGCCGTAGAACGAGTTCATGAGGATCTTGATGGCGGTCGACAAGGTCTCGTTGCCCGACTCGCGGGCGCGCGTGCGCTCTTCGTGAAGGCCGCTGATCAGCTCCGGGAGAATTCCGCCGCTGCGCGCGAAGCGTGCGCCTTCAAAACCCTCGACGGGATCTTCTCCGGGCGTCCACAACCCGAGTGGGTCGATCTGAAACGTGCGCACGATGCTCGGGTACAGCGAGCGAAAATCGAACGACGCCACGTTGGTCATCAATCCCGGCACGCTGTCGAGCACGTGACCGCCGGGTGAAGCGGGGGGCTTCAGCCCGGCGACGCCGTCAGCAGAGGACGGCTC
>JAEUJS010000237.1 GCA_016792935.1 Archangium sp. | reverse complement strand
GCACCAGCACGCCGAGCGCGCGCGTGTCGTGCACCTTGAGTCCGCTGAGCACGCCCTTGCTGTCGAGGAGCAGAATCGCGCCGCCACCGCCGCACACCGTGAACTCCGACTGACTCAACGTCAGCTCCGACCGCAGCGCGCTCACGCACGCCTGCTCGACCTGAGACACGTCGAGACCCGTCGCGCTCACCTTCGCGCCGCTCGACATCTGGAGCCCGTACTCGTGACCGCGCACGTACATGCCGAGCACGTTCAGCGAGCCCTCGCTCACCAACATCGCCGGTCCGCTGCCTGACTCCGCGACGAGCTGCTTCACCTCTCCGGTCGCGCGCATCGCGTAGACGGGAATCTTCACGCCCAGCGTCCTCAGCTTCGTCAACGCCAGCACGCCGCCCTCGCACCACACGCCGCGACGGAACCCGCCCTCGAGCTTCACGCCGTCGAAGCGGAACGTGCCGATGCCGGCGAAGCCATCGATGCCTTCCACGCTCGCCACCGCGCGGCTGTCGCTGAGCACCAGCTCTCCGTCGACACGCGCGGCGCGTTCACGTTGGCCGCTGAAGTGCAGCTTCGTTCCCGTCACCCGACCGAGCACCGCGAGGCCGAGCCCGCCGCCTTGAATCGAGAGCGAACGCAGCTCGACGTCTTTCGCGGTGACGGTGGTCTGCCCCGCGTCGCTGGTCAGCACGGCCTCTCCGTGGCCTTCGACGATCACGTCCCCTTCGAACGAGAACGGCCCCTGGTACACGCCGCTCTTCACGTGCACGTGCGCCCGCGCGGGGAGCGTCGAGGGGAAGCGCTTGAACGGCCGCTCGGAAGATCCATCTCCGTCGGTGGAGGCGAAGGAATCGACCCACACCGCGGGTCTGGGCGTCTCGACGGCCGGTTTGGTGATCACCGGCTGCGCAGGCACACACGCGCTCACCACGCAAGCGATCGCGAGCTGGATCAGGAACAGATCCACTTTTCGACGCGGCAGATCGGCCCGGCGTGCGATTCTTCTCCCGATTCGCGGGGTTGGCGGCGGCGGCTGATCGGAGCCCGAAAATCTCAGATCAGACATCGTAAATGTCGGAATTCTGTATGTATTACATTGACTTGCGCGATCTGCGGCTGCTATTTCCGCGCGCCTTCGCGGCCAAAATCTGACCGCGATCGGGAGGGAGCACACATGACGAAGGCAGAACTCGTTGAGGCTGTTGCTGAGCAGACCCGGCTGACCAAGAAGGCCGCCGCCGAGCTCATCGACGTGGTTTTCGACAACATCGGGACGGCGGTGAAGAAGGACAACCGCTTCAGCTACCCCGGCTTCGGCACGTGGAGCATCCGCACCCGCAAGGCGCGCAAGATCCGCAACCCGCAGACCAACGAGATCATGAAGCTCAAGGCGACCCGCACCATCGGGTTCCGCCCCGCGAAGGAACTGAAGGCCACGCTGTAATTCGAAGCAGCAGTGGAGATCGTTTCTTCCAGCAGCCCCGGCCTCCCCGCCGGGGCTGTTTCGTTTCCGGCGCCCAGTCACGGAGCAGCGCTCAAGAGCAGCGGGTCGCCCGTACCGCTCTCTCCGTAGCGCCGCACGACTTCCGCGAGGGTCAACGAGCGCGCCGCGGCACACGCTTCGACCACTGGCCCCGCGTCGACGAACAACAGGCCACGCTCGCTGAAGAGCGACACGAAGACCGCGCCGCTCGCCGGCGGGTGCACGCCGCGGCAATCGAGGAAGTAGACGAGCTTCGGCAACGCCTTGTGGAGCAGGAAGTCTTCGGGCGCCAGCCCCGGGAGCGCGATCTCGTAGCTCACGGCATCGCGCCCTTCGCTCGCGCGCAACGTTCGCGCCTCGTCGATCGCCACGTTCGCGGTCGTCACGTCAGCGCGGTGAAAGGCGAGCGCCTCGAGCTTCTCCAGCAGCGCGCTCATGGCCGCGCGCCCATCGAGAGACCACGCAGCGGCATCGCGAGGAAGAACTCCGGGTCGAGTGGATCTCCATCGCGGCGCAGTTCGAAGTGCAGGTGCGGGCCCGTGGTGAGTCCTGTCTCTCCGACGAGGCCGATGCGTTGGCCGCGCTTGACGACCGTTCCGGGCTTCACCAGCACGACGTCGAGGTGCGAGTAGCGCGTGGTCCACCGCGCGTCGTGCTTGAGCTCGATCTGCTGACCGTGACCGCCGTTCCATTCCGCGAAGGTGACGACGCCCGACTCGGTGGCGAACACCGGCGTCTTGATCGGCGCTTCGAGATCGATGCCCGAATGAAACTGCGGGCTGCCCGCGATGGGGTGCACGCGCGAGCCGTACGGAGACGAGACCACGACCGGGTTCAGCGGCCAGCGGAAGCGGTGCGGATCGACCGAGCGCTCCGCGGGAGCGAGCTTCGCGATGCGCAACGAGAGCGCGCGCACGGTGGTCGTCACGCGATCGGCGAGCGGGCCGGGCATGTCTCCGAAGCGCTGCGTGTCGGCCTGCAGCTCTCCCTCGATTCTCAAGCGCACGCGCATCGCCTCACTCGCCCACTCACGCGTTCCGCGTCTTGCGAGGAATCCATCGGTCGCGTCGAGCAGCTCGTTCCACGCCTGCGCCTGCGCGTCGCTCATCGGGCTTCCGGCGCGCACGGCTTCGCGACGCACCTGCGCTCCGGCGGCGAAACGTTCGAGCGCGTCGTTCAGCGGAACCGTCGATGCGGTGGTGCGGCCTTCTTTCGCCGCATCCTCGAAGCTGATCTTCGGAGCCGGCGCCGTCGCGCACGCGCTCACGAGACTCGCCAGGAAGATCACGACCGACCACCGCGTCATCAGGACCCGAAGGTTACCACTCGCGGTAGAAGGCGCTCGATGTCGACCACCTTGCCTCCCCCGTTGAAGCTGGGAAAAGAGCCGCGCGCCGCGAAGTCTGCACGCGCGATCGAGATTCTGAAGCGGCTCGGCGCTGCGATGCCCGAGGCGAAGATCGAGCTCGACTACACCAACCCGCTCGAGCTGGTGGTCGCCGTTGCGCTCTCGGCGCAGACCACCGACAAGCGCGTGAACATGGTCACCCCGGACCTGTTCGCGAAGTTCAAGACCGCGGCGGATTACGCGGCGGCGACTCCGAAGCAGATCGAGAAGTACATCAAGACCGTCGGGCTCTTTCGCAACAAGGCGAAGAGCCTGGTGAAGCTCGGCAAGGCGCTCGTCGAGAAGCACGGCGGAGTCGTTCCGGGAAAACGCGACGAGCTCGTGGAACTTCCCGGCGTGGGGAACAAGACGGCCGGCGTCGTCACCATTCATCTCGGCGTCGAGAAGGCGTTCCCCGTCGATACGCACATTCTGAGGCTGAGCAAACGGCTCGGGCTCTCAGCGCGCTCGGATCCCGATGACGTGGAAGCCGACCTGCGGAAGGTCGTGCCCGAGGCCGACTGGTTCATGGGGCACCAACTGCTCATCTGGCACGGGCGCAGGTGCTGCGACGCGCAGCGGCCCGAGTGCCATCGATGTGTGGTGCTCGATTTGTGTCCGCGACGCGGCGTGAAGAAGGTTCGCGCTCCGTCGCCCTGATCAGCGCGCTTCGGCGGACGACTTCTTCGAAGACGGCTCGGCGTGCTGCTTCTCGTACGCCACGAGCTTCTTCATGCGCTTGCGGATCAGCTCGCGCTTCATGCTCGAGATGTGGTCCACGAACATCACGCCCTTCAGGTGATCGCACTCGTGCTGAATGGCGATCGCGAGCAACCCATCGGCGGTGATGGTCTGCTCGTCGCCGTTCTCATCGAGGTAGCGCGCAGTGATGACCGCCGCGCGCTCGACGTCTTCGGCCTCGCCAGGCACCGAGAGGCAGCCTTCCTTGTAGAGACACTTGCCTTCGAGGGTGAGGATCTCCGGGTTCACCATCGCGACCGGCTTCGATTCGGGCTGGCGCGGCGTGGTGTCGAGCACGATGACGTTCTTCAACACGCCGATCTGCGGCGCAGCGAGGCCCACGCCATCAGCCGCGTACATCGACTCGAACATGTCCTTGATCAGCGTGCGGATCTCATCGTCGACCTTCGCGACGGGCTGGGCCTTTTGCTTCAACACCGGGTGTGGCCACACCAGAATTTCGTGAACCATGACTGAAAGAACTCTTAACCACTTGAGGGGGATGGCGCAAACCGCGCGCGCGCCTGAATACCGGTCTCAGTCGAGGAGATGACGCGCGTATTCGACCCGCCGCCGATCGTCTTCCAGGGCCTTCGCCGCCTCTTCGAGGAGGTTGGCGACGACCTGCGCCCGCTGCTGCAGCGTCGCGTCGGGATGCCCTGAGAATCGCAAGGGATCGAATTCCTGCGAGAGCCGCTGGTAGGCCCGCCGCACGTCTTCACTGCCCGCCGCGCGCGAGAGGCCGAGAATCGTGAAGTAGTCGGCGTCTTGCACTTCGTCGAACTTCGCTTCGAGGCGCTGCACGTCGAGGTTGCCCGACACGTTCTCGGTCTTCTTCTGGCCGGGCTTCACGTCGATGAAGCCGAGCAGCCTCGCCACCAACAGCGCGCGGAACGCCGCGTCGGGCTTGAGACCGGAAGCGAGCGACAAATCTTCCACCGTCGCTTCGCCGTCGATCCACGTGAGCATCTTGCGCTCGCGTTCCGAGAAGCCGAGCGCGCGGAGGTCGAGCTCCGAGTCGGTCGCCACCGGCACCGCTTCACCGCCACCCAGCCTTTCCAACATCACGTCAGGAGCGACGGCGCGGCGCAGCGACTCAGCCAACATCGGGAGCGTCGGGCGCGGCACCGTGGCGAGCAGCACCTCGGGCTTCGGCGCTTCCTCGACGATGCGGTACTGCGTCTCTTCTTCGGTGAAGCCGTCGAGCGCGACCTGCTCGGTGTAACGCTGCACCAGCGGCACCGACTCGATGTCACGAATGAACGCGCGCGCCTTGAGCGCGTCGAGCTGCTCGCGCGGAGTGGCGCCCTTCATCATGCGCAGCTCGTTGTCCTGCCGCGCGTCGATGAGGCCGTCGCGGCGCGCACGCCCGATGAGGCTCTCGGCATCGAAGGTCGACTCCGCGGCGATGATCTGCCCGCGCTTGAACCACAAGGTGCGCGTGCCGCCCGCAGTGCCCAATTCCAGCCGCGCTTCCGCGTTGCCGAGCACCAGCTGACACACCACGCGCGCCAGCCCGTCGAGCTTGACCGAGCCGTGCCGCGCGATGCCGACGGGTCGATGACCGGGCAGGGCCAGCGACATCACCTCGCGCGCTTCGAGTTCCCGCACCTTCTCGCTCGCCATCTGCGCGGTGGCTTCGAGTCGCTCGGCCTGGGTGCGCGCGGCTTCGAGGGCGACCGACGCTTCGTTGAGCCGCGTCTCACTCGACACGCGCTGCACGCGCTCTGCCTCGAGCTCGCTGCCGAGACGTTCGGCGAGCGGCTTGAACGGCTCGAGCGCGTTGGCCTTGGCGCGCAGACCATCACGCTCGCGCGCCGTCTCCTCGAGCAACTCGGAGCTGCTCGTCATGTCGGCCCGGGCGCTCTCGAGTGAAGACTGCGTCTCGCGCAGCTGCGACTGGAGCTGATCTTTCGTCTGCTCGAGCTGCAGCATCTCGCTCTGTGCGGTGTCGCGAGCCGAGCGCGCCTCGTCGAGGTGCTTCTGCGTCACCTCGAGCTGCGAGCGCGTCTCCTCGAGCTTCTGACGTTCTGCTTCGACCTCGTTGGCGAGCGCCATCGCGGCTTCGGCGTCGGCGCGCGCGGTGGCCAGCGCGGCTTCACGTTCGGCGGCGGCGGCTTCGAGGGCCTGACGCTTCTGCGTCTCCTCGGTGGCGGTGGACGCGATCAACTCGAGCTGCGAGACCTTCGCGCCGAGCTCGGCGACGGCCGCGCGCTCCTCGGCGAGCGCCTTCTCGAGCGCGTCGCGCTTCCCGGCTTCACGTCGCGCGGCCGCGGCCTGCGCGCTGGCTTCCTCGAACTCTTCCTCGATGGTCTTGAGCTTCTTGCGCAGCCCCTCGACGTGCTGCTCGGCGTCGGAGCGGCGCGAGGTCTCGGCCCGCAGCTGGCTCTGGAGTACTTCGAGCGCCTGGCTGTGGTTGGAGAGCAGGGTCGCGCGCGCGGCCTCTGCGTCGGCGGCCGCGTCGCTGAGCGCGTTCTCGTGGCGGACGCGCGCGAGCTCCTTCTCGTTCTCGAGGAGCGAGGAGACGCGCTTCAACTCTTCGCGCGTCTGCGTCAGCTCCTCCTCTCCGACCCCGCGCGCCTCTTCGGCCTGCTGGGCGCGCTGCGTGAGCGCTTCGGTCTCGTTCGCCGCGCGCCGTGCTTCGGCTTCGTCGGCGCGGCGGCGGGCTTCACTCTGCGCGCGCGTCTCGATGAGCATCTGCTCCGCGCGCGCCAGCACGTCACCCGCGTGGCTCGGCATCGCGGGCGCATCGCTCTCGCTGAGCTCGGCGAACGAAGACTCGGTGGCTGCGTTCTCCGCCGTCGGCGACTCGGTCAAGTCAGCAGACGCGTCTGCTGGGCCGATGGGCGGCAGCGGCTCAGCGGGAGGCGGCGTTGGCGGAGCAGGCTTCACTTCCACCGCTTGCGCCTGACGCGACTGACGGCGGCGTTGCGCTTCGGCGCGCACTTCGTCTTCCAGCCTCTGGAGCTCTTCGTCTTCCGACTGCGCTGGGGCCGTTTCCGCGTCGTCGGCGAGGGCGCGTTGCTGCAGCGTGCTCTCCACCGACTGCATGGCGGAGGCCTCGACGTCGGCCGCGAGATCGCCGAACAACTTCTCCTCGAGCGCTTCGCTCACCGCAGGCAGCTGCGTGTCGGGAGGCGGCGTCGGCGCCGGCTCCTCGATGCTCTCCAGCTGCTCCTGCATCGCCTCGTTCGCTGCGACCGAGAGTGGATCGGGCGGCGTCGGCGCCGGCGCGTCGCTCACCTCATTCACGGGTGGCGTGGGCGCGGTGGGCTCCGGTGCGAAATCGGCAGCCGGCGGAGAGGGCGGCGGCTCGGTGATGGCCGTCGGCTCGGGCATCTGCTCGCCGTCGTCGTCGCCGGGGTTCGTCTCGGAAGGGCTCGTCGCGCGCCACGCGTCAGGCTCATCGGGCGGAGCGACCTTCGGAATTTCCGACGTCGCGGTCTCGATGACCGACCACGTGCCGCTCGTCGAGGTGCCGGTGCGGACGTTCTCGTCGATGGTGGTCGCGAAGTGCACCGGGTCGATGGGCAGCGGCTCGACTGGCCACGGGAAGCCGGGCACCGTCTCTCCGAGCAACACCACCTTCAGCAGCTTGTTGTCGGGGTGGTTCTGCAGCTCCTCGAGCACCACCGCGCCGCGATCGCTCTCCACTGACGGTTGGAGGAGGACGAGGCCCGGCAGCGAGTGACCAAACCCGATGACCGCGTCGGCCGCGCTGGTGGCGAGCACGCACTCGTAGCCCTCGCGTCCGAGCACACGTTTGACCGAGGCGATGACGGCCAAATCGTCAGCGACGAGGAGAATGGGAGGGGCGGCCATGAGGGCAGGCGAAGCGAGAAGCAGCAGAAACCGTCACACGTTCCTACAGGCCTGAGGCGTGGTCCAATTTCCGGGCTCCCGCTCTGGCCGGTACGTGCAAAACTCCCCGCTCTTCTTTGGGGGAGTTGCGCGGTGCAAGCGATTCGGTGCGCCATCACGTTCCACACGGTCGAGGAGTTCCGCGCGGCCCTGGTCGATCGCGGCGGTCCGTGTTTCGTGCCGTGGCCCGAAGAGGTGCCCGCGTTCACCTTGCTCGATCTCGACATCACCATCGGCGCGCCCGCCGCTGACGGCTGGAGCGACACCACCGAGAACGGGCGCCTCGAGATTCGCGCGCAGGTCGTCGGCCCCGACTTCGACGACATCGGCAACGTCGGTCTCGCGGTCGAGCTCGATGGTCCTTCGTTGGAGATCGTCGCCAGGTTCGACGAGCAGCTCAAAGCAGGTGGCCCGCCGCCGGCCTTGTTCGCCACCACGCGCATTCAGATGAGCGTCGTGCCGGCGATGCCCGCGCCGGTGTCGAGCGTGGCGACGGTGCCTCCGGTGCCGTACTCGGGAGAAGCCGAGAAGCTGCCCGACGGCACGGTGGTCGACGGTCGCTTCCGCATCGAGAAGCACATCGCGACGGGCGGCATGGGAGAGGTGTACCGGGCCGAACACGTGCATCTGAAGCGGCCAGTGGCGCTCAAGATGTTGCGGCGCGAGCTCTCGACCGATCCCGAGATGTGGGGCCGCTTCGAACGTGAAGCACAGCTCGTCTCGCAGCTCGAGAACCCGCACGTGGTGCGCGTGTTCGACTTCGGCAAGACGAGCGACGGTCAGCTCTTCCTGGCGATGGAGTTCGTCGAGGGCGACACGCTCGACAAGCGCCTCGCCAATGGTCCGCTGGAGCCGCGGCGCGCGGTGGAGATCATCACCCAGGTGCTCGACGGCCTCGCCGAAGCGCACAACCTCGGCGTGGTGCATCGCGATCTCAAGCCGCCCAACATCATGCTCGGCGCGCGGCGCGAGGGCGGAGATCGCGCGAAGATCCTCGACTTCGGCATCGCCCGGTTGAGCGACGTCTCGAAGAGCCCCGACCGCGCGAGGCTGACGCAGGTGGGCGTGGTGGTGGGCACTCCGGCGTATCTCGCTCCGGAGCAGGCGCTCGCGGACGAGCTCGATCACCGCACCGACATCTACGCGATGGGCTGCGTGACGTACGAGGTGCTCACGGGGCAACCGCCGTTCGTTGGAGGCGACCTGCGCAAGACGATCGCCGCGCACCTCACGTCGGCGCCGACGCACCCCGCGAAGTTGCGGCCCGGCCTCGCGCAGTTCCCCGCGCTCTGTGACGCGGTGCTCAAGGCGCTCGCGAAGGAGAAGGAGAACCGCTTCCAGAACGTCATCGACTTCCGTGAGGCGTTGCGTCGTTCGCTGACCACGCCGAGTCAGGAAATTCCGATGAGTCAGCTGGTGCCGGCGGCGTCTGCGCCATGGGTGCCGGCGGAATGGGCTGCGGCGCCTGCGCCCGAACCTGCGCCGCCTCCTCCGACGATCGCTCCGGTGGTGGTGGTCGGTCACGAGGCCGATGCGTTCTTCGGCTCGAGCAGCCCGAGCATGATCGCCGCGGGTGCCGTGTCTGGCGCTGCGCTCGCCGGCCGCGTGCCGCCCGAGGTGCTCGCGCGTTTGAGTCCCGCGCCCGCGCAGCCCACGGAAGCGGTGATGGTGCGCATCGAGCTGCTCGGACCTGATCCGCGCAGTGGCGCGCTGGCGACGTGTCTGGCGCACGTGACCGACGCGATGGCGCGCGCCGGAGCGTTCTTGATGGCGGCCGACGACGAGGGCGTGACGTTCGGCTTCGCGGCGAGCAGAGCAGCAGGCGAGGCTGC
>JAEUJS010000234.1 GCA_016792935.1 Archangium sp. | reverse complement strand
CGCGCGCCGCTGGGGCGCATTCAGAGCGCACGGGCGTTGGTGGCGCGCCTCGACCACCAGCTGCGGCTGGCGCGCGATCGCGTGAAGATCGAAGTGGGCGACGCCGAGAGCGCGCTGAGCGCGGCGACTCAGCGCGTGGTGTTGGCGCGGCAGGAAGTCGAGGTGGCGCTCGAGCTGGAACGCGGCGAGCGCAAGCGCTTCGAGCTGGGCGACTCGTCGTTGTTGTTCGTCAACTTGCGCGAGCAGACGACGGCGGAGGCGCGGCTGCGGGAGATTGACGCGCTGCTCGACGTGCATCGCGCGGTGGCCAGCCGCCGAGCTGCGGCCGCGCTGCGTTGACGCTGGTGACGCTGGAGTGGCGGTGACGCTGCCGTGATGGTGGCGCGTTGACGGCGCGTTGACGGCGCGTTGACGGTGGCGCGCTGACGGTGGCGCGGTGGCGCGTTGGCGCGTCCACGTGGCGGCGCTTTGGCGCGAACTCTCGCATGGCGCGTTCTCGCCGGTACTGGCGTCGGCCAGCGGGCTGGAGCGCAGACTAACTCTTCGCAGCAGCCAGCGTGGGGATCGCGTCGAGCTCGGCGACGAGTTCCTGCGCGCGCTGGAAGCCACGTTCGCCGAGCCGTTCCCAGTCGGCCACCAGGCGCTGCGCGAGGTCGTAGCCGTCGTCGATGAAGCGCACGGCGCGGTGCTGCTGATCCCACTCGCGCAGGGTCGCCAACGCACGCAACAGCGCGGCCGAACGCCGCCGCGCATCGGTGCGCTCACGCAGCGGAGCATCCATCGCCATGGAGCGCGTGAAGTCTTCACCCTTGCGATCGGGCGTCACCCACTGCGTCGCCGCGTCGATGAGGAACGTCGCGAGATCGTGCCGCTCGGCCTTGTTGATGGTCGCGAAGAACGCATCGAGCGTGTCGCTCTGCGCCTTGCCGATGCGCGAGAGCACCTGCGGCTCGGTGATGTCGCGGCGCAGCTTCTCGACGTGGATCCAGTTGCGGGCGATGAGGGTGCGAAGACCGTCGATCCACACGCCGTGGTTGGTGACGTCGATCGGAGGGACGGCGTCGAGCGCGGCTTCACGGCCCATGAGCCCTGCGTGGGTGAGCACGGTGAGCGGCGCTTTCCGGAAGGCAGGCTGGCGGGCGACCGTGCCTTCGACTCCGGTGCCGCGGAGCCGATCGAGCAGCTGCGTCATCAGCGCGTCTTCAGCGACGGTGAGCGCACCCTTGATGGTGAGCGCGGGCGGATCAGCCTCGGTGAGCGGAGTGCCCAGCACCCAATTGAAGATGCGCACCACGTTCGCGGTGAACTCGAGCTTCGGAGCGGGACCGCGTTCCCACAGCCGCTTCTCGGCCGAGGGAATCCAGCCTCCGTTGCGAGCGAGGGAGAGCACGGTGCCGCGCGACAACGTGTCGGAGATTGCCTCACGCGCAGTCGGCCCGAGCTTCTGCGGAATCGAGACGCCGCTCACGAGCAAGCGCATCGCGTCGGTGGCCGGAATGATGCCCACCGCGACGCGAGCGAGCGTCAAGACGTTGGTCTCGGCTCTAGAAATGACGAAGGTCACTTGTTCGGATCCCGCCTGCGAAATGCGTCAGCTGCTTGAGGCCAGCCGTTGATGGTGAGTTGCCCGTTCACGAACCGGAACTCCACGGTGTTCGACGTGGCGAAGCGTGGATCATCTTTGGCGTAGCGGTCGCTGAAAAAGTGAAGAACCTGATTGCTCGACCCGATCCACCGGCGGCCCGATTTCTCTGGCTTCGTCTGGTCGTAGCGGCCATCGACGAGCAGATCGGCGGTCGCGAGCAGCGCTTCGACGTCGGGCGAGTTCTTCTCCTTGAGTTCGTCGAGCGTGTAGCCCGTGTAGATCATGATGCTGCGTCCCGCGGCGCGCACGATGCGGCAGACCTCAGCGAGTGGACCGGGCTGTTCGAACGGCTCTCCGCCGAGCACGCTGATTCCTTCGATGCCTGGCACGGCGAGGATCTCGGCGGCGAGATCTGCGGGGCTCACCACGCGGCCGCCACGATCGGCGACGAACATCTCCGGGTTGCAGCAGCCAGGGCAGCGAATCGAGCAGCCCTGCACCCACAGCGCGAAGCGCTTGCCCGGCCCTTCAGCCTCGGTGTCGGGGATGACTTGCGCGATGCGGAGCTGCGGAGCGGTCACGGCAGTCGAACTCTACGCCCCACGGGGCGTCAGAGAGCCACCCCTTCTCACGGCTTCGCGTACTCGACGGTCGCGAACGAGGTGAGGAACTTCTCGAGCGGCATGGTGAACACACCGTCATCGCGGCCATCGTGACCAGGCTCGCGCTCGCCCCACGGATTGCGGAGCTCGACGAACTTCTTGCCGCCCTTCTCGCTCACGCTCAGCACCGTGTACGCGTGATCAGCGACGATGCCCTGCTCGCTCGCATCCCACGTCTTGCTGAGCGCGATGGCGCAGCCCTTGTCGGCGAGCGAGTTCTTCAACTTCTTGAAGATCTCCTCCGGGTTCGACGACGAGTTGACGGTGAAGAAGTCACCCTTCGCGCCCGTGAGCGCTTCGAGCGTCTGCACGGCCATGCCGCCTTCGATCGCCGGGAAGCCACCCTTCCACGCCGCGTAGGCCTTCTCGAAGATCAGCGGCCAGAGTTCCTTCGTCTCGCGCGCGGAGGCGTACTCGAGGCGACCGCGGCGGTTGGCGAACGTGCCGTCGATGGTCACTTCGACCGGGCGCGTCTTCGTCTCTCCGGGGTTCCGCTCGTGGAACGTGACCGTGTAGCTGCCGTCGCGATTCGTCTTCACGGCCTTCGCGAGGAGCTCGGGGTGCGTCTTCGCGACCGACGCGAGTGAGCTGATCAAGTAGCAGTCGCCCACGTTTCCCTGGAGTGGATCGTCGGCGCCGAAGCCGTTCACGGTGACCTGACCGTCGCGTTTGTCCCAGGTCGTGCCGGCCTTGATCGAGTCTTCGTTCAGCTTCGGGTTGGACCGCTTGCCCTCGCGGCCGTAGTCGCTCGCAATCTTCGCCAGTGCGTCCATCTCTCCGGCGGCGAACGCGACGAGCTTCTCGCGAGCGGCGGGATCGAACTTGCGCTTACTCCGATCGATGAAGGCCGAGAGGTAGTGCGCCTCGAGCTGCGTGAAGTTGCCGTCGTGCGCGTTCTTGATCAGCGCGTCGGCTTCCTTCGTCGTCACTTTGCCGTCGGCGAGGGTCTTGTCGAGCTTCGCTTTGTACGCGTTCGACTCGCGTTCGATCTTGGAGGGCATCGGCAATGACCGTAGCACCACCGCGTATCCGTCACGTCATGACGCGTCCCAGATCGACCCACGGCGTCGCTTTCGGAGTGCACCCGAGCGCGAGCAGGACGACTATCGCGACCGCCCTCATCTCATTCGGAGCAATCAATGCGACTGACCCTCACTCTCGTCGTGCTGCTGAGCACTGCCGTGTTCGCTGCCTCTGAGACCGAGTCGCTGGCGCGCGACGTGGTGTCCGATCTGTCGGCGCGCGGCTTCGACCGCGTGAGCAAGCGCTTCGATTCGCAGATGGCGGCGGCGTTGCCGACTCCGAAGTTGGCGAGCGTGTGGGACGGCGTCGTCACGCAATTCGGAGCGTTCAAGACCATCAAGTCCGTGCGCATCGAGCCGAAAGACGCGTTCCAGGTCGCGCTCATCGCCGCGCAGTTCGAGAAGTCCGATCTGTTGATCACCCTGAGCTTCAACGCGCAGGGGCAGGTCGCCGGCATGTTCTTCAAGCCGATCGCGGTCGCTCCGGCGTGGATGCCGCCGCCGTACGCGGGCTCGCAGGAAGAGAAGGACTTCACGGTCGGTGCGAAGAAACTGCCCGGCACGTTGACGCTGCCGAAGAGCGGAGCGGGGCCGTTTCCTGTCGTGGTGTTCGTTCACGGCTCCGGTCCCAACGACCGTGACGAGTCGATGGGTCCCAACAAGTTGTTCAAGGACCTCGCGTTCGGGCTCGCGGGCAAGGGCATCGCGACGCTCCGCTATGACAAGCGCACGCTGAAGTTCCCCGGCGAGTTCGCAGCCACCACGCCATACACGCTGCGCGAAGAGGTGCTCGATGACGTGCGCGACGCGGTGACGGCGCTCGCGACCACCGAGAAGATCGATCCCAGGCGCATCTTCGTGCTCGGTCACTCCCTCGGCGGAACGCTCGGCCCTCGCATCGCCGCCGACAACGCGAAGCTCGCCGGGCTCATCCTCTTCGCGGGCGCGACGCGAGAGATGGACGTGCTGGTGCGCGAGCAGGTGAAGGTGACCGCGCCCGGCAAGCCTGAGGTCGAGGCGATGGTCGAGGCGTTCAGCAAGGCCTACCGAGATCCGAAGCTCGCGAAGACCGACACCATCGACTTCCTCGGAGCGAAGTTGCCCGGCAGCTACGCGCTCGATCTGCGCGCGACGAATCCCGCGAAGGAAGCGGCGGCGCTGAAGCTGCCCGTGTTCGTTGCGCAGGGTGGACGCGACTATCAGGTGACCGTCGTCGACTTCGAGGCGTGGAAGACCGCGCTCAAGGGAAAGAAGGACGTGACCGCAAAGCTGTATCCAGCGCTCAACCACCACTTCCTCGAGGGGAGCGGACCGGCGACTCCAGCTGAGTACATGACGCCAGGTCATGTGCCTCTCGAAGTGATCTCGGATTTGAGCGAGTTCGTCCTCAAGAAGCGCTGAGGCTGCCGCGCTGGCTCGTCGCCTCGAGCAATTCCAACGAGAGTTCGAGCCCGGTGCTCGAGGTGCGTCGCATGCCCATGACTCCCGCTGCGTAGGTTCCGACCTCCGCCGACGGGGTTAGTTTCACGAGTATCTCGAACGCGTGTGCGACCGAAGTCGCCGCCACGGCGCGAATCAGCGCGCATCGCGCCGATTGGACTTCTGGGACATCGCGGCGGCTCTTCGGCCCGAGCTCCGAGAGGGCCCGCACGGCAAGTGCTGGCGCGCCGAGCGCCAACAGCTCACCACAGAACCTGCTGGCCAACCGCGCGCGCGAAGCGTTGGGAACGTCGGAGAGCAAGTCGACTGCTTCGCCTGCGAGCTCGAGCCGCTTCGCGCCAGACGCCTCGAAGGCCTGCGCGAGCCGTTCGCGTGGAGCGACCTCGTGCCAGTTCTGGGTGTCGTATTGGATCTTCGGCTTGCCCTTCGCCGCTTGCTTGCGTGCCGCGATCGGCGCCGCGTCGGATCGGCCGAGTTCACGCAAGTCAGTCGTGATGCGCAGCAGGGTTTCCCAGGTCGAAAACGAGCTGAAGGCGCACTTGGCCATGACTTCCTGCAGCGAAGCGGCGCCCACGACGTACGCCATGCCGATCGCGTGAGCGCGCAGCCCCTCTGAACGCTTGAGCGCCGACTTGAGGCGCTCGAGGTCCCTGCTCCTCCAGCAAGCCTGAATGAACTGCTCGTTCGGCGCCCCGACCAGCAGCTCCGGGTGGCGCACCCTGGCCACCGCGTTGAGCACCTCGTCGACGGTCTCGAACCGGTCCTCACCAACGAGCTGTGGTGCGATGCGTCGCCACTGCTCCGCGGTCAGTTCCGCGTTGAGGTCGGGCTCGGCCCACAATGCCACGAGCGATTTCAGCGCCGAGTCGTCGACTTTGGCGACGGCGTCGACCAACGCCGTCACGATTCGATCGTCAACCATTTCGAGCCACGGCGCGGCCTGCCTCGCACGCGACAGGTCCGTTTCGACGAGGTGAAGGAACGCTCTGTCGAGATCGAGCTCGTCTTCGGTCTCGTTTCTGGTCCGTTCGAGCAGCCCCTCGAGGATGCGAGCGTTCGCCGCCGAACTGAGCTCGGGCACCGAGAGCGAGACGGCGTGCAATTGATCGAACTGGAGTTCGACGGCGGCGGCCGAGGCCCAGTCGAAGCCGGCCGAGATGATCTCCTTCGCGCGCGACCGCGCCTTTGGCGAGAGGAGGGCCACCCACCATGACCTGGGCGACAACTTGCTGAAGGCCTCGAGCCCCGTGGCGTCACCACGTCGCGCACAGACCAACGCATGGTGAAAGACGCCCTCGTGAATTCGATCGCCCCGGATCCACTCCGTCTCGCCGATGTGGGCGGCGATGGAAACAGGTGAAACGACAGGGGTAACCCGGCGACTGGGCTTCTTCCGGGTGGTGGAGGCTGGTTCGGTTCGCTTCGCCATTTCACTAAAGACGCGGGCCGTCTCAACCTGTCGCACCAAAATCCACTGATCAGAGTGAAAGGACTCCGCTTGCGGCGCTCATCAGCGCCACGCGCCGCTTCGTCACGGGCGAGGTCCCATCGATCAGTGACTTCGTTTCTTCGAGCACTCGCTCGAGCGGGAAGCGAACCACAGAGGAATCCGACGTCGGCGTGCCACCCTGCGGCAACGGCGGCAGCCAACCGACCATCTCGTCCGTCGCTCCCGCGAGCAGTGAGTTGAGCGCACCGAACCCAAGCCGACCCGCCACCGCGCGATCCGAATACGAAGGATTTCCTCCGCGCACGACGTGACCCAGCACCGTCGCGCGGATCTCGAGGTTGGCCACCTCTTCCTTCATCCGCTCCTCGGTCATGCGCACCAGGCGCGTGCACGGCACGTTGATGCCCTCGGCCTTGATGATCAAAATCCGCCGCTTCCCGCGCGCGAAGCCGTTCCGAATCACCGCGCGGATGTCGTCGACCAGCTGATCTTCCGTCTTCCCCGACTCGCGGATCAGCGCCGCGTCAGCCGCCATCGCGACCGCGCTCGCCATCGCGAGGTACCCACAATCGCGCCCCATCACCTCGACCACGAATGCCCGCTTGTGCGCGCGCGCCGTGTCGCTGATCCGATCGCACGCCTCGACGATGGTGTTCAAAGCAGTGTCCACTCCGAGCGAAGTCGACGTGCACCCGATGTCGTTGTCGATCGACCCGGGAATGCCCATCACCTTAATGCCGCTCTCCGTCGCGAAGGCGTGCGCTCCCGTCAGCGAGCCGTTGCCGCCGATGACGATGAGCCCTTCCGCTCCGAGCTTGCGCACTTCGTCAGCAGCGCGCGCGCGACCTTCCTTCTCGCGAAAGCGCATGCTGCGCGCCGAGCCGATCAACGTGCCGCCCTGCCCTCCAGCGGCGTCGACCTCGATGTCCACGCTGACCGCTCCGTCGCTCAGCACCTTCGTCAGCTCGCGAAACTTCCCGTCGATCAACCCGTCGTAGCCCTCGAGCGAGCCGAACACCTGCAGCCCCTGCGCAGCGCCGAGCTTGGCGATCGCCCGCAACGCCGCGTTCATGCCCGGAGAGTCACCACCCGACGTCAGCACCACGATTCGTTTCATGATGGGCGCGGACACTAGCTGCGACGAACGTGAGATGCTTTCCGCGTGAGAGGGCTCTCGGCGCTGTGTCTCCTGGCGTTCTCCGGCTGCTTCGTCACCTACACACCACCGGTGCGCGGCGTGCTCCCGGGCATGCCCGATCGCCTCGCGAAGGATCAGCTCGAGGTCGCAGGAGAAGTGGGCGGCATCATCTCTGCGCCCACGACGGGCGGCCCGCGCGTCAGCTACGCGCTGAGCGACACGCTGACGCTCGAAGCAGGCGGCAACCTCGACTTCGTCGTCGGTCTGTGGGCCACCACGTACATCGGAGCGCGCATCAACCGCCGTTGGCAGCTCAGCGAAGACGTCCGCTTCAGCGCCGACTTCGAGTTCGGCGGCGGAGCGGGCATGGGCGGTCGCGACGGCGCAGGAACGGATTGGAAGAGCCTCGCGGTGGGCGGGGTGTACGACGGCATCGGCGTCGGTCTGCGGTGGCGGTGGCTCGGCGCCTTCATTCGCGCCCGCGTCGACGGAGCCGCGAGCAACCGCGCGCCGATGACCTTGTGGGCGCTCGCTGCCGGCGGCCTCGAAGCGAAGATCCTCGACCGCGTCGTGGTCTCGGCGTCAGCAGGCAGCGTCACCATGGCCGCCATGGGCGCGCGCGCAGTCACCTTCTTCCTCTATCAATTCGGAATCTCGATTCTCCTCGGAGAAATGCTCTGAGAAATCCGAATCGAAATGATCGCGATTCTGTTCAGCGGAATGACAACGCTCCAACGGAACGGTGACCGGCCGGTCGCAGACAATCGCGCATGACCTCGGTTTCCACTTCGACGCAGCGTTCGGCTTCGACCTCTTCCTCGCAGCTGCGCAAGGGTGCACACGGCGCGGGCGTGCGTGAGCTGCAGACGATGCTCAAGTCGCTCGGCCTCTACGGCGCGGCGATCGACGGCGACTTCGGCAACATGACCGACGCGGCGGTGCGCGCGTTCCAGCGCAAGTACGGCCTCAAGGTCGATGGCTACGCGGGCCCGGTGACGTTGGCGAAGCTGCGCGCGGTGCTCGCTCCGAAGCCACCCGCGAACACTCCGGCGGCGAACAGCGGCGGCAAGTTGATGCGCGGCGCGACCGGCCCGCAGGTCGTCGAGCTCCAGACGTTGCTGCAGAAGCTCGGGTACTACCGCGGCAACATCGGCGGAAACTTCGGAGCGCAGACCGAAGCCGCGGTGAAGCAGTTCCAGATGCGCAACGGCCTCACGGTCGACGGCTGGGCGGGCCCGCAGACGATGGCGAAGTTGCGCGCCGCGCGTCCGGGCCAGCAGCCGACGCCTCCCGTCACCACGCCGACGGGTCCGGTTCCGCCGACGACGGGCTCTCCCAACGCGCGCGTTCAGGCGGCGCTCGACTACGGGCGCAGCGTCATCGGCTCTCCGTACGCCGCCGTGAATCCCTTCCGCTTCGGCGAGGTGTTGTGGGACGGCCAGCCGCACCGCAGCGTCAACGGCTCGGGCACGGTGTGGAACTACCCGCGGGGTACTCGCGTGTTCGACTGCTCGGGGTTCGTCTGTGCGTGCTTCAAGCGCGCCGGAGTCGATCTCGCCGCGCGGGGGCTCTCCAGCTCCGGCGCCATTCGCAGCAACAGCAACGGCTTCCTGCAGAACATCAACAAGAGCGATTTGAAGCCGGGCGATCTCATCACCTACGCGCCGAAGAATGGCGTCGGCCACGTCGTCATCTACCTGGGCAACGGTCAGTGCATCGAAGCTGCGGGCGGCGCTGGAGTGCGCGTCAGCAACGTGAACTGGGAACGCGCGGATGCGTTCCGTCGCGTGCCGGTGTGATCAACCGGTGAGCAGCTCGCCGGCCGACGCGATCGGCACGGAGCGATCGTCTTCGAGCGTGAACTGCAACTCTGACTCGCTCCAGATCGCTTCCGCACGTTCACGCTCGTCGTAGAGCGACGCGAGCGCCGCGGCGATCACATCCATCGGCGTGACGCCCTGCATCGGCCACGTCGCCGAGCCGATGACCGTCTTCTCCCAACCCGTGCGGAGCAGCGTGCGACGCATGCGTTCGACGATGAGCCACGTCTCGGCCGCGCCGGCGTGACGCACCAGCACCACGATCAACCCATCACTCGCCGAGTGCACCACGCCGCCTGGAATCAACGACTCGACCTGACGCGCGAGCCAGCGATGACGCGGTGACGGCAGCTCGCGAGACTCGACGACGATCACCGCTCCCTGCCGCGTGTCGTCGAAGCCCTCTGCCACCAACTGCTCGAAGCTCACTGCCTCTCCTTCAATTCTCCGCGCTGCGCTCATGACTTCTCCCCTGCGATTTCGCCCCAGCAGACGCGTCTGCTGATGTGGCTTCGTCACATGCGCGTTGAAACTGAAGTCCTACATCTCCCTGCACGCGTGGAGGCCGTGGGCTAGATCGACGCCCCGTGGTCAGCCGGTTCGCGCTCCTGGCGCTCCTGAGCTTCGGTTCCATCGCGGCCGCGCAAGACGGCGGAACGGGCGTGCTGACCAAAGCGCCGACGTTGGTTCAGCAAGTCGAGCCCACCTTCCCTCCCGAGCTCGCGGACGCTGGCGTCGGAGGCGACGTCACGCTCGAGATCGACATCGGCCCCGACGGAAAGGTGCTCGCGGTCAACGTCACGCAGTCGGCTGGAGAAGCGTTCGATCGCTCCGCCACCGAAGCGGTGAAGCAGTTCGTCTTCACACCCGCGGAGATCGACTTTCAGCCCGCGTCGGTGCGCATCAGCTTCACGCTCCACTTCGTCTACAAGCCGCCGCCCGAGCCCGAGGTGGTGCAGGTCGACGCCGGCACTCCGGTGAACTTCAGCGGGCGCATCGTCGAGCGCGGCACGCGAGATCCCATCGGTGGCGCACAGCTCGTCGTCGAGGGCCGCGAAGTCGTGAGCGGAGATGACGGCAAGTTCGAGATCTCCGACGTGCCCGAAGGAACGTGGCCGGTCATCGTCATCGCCAACGACTACTTCAAATACGAG
>JAEUJS010000226.1 GCA_016792935.1 Archangium sp. | reverse complement strand
GAGCACCGCAAACACGCCGAGGGCGAGGACGATTCATGGGCGCGCCGCGTAACAGCACAGCTGGCAAAGATCACTTCGCTGAGGTGATCTCCGCCGCATGGTTCGAATCGCAGCGCTTGCTCTTCTTTTCTGTGCGTGTGGACCCACCACCTTCAAGTCGTTCTGTGAGCTCAGCGTCGAGGCGAGCTGCCGCCAGTCGTTCCGCTGCCGGCCCGACGAATCGAAGACCGCCTTCACCGATCAAGCGGGCTGCGCCACCGAGCTCAAGTCACGCGCGCGGTGCGAGGCCTTCGACGATCCGAAGTGCGTGCTCAACGGAGGAGCGACCGCGAAGTGTCTGAGCGACATCCAGAACGCTCCGTGCACCACCACGCCGGGCGCGCTCCCCGAGTCGTGTCGATCGATCACCTGCAGCAGCAACGGCGTGCGCTGTTCGAGCGTCACCAGCGACGCCTCGTCCGGTGGCTGCTCGTACACGCTCAAGGACTGCGGCGATCAGAACCAGTACGGCGTGGTGTGCGTCGGTTCCTCGTGCTCGTGTCAGAAGAACGGAAGCGCCGAACGGCAGTTCACCGGCTCGTGCGCGATGAACTCCGCCGATCGCCTGACGCAACTGAAGACCGAGTGCTCCTACGACCTCCAGTGATCATTTCACGATCTTGAGATTGAACATCGGCGTCTTCAGCGCGCCGTAGAGCCGCAGCCACATCGGCAGCAGCGACTCGATCGCGCGCGACGCCGAGAGATCACCGCAGTCGATGATCTCTTCGCTCTTCCAACCGAAGCTCTGCAGCACGCCGCGCACCGTTTCCTTCGCGCCGGCGTCGGCTCCGCAGATCCACGTGTGGTGTGACTCGGACAGCGCGCGCGGGTTCACCATGATCGCTGCCGTCATCGTGTTGAGCGCCTTCACGATGTGCGCTTTGGGAAACTCGCGCTGCAATTGCTCCGCGAGCGAGTCGGTGTTCGACACGAACAGCGACGGAGGGAAGCCCTTGCTGAAGTCGAGCGGGTTGCTGATGTCGATCACCGGCTTGCCGGCGGTGTTGTCTGCGCCGGCGGCCTTGAACACCTCGATCGTCGCGGTGCCGAGCGTGGCGTTGACGATCAGCTGCCCGTACTTCGCGGCGTCGGAAAACGTTCCCGCGCTCGCCTTCGAGCCCGCCTTCTTCACCCACGCGAGCGCCTTCTCATTGCTCGCGCTGCGTGAGCCCATCATCACGTCGTGACCGACCTCGATCAGCTTCCTGCCCAGCGTTTCTCCAACGGTCCCAGTTCCAAAAACGGCAACGCGCATCGTGTTTTCCCTTTCGAACGTCAGCGTCAAAACGATGTCGCACGCTAGATCCGATTGCGTGCGGAGTGATCCACGCAAACACTCGCGCCGTGGCGATCACGTTGCTCGATGAGACACCTGAGTACCGGCTGGGGCACTTCGGCTCGCTCCTGGTTTCCGCTTGGTAATCGCGGCTCAACATTCCCGCGCTGGAGTCGCTCGAGAAACACCACCGCGAGCTCGCGAGCAAACACGGCAAGGTGACGTTCCTCTCCGTCGTCGTGGGCGCCGCCGAGAATCCTCCCGCCGACGTGCGCGAGCGCATGAAGCACGGCTCGGAAGCGCTGTTGCCGCTGCGGCGCGCGAACTTGATCGTGGTTCAGGCGAAGGGGCTCTCGGCGATCATCGCGCGATCGTTCCTCGCGGCGATGAGCTTGATGAGCCCGGAAAAGATGGGCGTGTTCAAGACGGTGGAAGAGGCCGTCGCCGAGGCGCAGCGCCTGCCTGATCAAGACGAGGCCGTGAAAGCGCACCCCACGCTCGCCGCGGAGATCAGGGCGTTCGTGGACCTGCCGCAGAAGCAGGCGTGACGCGTCGCCGCGCGTAGATGCGCCCGTTCTCTTCTTTGACGTCGAAACACTCCACGCGCGCGCCCTGCGGGAAGAACGCGATGCCGTTGCGCACGTCGAAGCACCAGGCATGGAGTGGGCAGTACAAATGGTGGCCCTGGAGATCGCCGCGGCCCAGCTCTCCGTTGTGATGCGGGCAGACGTTGTCGATGGCGTACGCGATGCCATTCACACGCGCGACGGCGAGCGCCCTGCCCTCCGCGGTCACGACGGTGCGTTGTCCTTCGCGCAAGTCGCTCGACGCCAGCAGGTCCACCCAGGCCACGGACCGATGGTACCCTGTCGATGCGATGTCGAACGCGGCGAAGAAGAAGGCCACTATGAAGATCTGATGGCGGTGCCGTCGCACCTCGTCGCGGAGATCATCCACGGCACGCTGATCACGATGCCGCGCCCGCGCAGCCGGCACGCGCGTGCGTCGTCAAATCTGGGTGGCGAGTTGTACGGGTTCACGACGCGCAAACGCGGGCCTGGCGGGTCGATCATTCTCGATGAGCCCGAACTCCATCTTGGCGACGAGGTCATCGTCCCCGACCTCGCGGGCTGGCGACGCGAGCGCATGCCAGAGCTCGAGGACGTGCCGTATTTCACGCTCGCGCCCGACTGGGTGTGCGAGGTGATCTCTCCATCCACCGAAGTGATTGACCGCGCCGACAAGATTCCGATCTATGCGCAACACAAGGTTGGCCATGTGTGGCTGATCGATCCGGGGATCAAGACACTCGAGATCTTCCGGCTCGATGGTGCGACCTACCGTCTGCTCACCACGGCACGAGATGTTCAGGTCGTCCGGGCGGAGCCCTTCGAGAGCATGGAGCTCGACCTGACCGCTCTCTGGGACCTGACGAATCGGGTTGAAGTAGCGCCTCGCCGTGGTGATTGTCCGCGGCATGCCGCTCACTGAGAAGGAACGAGGCGATCTCTTCCACGCGCTGACGTGGGACGCGAAGCACTTCGGGCGCGAACTGTCGGACACCGCCTACGCGCGCGGGCTCGCGGTCACCAATAAAGATGACGGCTCGACCAAGCCGATCCCCATCACGTCGACGCCGGTGGTGATCGACGGAGAGGAGCTCAAGCGCCGGCAAGATCTCTCGGCTTGTATTTCGTCGGCGACGCTCAAGATGTCGCGGCTGGTGCTCAAAGACGCCGGCCGGCGCGATCAGGTGCTCGATGGGCTGTCTCCGCTCGAGAAGGAGCTCGCGACGAAGACCTTCGAGTCGCTCGAGATGCTCGTCACCACGCGCGTCGACTTCTTCGGCAGCGGCGAAGGCGCGCAGGTCAAAGCGCTCGAGGTCAACGCCACCATCCCCGCGATGCAGGGCTATTCGGACATCGCGGCGAACACGTTGTTGGAAGTCGTGGGTCGCTTCTGGGGCGCTCCGGATCACGTGATCGCTGGTTGGCAGAGCCGCAACGGCAACAACTCGATGGCGCTCTACCGCGCGTTGCTCCAGGGCTACGGCAAGGTGCGGCCGGGGAAATCGCCCGAGCGCATCGCCCTGCTCTCTCGCCGCAACGACGCGCAGCTCACCGAGCAGAACTACCTCTGCGAGCGCTTCCGCGAATGGGGAGCCGAAGCCGACATCGTTCATCCTGATCAGCTCAGCGGAACCGATGCCGTGATGGCGAACGGGAAGAAATACGACCTCGTGTACCGCCACCTCTTCGTACGTCGGCTCGAAGAGGCCGGCATGCAGGGCGCTGACTACGTGAAGACGCTCTTGTCGGAAGAGAACGGCACGCGCGCGGTGGTGCTGAACCCTCCCGCGTCGCAGGTCGAGGTGAAGGCGGTCTTCGCGCTCCTCTCGCAGGCCATCGTCGACTCGCGCCTGGTGAAGGAAGCGCGCCTCACCGAGCCCGAGGTCGAGGCGATCAAGGCGTGCGTGCCGTGGACGCGTCACTTCAGCGGCGACGAGCTGGTCGCGAAGGTCACGGCCGAGCCCGACAAATACGTGCTCAAGCGCAGCTGGGACTATGGAGGCCGCGCCGTGTTCGTCGGCCGCACGCGTGGTGAGCCAGGCTTCGCGGAGCGTGTTCAGACTGCGTACGGCGAAGCGCTCGACTGGCCCGCGTTGTGTGCACGCGCCGCGGCGGATCCCGTCGGTGGCGGCTTCGTGGTGCAGGAGGTCGTCGACATCCACCCCGAGGAGCACACGTTGTGCACCGGTCCTGCCGCGATTCCGACGCAGCTGTTCGTCGACTTCTCGGCGTACGCGTCGGTCGGTCTGCCGGGAGATCAACCGAAATGGGGCGGCGTCTGCCGCGGGTCGATCTCGCACATCGTGAACATCGTCGGCGGCGGCGGCGTGATCCCGTTGCTCACCACCGACGTCGCGAAGTCGCTGCTCGCCGCATACCGCGCGTACGGAAAGTGAAACTCTTTCGCCGTGAGTTCGGACACTCGCGGAGGCGCTGGCCCGCGTCGTTGAGATGAACGCCGCACGCTGAATTCCTCGGGTCGAAGTGCGACGAGTGTCTCGGTCGCGGTGCCGAGAGACACGCGTGCCTCTCATTTTCGAGCGCTGGTCTCGCGGTTGGTGCTGGCTTCGGCGCCGCCTGAGCCGGCTTCGACGGTCGCGGCTTCGAGCGATCGTTCTCACGGTGGCGAATTCGAAGTCGAAACACGGGATTCGCCTGCCCGCGAGGCCATTTCCCGTGTCCAACACAGGATTCGGCCACAGGCTCATTCATGCACGGCTCAGCACGACCACGCGTCCGTCGACGTTCAGCACCGATCCGGCGGCGCCGCGCTTGTCGGGGACCGCGAAGAGATCTCCGGCGAGGATCACTCCGATTTTCTCGAGCGGAGGAAGTTCGCCCGCACTCGAGAGTTCGTCGTCCTCTGTGGAATCGGCGTGGCGGACGAGTTCGCCTCCGCGACGCGCGTTGAGTGCGCGCATGCGATGGAAGGGTCGAGCGTCGAGCTGAGGGATCGCGAGCGACATGATGGGCGCTCACGTGCGTGCTCGCTCACCCTGACCCGGATCAGTGCGCCAACAACTCTGCGAGGCGATCGGGTTGATCGAGCGCCACGAAGACCTGCGCGTTCTCGATCAGATCGAGCTTCGCGTTGGGCAACTTCTCTTGGAGCCGATGCGCGAGCGACACCGGGAAGTACGTGTCCTCGGGTGTCCAGATCAGATGAATCGGACCCGCGAAGTCCTTCAGCTTGTCAGCGGCTTCGATCAACTGCTGCGGATCGATGGAGCGCAGGAACTTCGACGTGTCGCGACGAATTCGCGCGTCGAGCGCTGGTTTCGCCCACGCCGCGATCAGCCCGTCGTCGAGGCGCTTCTTCGTGAGATCTCCGTAGGCCATCGGCAGCCGACGAAACGCGGGCACGAGGTCCATCGACTTCGCGAGCACGCCCATCACCGCGTCGGGCAACTTCGCCACCCACACCAGGTAGCGGAACATCAGCGGCGGAAAGACCTCGAACGCGTCGCAGGTGGTGAGCACCAGCTTCGAGATCCGCTCCGGATGCCGCGTCACCGTGAATTGCGAGAGCGCGCCGCCGCTGTCGTTGCCCACCAGCGTCACGTCGCGCAAATCGAGCGCGGCGATGAAGTCGGCGATCAGCCGCGCGAGCCCGAACGACGAGAGATCCGCGTCCTCCTTCATCGGCTCGGAGTGCGCTCCAATCGGCCAATCGGGCGCGATGCAGCGGTGGGTCTTGCTCAACCGTTCGAGCACCGGTTCCCAGAGCCGACCGTTCACCAGCAGGCCGTGCACAAAGAGCAACACCGGCCCTTCGCCGACGTCTCGGTAGTGGATCGGGCCCTGGCTGAGTTCGACTCGTTTCATGCCGACAGTGTCACCACGACTCGAACTGATTGCGATGACCTCGGACGTCAGATCGAGATCGAGCCTTCGCGGAAGTCGGTCTTCGCGATGTGCACGTTGATGCAGACCGGCACCCCGCTCTTCGACAACTTCTTGGCCTCGGCGATCGTCTCGTCGATCTTGCGAGGGTCGGTGAGCAACAAACCCTTGCCGCCGTAACCCTCAGCGACCTTCTCGTACGACGTCATGCGAAGGCCGGTGCCGATCGCCGAGCCGAGCAACGTCACCTGATCGCGCGCGATCTGTTGCCACGACGCGTCGGTGCCGATCACCGCGATGGGCGCGTAGCCATGCCGCACGAAGGTGTCGAACTCGCTCAACGAATACGCGCTCGAGCCGTCGCCGTAGATGATCCACACCTCGCTCTTCGGCCGCACCGTCGATGCGCCGACCGCGAAGCCACCACCCACGCCGAGCGTGCCGAACACCCCGGGGTCGAGCCACGACAACGGGCTGCGCGGTTTCAAGATGTACGCCGCCGTCGCCACGAAATCGCCGCCGTCCACCACCAGCACCGAGTCGTCCGACAACTGCTGCTCGAGCCGCTGGAAGAAGTGAATCGGGTCGACCTTCTCTCCGCTCGTCCTGGCCTTGGAGGCGATCTCATGGTCGCGCGCGTCTTCGCGCTTCTTGCAGTCGGCGATGAAGCTCGACCACTCGGCCTGCGGCTTCACCAGCGCGCTCAATTCCTCGAGGAACTTGCCGGCGTGCATGCGCACCGCGATGTCGGCCTTGCGGTTCTTGGTGAGCTCCCCCGACGAGAGATTCGCGGCGATGATCTTCGTCTTCCCGCCGATGCCGAAGCCGTACTTCATGCGGAAGTCGAACGGGAACCCGCACACCACGACCACATCGGCCTCTTTGAGCGCCTTGCCGCGCGCATGACGGAACTGGAGCGGGTTGTTGCGACCCAACAAGCCGCGCGCGGTACCGCCGAGCCACACCGGAATGCCGAGCGCCTCGATCGCCCGCGCGATCGCGTGCGCGTCTTTCACGTTCACCATCGTCTGAGAGCCGACCACCAGCGCCGGCCGCTTCGCCTTCGAGAGCAACTTCGCCGCCTGGCCGATGACCGTCGCGCGCTCGCGGTTCGGCAGCTCGGGCACCAGGTCCTTGATCGCCTCGAGATCGACGTGCGGCTGATGGAACTGACGGAAGAGGTGCGCCTGCAGGTACGTCTTCAGCGCGCGCTGACCGATGGTCTTCGGGTTCTCGACGCCGGTCTCCTTGATGAACATCTCGCGGATCAGCGACTCCGGGTACAGCACGTCGACCGGGACCTCGATGAACACCGGGCCGGGCACGCCGCCCATCGCTTCCTTGATTCCGCGCTCCAGCGTGGGCCCCAGCGCCTTCACCGTCGTGACGCGCGCCGACCACTTCACCGCCGAGTGCACCAGCGACATCTGATCGATGTCCTGCAACGCGCCGCGGCCTCGCAGCACGGTGGCCGTCGCTCCACCGAGCAACACCACCGGCGACTGCGCGAGCTGTGCGTTCTTCACGGCGGTGAGCGTGTTGGTGACACCGGGACCCGCAGTCACCGCGGCGATTCCCGGCAGACCCGTCATGCGCGCGTAGGCGTCGGCGGCGAAGACCGCGTTCCGCTCGTCGCGGCAATCGACGACCTTGATGTTGCGCGCTTCGCAGCCCACGAGGATCGGCGAGATGTGACCGCCGCAGAGCGTGAAGACCGCCTTGATGTTCCACTTCGAGAGGACTTCCGCGAGGTGATCGCCGCCATGCCGCAAGGTCGCCATGGCTCGCGCGTACGACGGGCCAACGGCGATGTCGCGGAAAAACTCGAACCCGGGTCAGGGCTTCGTTTTCTTCGCGTGCGCGAGCTGCTTGAGCACCCACTCGCGTTTTTCGATGGGGAGCTCCCCGCGCACCATCACCTCGAAGTGGCCGTCGTCGAGCACGCGCCCGAGCAGAATCGCCGTGCGCCCGACCACCGGAGGCCCCTCGAACGCCGCTTCCTGCCACTTCTTGACGCCCGCGGGGTTCGGCGTGTCGTAGCCGTGCGGGTACGGCCTCCAGCGCGCCTTGAGCTTCTCGAGCTTCACGTCGCCGCGCAGTGACTCCTTCACCAGCACGAACCCCTCGGGCGGATCAGAGTTGGTGAACTTTCGATCTGCGAGCTCGACCACCTCGACGATCACGATCGAGCAGTTGGTGTCCTTGATCATCACCGCGGGGCCGGCGTTGGCGAGCGCCTGCTCCATGCCGACTCCAGCCAGAGCGGCCATCGCGACGAGACCAACAGCGCAACTGATGATTCGTGTCATTCGTGCGCAGTGTGACGCATTGGCGCCGCGGAATCCGCTCCTGACCAAATGGCCGAGGGCGCACTGGCGCGGCACCAACGCTGCTTTACGTCGTTCGCATGCGATACCCGAACTCTCAGAACGACTACCGGTTCCCCCCGAGGGCTGATCTGCGCTTCGGTGATCCGCAGCGCACCGAAGCTTCGCGGTCCTTCATGCAGCGCGTGTACTGGTGGATGTTCGTCGGCCTCGGCCTGACGGGCGCCATCGCGTGGGGCATCGGCTCCAACGTCGCGCTCGCCACGTCACTGCTGCCCTTCTACTGGCCGCTGATCATCGTGCAGCTGGTGGTGGTGATGGCGCTCAGCTTCCTGTCCACGCGCGTGAGCGGGCCGATGTCGGCGTTTCTGTTTCTCCTCTATTCCGCGCTCAACGGCGTCACGCTCTCGGTGATCTTCCTGGCGTTCAAGCTCGGCACCATCGGGCTCGCCTTCGGAGTCGCCGCCGGTGCGTTCGCCGCCCTCAGCGTCTTCGCCACGGTGACGAAGCGCGATCTGAGCGGCATGGCGACGTTCCTGCTCATCGGCCTGTTCGGCGTCGTCATCGCCGGCATCGTGAACCTCTTCTTGCAGAGCGACGCGCTGGCCTTCGTGAAGAGCTGCGCGGCGGTGCTCGTGTTCGGTGGCCTGACTGCGTACGACACGCAGCGTCTGCGCCGCTTCCACGCTGAATCGGGGCACTCGAGCGCGATGTCGATCGCGGTGACGGGCGCGCTCACGCTCTACCTCGACTTCATCAACCTCTTCCTGAACCTGCTTTGGTTGCTCGGCGGGGAGCGTCGTCGCAGCTAATCTGCGCCGACCGTGACGCCCCAGCCCTACTCGCAACCACCTCCGCAGCCGCAGCCGCAGAACACGAAGACCGTGCTGGGCGTGGTCCTCCTCCTCTTGTTCGGAGGGCTCGCCTGCTGCGGCCTGTTCATGGCCTTCGGTGCCTACACTGCCTACAACGAGCAGAAGGCGAAGCTCGGCGGCAAGTTCAGCTTCGACGGCGGCTCGAAGACGGCGAGCGTCGATGACGACGACTTCACGCCCACGTCCGACGATGACGACGACGCGCCTCCGCCGGTCAACGTGCCGCGCACCGAAGATCAGGAACTGCGTGAGCGCTTCGCCCAGGAAATGATCTCGCAGCTCGAGATCGACGGGCACCCAGGCTTCTCGTTCGATCGCAAACGCTTCCGCCTCGCAAACAACGGAGGCGAGCAGATCGAGCTCGGCAACCTCTACGAGGAATACCAGGCCAGGGACGACGACGAGCGCCTCGACTTCGTCGAGAACTTCTCGAAGAGCTACGGCGCGGCCGATTTGCCCGAGAGCTGGAACGCGGCGAAGGGCCAGGTGCTCGTGACCGTCCGCGATCGCATCACCATGGAACTGCTCCCGGTGCGCGCTCCGGACGCCCAGATGCCGGTGTCGAAGAAGCTCGCCGACGATCTCCTCGAGGTCGTGGTCTACGACGGGCCGAACAAGATGCAGTACCTGACGCCCGACGATCTGAAGGCGTGGGGCATCGACGAAGAAGAGGCCTTCCTCGAGGGCAAGAAGCAGCTCGCCGCTCGCAGCGCGAAGAAGGGCTTCACGAGTCCTTCTGAGGGCGTGTGGGAATCGCAGTGGGCTGACAACCACGACGTGGGCCGCGCGCTGCTGACCGAGACCATCCGCAGGCTCAAGGTGAAGGGAGACCCCATCGTCTTCCTCCCGCAGCGCGATCACCTGATCGTGACCGGCACCAAGGACGTCGACGGCCAGGAAGCCGCGGCTGAGCTGGTCGATCAGTACCTCGAGCTCCCGCGCGCGAATTCGGGGCGTGGCTGGGTGGTGACAGCCAGCGGCTTCACGCCGTGGATTCCGCCGAAGAACTCGCGCTTCGCCGAGCTGCGCATGCAGGCCACCGCGGGCGACGCCAACGAGCAGAAGAAGGCGTTCGACGAGAAGTTCGACAAGGACGGCACCGACATCTTCGTCGGCACCACGCTGTTCACCGAGGACGACGACGGCAAGCAGTTCACCTACGCGGTGTGGACCAAGGGCGCTGACACGCTGATGCCCAGGGCCGACTTCATCGTGCTGGTGGACATCGATCGCCCGGAGCCGGATCGCGTGATCGCCGCCGCTCCGTGGGACACCGTGGTGAAGATCGCCGGCTCGAAGATGAAGGCCGACACGAGCTACTGGCCGCTGCGCTACCGGTTGAAGACCTTCCCCGATGCGAAGCAGGTGAAGGCGATTGGCCTCCACCACTTCTTCACGCGCAACAAGGGCGGGAAGGACGCCACCGACGGGGAAGACGAGTCAGACGAGTCTGAAGGCGACTGAGCGCTGAATTCCTGAAGGTCGGTGGTGGTGAGTGACTCGCGTCGTGCCGAACGGCGCGCGTGCCCCTCTCCGCGAACGAAAAGTGGCCTCAAGGCGCTCGGTCTTCGACGCAGGGTCGACCAGTGTCTGAAATTGGCCGTCAGAACAACCAGATTCACGCAGTGGTCACCTGAACAGAATTCGCTCGAAGAACAGGGGCACGCCGGACGTTTGGCTTGGCCCAAAAACCCTACCCCACCACCACCCTCAAGGCACGTCAGCGGCTCGCGACGCTGCAGAGCAACGACCAAATTCAGACAGTGGTCGCAGAGCTCAATCCTTCTTCCGCGCCACGATCGGCTGCATCACCAGGCGCTCGACGGGCTTCCCGCCGACGATGTGCGAGCTGACGATCTCCTTCACGTCGTCCTTGCTGACCGGGCCGTACCAGACGCCTTCGGGGTAGACGACCATCGCCATGCCGCGCTCGCATGCGTCGAGGCAGCCCGCTGAGTTCGCCCGGCAGCCCGTCACGCCCTGCGCGTCGAGTTCCTTCTTGAAGGCGAGCCGCAGCTCCTCGCTCCCTTTGCTCGCGCAGCAGCCCTTCGGAGAGCCGTCAGGGCGTCGATTGGTGCAGATGAAGAGGTGTCGGTTGTACGGAGGAGGCATCGGGCCGCAGAAATAGCCCAGCGCTCCGTTCGACCGTTCGCTTTTGTTTTTGCCGCGCCATCGTACGGCTCTCGCGCCAATGGTGCGGGCCGCGCAAAAACGCGATTTGCCGCCTTCCCGCTGAGGACGTCCGAGGGAAAGTTGATCACCGAATGACACGTACAATCAGCAAACTCGCGTACCCGATCTGGGTACCCCGTATGAAAAGTCATGTATCGTCATGACCCCTCAAATCAGATCCATTCATGGAGGGATCGTCGCACATGGTGATCCCATCGCAGCCAGAGCCGATTTTCCGCCTTCCGCGCGATTCAGGCCTGTAGCACTTCGGCAAAAACCCCCTAAGTCTTGGGTATCGGAAGAAAATTTGACACCACATCTTGTGATGAGACGCTTGACACGTGGACGAGACGAAAGGCATAAGTCGCGCCCCCACGCCGGCCCCAAGCCGGTCTGGAACGGAGCTGGAGGGGCTCCGGAGCACGAAACATCCTACCTTTCGCGACTTTCGCGCCACCGGCTCGGTCCTCCAAGCCGGACAGGGATCTCTCGTCCCGCGCAACACACTGCCAGCAAACAAACACCAACCTGCCGTCCGCGTTACTTGAGGGGAAATACTATGGAGAAGGCCACTCCTATTGGCGTTGTTTCGTCCGTCATTCCTGTCGATGCCCGTGCTGTTCCGCGCGGCGGGAAGGCGCAGGGGCTCGATGTGCCCCGCTACTTCACGACCGTCGGAGTCGATCCGGCAGACGAAATCGCCTGGGAGTACCGCTCCGCGTCGATCACCGGTGAAGACGGCAAGGTCGTCTTCGAGCAGAAGAACATCGAGATCCCCAAGTCGTGGTCGATGCTGGCCACCAATGTCGTCGCGTCGAAGTACTTCCGCGGCACGCCGGGTACGCCGGAGCGTGAGTCGTCGGTGCGTTCGCTCGTCGGCCGCGTCGTCAACACCATCACCCGCTGGGGCGAGACCGGTGGCTACTTCGCTTCCACCGAGGCGAAGAACGCGTTCCACGCCGAGCTGACGCACCTGTTGCTCCGCCAAAAGGTCGCCTTCAACTCGCCCGTCTGGTTCAACGTGGGCGTCGAGACCCACCCGCAGTGCAGCGCGTGCTTCATCAACTCGGTCGAAGACTCGATGGAATCGATCCTCGGGCTGGCCAAGACCGAAGGCATGCTCTTCAAGTTCGGCTCGGGCACGGGTTCCAACCTCTCGCCCATCCGTTCGTCGAAGGAAAATCTGCGCGGCGGCGGCACGGCGTCTGGCCCGGTCAGCTTCATGAAGGGCTTCGACGCGTTCGCCGGCGTCATCAAGTCGGGCGGCAAGACCCGTCGCGCGGCGAAGATGGTGATCCTCAACGCCGAGCACCCCGACATCCTCGAGTTCATCAAGTGCAAGGTCGTCGAAGAGAAGAAGGCGCACGCGCTCATCGATGCGGGCTACGACCCGTCGTTCAACGGCGAGGCGTACTCTTCCGTCTTCTTCCAGAACTCGAACAACTCCGTTCGCGTGGCCGACGACTTCATGAAGGCCGTCGAGCAGGACCGCAGCTATTCCACCCGCGCGGTGCGTGACGGCTCGATCGTCGACACCTACCGGGCGCGCGACATCTTCCGCGAGATCTCGCAGGCGGCGTGGCAGTGCGGCGATCCGGGTCTGCAGTTCGACACCACCATCAACGACTGGCACACCAGCTCGAAGACGGCGCGCATCAACGCGAGCAACCCGTGCTCCGAGTACATGTTCCTCGACGACACGGCGTGCAACCTGGCGTCGCTCAACCTGATGCACTTCCGAACCATCGACGGCGAGTTCGACGTCGAGGCGTTCAAGCACGCGGTCGACATCACCCTGCTCGGCCAGGAGATCATCGTCGGCTTCTCGAAGTACCCCACCGACAAGATCACGGTGAACTCGCACGACTTCCGCCCGCTGGGCCTCGGCTACGCCAACCTCGGCGCGCTGCTGATGGCGCAGGGCGTGGCGTACGATTCTGATGAAGGGCGTGCGTACGCCGGAGCGGTCACCTCGCTCATGGGCGGCCGGGCGTACTACCAGAGCGCGAAGATCGCCGAGAACCTGGGCTCGTTCGCCGGGTACGCGGTCAACCGCGAGCCGATGCTCGGCGTCATCCGCAAGCACCGCAAGGCGGCGTACCAGCTGCCCGTGGTCGACGATGCCCGCCTGGCGGCCGCCCAAAAAGAAGTGTGGGACGAGGCGCTGCAGGCCGGCGAGCAGTTCGGGTACCGCAACTCGCAGGTCACCGTGCTGGCTCCGACGGGCACCATCGGCTTCATGATGGATTGCGACACCACGGGCATCGAGCCCGACATCGCGCTCATCAAGTACAAGAAGCTGGTCGGCGGCGGCATGCTCAAGATCGTCAACCAGACGGTCCCGCTCGCGCTCCAGAAGCTCGGGTACTCGAGCACTGAGATCGAGTCGATCATCAGCTACCTCGACAAGAACGACACCATCGAGGGCGCCCCGGGTCTGAAGGCGGAGCACCTGAGCGTGTTCGACTGCGCGTTCCGCCCGGCGAAGGGCGTTCGCTCGATCCACTACATGGGTCACATCAAGATGATGGGCGCGGCGCAGCCCTTCCTCTCGGGTGCGATCTCGAAGACCGTCAACCTGCCCAACGAGTGCACGGTCGAAGACATCGAAGCCGCGTACATGGAATCGTGGCGCGCGGGCCTGAAGGCGGTCGCCGTGTACCGCGATGGGTGCAAGCGCAGCCAGCCGCTGAACACCTCGAAGGAAGCGAAGAAGGTCGAGGCCGTTCCGGTGGCCCCGCAGATCGTCGTCGAGCGCATCGCGCGCAAGCGTTTGAGCGACGAGCGCCGCGCGCTGACCCACAAGTTCAGCATCGCGGGTCACGAGGGCTACCTCACGGTCGGCATGTACGAAGATGGCCAGCCCGGTGAGTTGTTCATCACCATGGCGAAGGAAGGCAGCACGGTGTCCGGCCTGATGGACTCGTTCGCCACCGCCATCTCGCTCTCGCTGCAGTACGGCGTGCCGCTCAAGGTGCTGAGCGACAAGTTCAGCCACACGCGCTTCGAGCCGTCGGGCTTCACCAACAACCCCGATCTGCCGATCGCCAAGTCGATCACCGACTACATCTTCCGGTGGCTGTCGCTGAAGTTCCTGCCGCAGGAAGGTCAGACCGAGAGCGTGATGGAGGCCGAGGCGAAGAAGGTGTCCGCCGTGGCTCCTCCGAGCGCTCCGAAGCCGGTGGTCTCCACTCCGTCGGCCCACTCAGATGCGAAGTCGGCGTTCTTGAACCAGGCTGATGCGCCGCCGTGCCCGGTCTGCGGCACCATCACCGTGCGCAATGGCGCTTGCTACAAGTGCCACAACTGCGGCGCGACGACGGGCTGCAGCTGAATTTTCTGCACACGTTGGGTTTCGAGTGGGTCACTGACCCACAACGGAATTGAGACAAGGAGCCGAAGAGCTCCAGACGGGTCGAGGCGAAGAGCGGGACCTGTCAGTTGATCTCGGGAGGGGGAGGCGGCTTCGGGAAACCGGAGCCGCTTTTCTTATTTGGCCCCGCTAGGCTCCCTCTCAATGGTTCTTCGCGGGAGCATGCTGGTCCTCGCCACGCTCCTCATCGCGTGCGAACCACCTTCGCCGCAGCCGAAGCCGTTCTCGGTCGGGCCCCTCGAGAACGAATTCGCGCTCGTCGGCGCGTTCATCACGCTGAGCATTCACGCCGAGGGGCCTGAGCCGATCTCGTACCGTTGGATCCACGCGGGCGTCACCCGCGGCACCGAGGCGACAGTCGAGGTCGGCCCGGTCGTGCAGTCAGACTTCGGTTCGTGGTCGTGTGTCGTGAGCTCCGGCAGTTCTTCCGTCACGCAAACGATCGAACTCATCGAAGAATTCGGGCCGCGGCCATTCGAGCTTCAGCTCGTCGCGCCGGACTTCGTCGAGATCGATCGCCCAGCAGTCGCGCGGGCCGTTTTCGCGCCAGGTACGGCGCTCGAGTGGTCCGTTGACGGTGCGCGCGTCGTCAACTCGTCACCCGAGACGATGGAGTTCTCGGCGTCACAGCCCGGCCGAATCACCATCCGCCTACTCGGGTCGCTGGACGGCGTGCGGTTTCTCGTCGAGCACTTCGTCTTCGTGATCGCCCCACCCTCGCGTCCAGACATCTTCGCGCAGCGCTCAGTCTTCCGATCCGATGCGACCGCCGCGTCGACACCCGTCTGCACCCACTGCACGGTGACGTGGGCCGTGTCGGGCGATGCGCAAATCGTCGGTCCTGCAGATCAGCCGGTCGTGCGGTACCGCTCACCTTCTGCGATCGGACCGTTCGACCTCACTGCGACGATCACGAGCGCTGCTGGCACGACGGTCTCACAGACGGTCAGTCAACAGGTCGTCGCCAACGTCTGGCTCAAGAACCCGCGCGAGCCGCGAGTGCACAGCGAAGCAGATGCCGTTCGCCTCCCGAACGGCCGCGTGCTCATCACTGGAAGCTCGTACCTCATCACCAACCCTGCAATCGCTGAGCTCTACGATCCGGCGACTGACACGTTCACCGACGTTGCGGACATGGCGAACGAACACTCACACCACGCCAGCGTTGCGCTGGACGATGGGCGGGTGATGGTGATCGGTGGTCGGCGACGGCAGGCCGTCGAGACCTTCGACCCCACGACGAACTCATGGACCCCGGGGCCAGACTTCCCTGAACTCGCAAACCATCAACCCAGAGTGCACCAGGGCGTCAACGCGAGCGGCGCCGTCATCGTGCGCGCCGCGTCATCGACGCTCTGGGAACTCGGCTCCTTTGGTTGGGTCCTCGCCCCGGTTTCTGGCTCGTGTTCGCTCACCGTGGTCGATGGAAAAGCGGTCGCCTCAGCGCCTGACGGGCTCTGGATTCGCGAATCGAGTGGGTGGCGCAACGTTCCGACAACGGCACCATGCGCGCCCATCGCACCAACGGGTGCATCAGAGGTTCTGGTCGTGAACCCCTCGGGATCCTGGCTCGTGGACCTCACCAACGGAGCCACAGCGAGCGTCTCCGCAGCGCTTCCATTCACGCCTGAGACGTTCGATTGGCTCAGGCTCTTTCCAGTGCCCGGAGGCGCAGTTCTTCGCGCCAACTACCAAATCGCTTTCTTCGACCGAGCGACCTCGACCTGGTCGACCTCTGTCTCGGGGCACTTCAGACCAGCCATCGCCTCACTGATGGACGGCCGCTTGCTCGAAGTTGGAATGAGCGGTGGCGCGACAGCCGGTCGGGCGTTCCATTCGCTTTACGACCCTCGCGCAAACACACTGAAGATGCGGCCGCTGAACGCCGTCGCGGCCGTCACCGAAGCCGGGCACGTCGTCATTCGGTATGAGAACACGCTGAGTCTGATCGAACTTGCCTCAGGCACCTGGACTGAACTCGATGCAGCGCCGGAAGGAGAAATGATCGCGCTCGGGAACGGACATGTGCTCTTCGCCAACAGCACGCCGAGCGTCCTATCGGTCGCTTCGAAACAGTGGCGACCGATCTCGGCTCTTGACTCACTGAGCGCGCATCGCAGCGCGCGTCTCGACGATGGGCGAATCTTCGTCCTTGGCAATGAAGCCGACGGCTCTGCGGTGCGCCTCTTTGATCCGGTGACTGAGCGTTGGACTGTCGTGCCTTCGCTGCCCAGCCCAGTCGAAACGCCCGCGGTCATCAGCATTGATGGCGCTCGCATCGTCGTCGCGGGAGGGACCATCGCGGACAACAGCGTGTCCGTCAGACCGGCGACGAACCTCGTTCAGGTCTTTGACCTCGGGACTGCCACCTGGACGTCAGGCCAGCTGATGCCCGCGGCGCACGGCTTCCCAAACACGGTACGTCTCGACGCCGCGCGAACGCTCTTCTCGCGAACTGGCACTGGAGCACCGACGCAGCTCGATTCCAGCGCGACGCTGTGGTGGTCCACTTTGCCGGGCCCGGTCTCTCCGTCGCCGGCTGACTTCCCTCGCGCGCTCATGGCCAGTCTGCCGAGCGGAAGACTGTTGATCGTCGATGAGCCCAACAGCTGCCAGTGCACGACCAGCGGCAAGTGGACGCACGTCTACGATGCGGTGAGCGGAACCGACGACGCTCATTTCGCTGCGGGCGGTCGCGCGGGTTCGTCGTTGGTCTCGTTGCCCGACGGTCGCGTCATGGGCTTCGGCGGAGTTGGAAGGAATGCGGGCTTCGTGGAGTTCTTCAAGGAGTGACGCCCCGTGGCGATCACGCTTTTCCAGGCCGCTCCGGCGACGCGCAAGGTGATCCTCGGGGTGAGCATCACCGCAGCGATCGCGTTCTGCCTGTTGCTGCCGTTCTTCCAGGTCGCAGCAGGCATGTCGTTGATCGTCGCCATCTTGTTCGGCGCCCTGTGGATTCACTCGCAGCCCGAGCGCGGCTGCAGCTTCTGCCATCGCCCCAAAGAAGACGTGCGCCACCTGATTCCGGGAGACGTGGCGAGCATCTGCGACGAGTGTCTGAGCTCGGGGTTGAGCGACCTCCACGAGAAGGCTCCGGGTGAGTTCGCAGTGCACATCCTGCGCAGCATTCCGCCGCACCTTCCGCGCGCCGCGAGCAACATGCTCTTCCGGACCGAGCAGAACAATTCCGTCGAACGCGATGAGCTGGTCGCTGCGGCGCTGCGCGTGGAAGACGATGAGACGGTCGTCACCGTCACCGAGCGCGTGCCGGCCGAGAAACGAACCCTCGAAGACTGGCTGCACCTCAGCGTCTCGTACGAGGAACTGGGCCGGTACGACGACGCGCTC